>DATGYU010000370.1:0-34071 GCA_035297625.1 Prolixibacteraceae bacterium
TGTCTTAAGGGCTTCATTTAAGTCTGCCAAGCCGTTTTTACTGGCCTGTATCAAATGGTCGCAATGAACAGTGGTGGGCACCGCCGTCTTGCTCTTTCCTGAATTCATGAATTGCAGCAAGGCCATCTGGGCCGTAGCATCCTGCATGGCTACCCGGTCGGGTGCAAAATCAACATAGTCGTTCCCCCTGATAAAGTCCCGTACAGGCTGTTGCGGATATAAATGGGCATAAAGTATTTTCTCGGATAATGTCAATGGTCTGTTCAGAAGCCTTTTGACTTCTGCCAGTTTAGCATCCAATTGCAGATACGTTTTTGTAATCAGATCGAGATCAAACATATTTTCGGTTTTTTATATTTATCAGTCTATTAAGTTCTCCCACTCATAATGTTAACAAAGGCTTTGCCTTTTTGTTTGTTATATGGTTCCCAATATATCAAAAAATACTTCACAAAAAAGCAAATTTCCAACGTCCTATATTTTATCAGAAAGGCCTGTTTGCAGGGCTTGCAAAACATTGGACAATAAGATTGGTACTAATTATCAATTTTTTAACTGAACATGTTAAGGAAGAAAACAACAAAAGTCATTTATTTGGAGATGGACTATTTTTACGTTTTTCTAAAAAAAATACATTTTAAATAGAATGATAGTATAAAATGGTTTTTTCTTCGAAATCCCTGAAAAGAAGAGATGACAAATGAACATGAACAGCTATGCGTATATAATGTGAGTCAAGGGTTGAAATTTGAAGATTACCACGTATTATCCTGGCAGCTATGTAACCGTTTAACAAGGGCATGGCTGGTAATTTGACCCAAGGACCATCCGGTTGAATAGGATCATAGCAAATACCCGTAAAATAATAAACTCCTTCCTGTAAATAGTAAATCCAGTTGGACCAGGTATGGATATGAAATACTATTTATATACTATTGATATACTAAAACCTTTATTTTAGTATATCAATAGTATATAAATAGTACTTAAATACCAAATGTGGTCCATCCGGGATGTTACTTTCTCCGGAACTTTGATGGTAAGCTATGGATGATTTATTGGAACAGATGAATGCCTCAATGACAACCCAGGTTGAGTCTTTTTAGTACATCCTGCTTAACCTTTGATTCGCATAAATAACTAAGAATAGGAAACGACCGGGTTCTGCTGAAGTCACCGGAAATGTTGTGTTTGTAGTAAATGGACTGATTGGAAATCTTTAATCCTTTTCTTTTCGGGGAATGGTAACATGGAAGGTTGAGCCTATGCCCGGTTCGCTTTCCAGATGAATGGTGCCATGGTGCTTTTCTGCAAATTCTTTGCACAGCACCAGTCCGAGCCCGGTTCCTTTGTTGCCGTTAAGATCGGGCAATGAGTAACTTGTATCAATATGAAAGATGCGATCCATTGTTGATTTTGTCATACCCACCCCTGTATCTTTTACTGAGACGATAACTTCTTTGGTTATTTCGGTGGTAATAATCTCCACCTTACCTCCATTATAAGTGAATTTCAAAGCATTGGACACTAGATTTCTTAAAATGGTGCTCATCATTGCCTTATCCGCAAATAACTGAACTGAGGCCGGTGATTCTTTTCGTATTTGAATACCCTTTTGTGCAGCCTCAATTTCATAAAGCTGAATAGTTTCCTCTATTAATACCGTTAGGTCGAAATCTTCAGGATTAAAATCCATACGTCCTGTTTGTGCCTGCGACCATTGCATGAGGTTATGCAATAAATTCATAGCCCTTTGAGAGGAGCATCTTATGATTTCAGCATAGTCATTTATAACAGCAATATCCGGGTTTTGCTGATTTATCTTTTCCAATAGAATCCCGCTAAATCCTATGATGGAGTTAAAAGGGCTTTTTAAATCATGAGCGATGATAGATAAGAATTTATCCTTTTCCGCATTCAACAGATGTAATTCTTTATTTTTTTGATGAAGTTCCTGTTCAGCTCTTTTCCGCTCTGAGATATCCTCGAGAAACCCAGTCCACATGATATCTTTGTTTTCCAGGACCCTGGGAATGGATTCAAAATGAATCCATATAATCTGATTGTCCCTAATAAATTTCCCTTCCCAAGAAAAGGGGAGGGTATGCAGGTTCGCTTCTACATTCCGATGGATGAATTCTGCTTTGTTGTCTTCATGCAAATAGCCATGCAGTATGGCAGGATTGTTGATAAATGTCCGTTTTTCGATATTTATTATCTCGCAAAAACGGTCATTTACAAATTCAATGGCATAGGGTGCATCTATATGACTGCCCCATCTGGCTGCAGTGGTCCCCCCATCATGGAAAACTCTTAATCTGTAAATTCCAAGGGGCAATGCGGCTGCAAGGTCTTGATACAACTCCCGTTCATGATCCAACGCCTCATGGATTTCACAATTCAAGTCATTACGATCTGAATTGGTTATGTCTTCTACTTCCTGGGTACCTTCCCGACAAACATTCTTCGAAACTTCCTTTATAGATCCCATAATGCTGTATTAATAAAAACCGCTATTCAACATTTATAATTGTTGTAATTCATCCAATCATTCAATAGGCAGCTATGGAAAACAGATTAGCCGCCTGCATCTTTCCGGAGCAGTTCATTAGGATACCTAAGAAACAGGTCAAATACATTTCAAATTTCAGAACACTTTTGCTTGTAAATATAATAGATTTTGTCAAGATACAATTGAATACAGATAATTTGTGGCAAGAAAGGATTGAAGGACTGAAGGATTGAAGGACTGAAGGACTGAAGGATTGAGGGATTGAGGGATAGAGGGATAGAGGGATAGAGGGATTGAAGGATTGAAGGATTGAGGGATTAAAGGATTGGGAGGGAGTCCTGAAACCCCGCCTGACCGGACGGGCAGGAAGTTCAGGAGTAGGTGCTGAAACAATCCTGAAATCGATTCAGGACAGGAGGACGCCCTGATTACTGCTCACTATTTACTGATCACTGTTTACTTTCTTTCTTCAAGTTGTTATCTTTTAATTCTTCAATGGAGCGGCTAAGTGCCTGGATGGCCGATTTGAGCTCTTTGATATCACCGGAGCCCGCCACGGGCGCATCTTTATCTTCTGCATCCCGGCCAATGAAAAAGGTGGCAATGGTAGCGGTGATATAGCCCAGGATGGTATATCCAAAAAGGGCGATCAGAAAAGCCAGTCCACGTCCTTCAGGCGTCAGTGGATTAAACTCATTGCCCGCTGTAATCACCCGCATGGCCGTCCACCACAGTGCCATGCCATAGCTGTCGAAACCAGGGTTAGGCTTCTCGAAGGCAAACATTCCGGCCGCCCCTGCAAAGGTGACAATGATGGTGATGATCAACACATAGCCGAAAGCCCTTCTTTTCATGGTAGCCTCCAGGCTTTTGATGCTCCGGTTAAGGGAGGATACCAGCCTGACAATTCGGATACCCCTTAATCCGCGCAGCAGTCTGACAATGCGGAATACCCTGAAAACCCGTAAAGCAGGAATAAACAGTGAAATGGCCGTAAGCCAGCTGTGTTTTAAAAACAGGCCTTTTTTAGGGGCAAGGATGAACTTTAACAGAAAGTCAATAATGAATACCACCCAGATGGTTAAACTGACATATTCCAAAGGTTTTGAAAGTCCGTTAACCAGTTCCAACACCAGCAGAAGCAGCCAGATGAATCCCAGAAACACCATGGGCCCTTCCAGTAGTTTTTCTATCGAGACAAGCAGTTTATTACGCTCATGGGTCAATTCCTCTTTCATGATGGTATATTTAATGGAATCAGGATATTAAATATACAAAATGAATGGATATGTTAGTGATTTTCGGCAAATTGGAAATAGTGCTATGGCGAGCCGATGTGCATAAGATTGCGATGCCGCCGGTAGTTAGTTACTGACCATAGATCACTGCCTTTCACTCTTTCCTTTTTATAATCACTTTGCTGTTGAAAACATACCGGCTGGTGATAATGACAATGATATAAGTTCCGCTGCTGAGCCCGGCAACTGAAATTTGTTTGTCTGCCCCCAGTTTAGTATTGATCATCTGCCGGCCCAAAATATCAACCAGCTTAATCTGCGCTTTATCAAAACCAGGAAAATCAAATCGTATGTAGTCTGTGGCGGGATTAGGATATATTTTTATTTGCACCATTTTGGCGGTAGAATCCTCTTTTGGCGGCAGAAAATCCATCAGGTCATGTTTCCATACCCCATTGCCTCTTGTGCCAACATAAAGAGTATCCTTATAAATGACCAAGGGCCCCGTATTTATATTCTTCAATCCTTCATCCATCAGGTTCCAGCTCTGCCCGAAATCCTTGGAATAATACACCCCTTTTACTGTGGATAAAAAAATAATGTCCTTGAGAAAGGCAAATGAGCGGATGTTCCAATCGGTATGAAACCCCTCGGTTGCTTTAGCCCAGTTTTGTCCATTATCTCTGCTTACGTATAATCCGTTGATATAGGAATAGGCATACAGGGCGCTGTCAGAATAGGCCATACTGGTAATTTCTCTTGTAGTGGGCAGGCCGTTATTTGACAATCCCCATTGCATATTGTCCGACAGCCTGAGCAGCTCCCCACTTCCACAGGAAGCAGAAAATGGAGTATTCTTGTAAACAATCAAATCATAGACATCGTTACAAAACTTATCAGAATAGGTAAGGTTAGTCCAGGTTGCCCCCAGATCATCTGTATAATAAATGATTCCGTTTTCATAAACGTAAAGCCGGTTACCATTGACACGCATTTTATAAGGGTCATTACCTTTAAAAGGGATCGGTGCTTTCAAGTCCTGCCAGGCATTGTCTCCATTGGAATATTTAATGAACTGACCGCCATCATTGGTCATGTAAGACAGGAAGATTTTATTGCCCATGGTGTTAATGAAGCCGAAATAGGCATTGTCGATGGATGGTGAAATGCTTGTCCATGAACTTACGCTGCTGTTGGCCAGGTAAACCTTGTTCGGGTCACTGGCAGCAAGAGAATTTCCGCTAATGTCCATTGCCTTGATATCGGAACAAATAATTCCTGTTGAATGATTCACCCATGATGTTCCATTGTAGTAAAATATGCCCTGGGTCTCAGTTCCGCAAATAGGGGTATCGTTAATTACGGTAACCATGGTTACCTTTACATCCGTCAATCCATCATTCAATGTTTTCCATGTCAGTCCGTGATCCGGAGATACATAAATGCCGGCCCCAAGAGTTGTTACCGCTAAATATTCTTTGAACCCGTTGATGGAGGAAATTTTTGAGGCTGCCGTTAACATGAGCCGCCAGTTTTCTCCCTTGTCTGAACTGTAGTAAAGCCGGTTGTCCAGGGCAGCCAGAAGATAACCATCCACCAACTTAATGAACTGGACATTCTCAGTGGAAAGGCCTGCCCCAGACTTGCTCCACATCATTTTCCTCATATTTGCCTTATACACTCCCACATGGGTGGCACAAAAAATGGTACTATCAAGGATTTCTATTGAGTTGGCATGTCTGATATAATACGATCCTCCGCCCTGTTCCGGCGGATAATAGGCGGTTTCAGCAGGTAAGCCCAAATTATAGGGAGTCCACTCACCCGTATATCCTGTCGATTTGTAAAACCCCATACCTTCGATCCCTGCATAGAGGCATGTGCCCCCGTCTTTTAAGGTAAGCACGGTTACTCCCTGCATTCCGTCAGAGGAAGCGATAAATCCCGGTTCTGATAAGTCGAGGCGCTGAATGCCACTCTTGCTTCCTCCAAAATACAGTATGTTATCCTTTTTTACAAAGCTCTCCAGGATCAGCGTCGATTTTAAATCCCATTTATCGGTTAAGCTGCCTGTACTGTGCAATCCACATGATGTGGCAGCGTAAATACGGCTGTTGTTGGTAAATACCCCCACGATCCTGGTAGTTCCGTAAGGCCCTCCAGTCTGCACCCATTGTGAAAAGACACTATGTATGGTCAGCAAGCATAAGAAAGCTGTGTATTGAAGTTTAATGTTCATGATCATCAAGTTTTAGCAGGGCTATTTTTATGGAATCACCCTTCTAAGATATTTTCCATATATGCTTCTTCTTATATAAAGTTAGTAAAATCAAAGGGAAAAAGCATTGTTTTTGGCGGAAGGATTTTGTATATTTACTTACAGAATTAAAATAATAATACTAATACAAATCCTATTATGGCACGAATGTCTAAAAGAACAAGGGATGCTGAAACAGGAAGATTCGTTCCTGAGGAAGAAGCTTCCAGGCGTCCGGAATCTACTACAACCGAAAAGATGAAGGTAGGACAGACCAAAAGAAGAAAGTAATACCCGATAGTATAATGGATTTAACTTTTTTAAGTTTTCTCTCTAATTTTATAACCCCTTTTCTGACCGGAAAGGGTTTTTTTTAGTTTAAATGTTTAAAGGATCAAGTGCATAATACGTTGGATAGTACTTACTGCATGATGTGTAATGTTTTTCCCGCCTGGTGATGAAAAAAGGGATCAAGGTCAATAGGGCGGATGATCGGAACCTGTCATTCAATTTTCATTCTTATAAAGCTGATAAAAGCACTTGTACCCGGTGAACTGTCTTTAATTCGTTTCTCCTGGGTTTTAAGCAAGCATTACCTATCTGGTGCCCCTGTCTGATCGATAGCTGTGCCATAGTGGCAATGGAAAGGTGAGAATTGGGAAAAAAACAAGTTGTCCATTGGTTGTAGCAAAGGGTTGCCAAAACAAGGATTCTTAACTTATTGTATCAGGGAATTTTAGTTTCAGGAAAAGTGCCTGGATGAATCATTTTATCTTTATCTACCGGGTTTTCAGAATGATCCCTGATATAGCACTGAAACAGACTTAGTGGTTATGGCATGGCAATTTGTTTCAAGAATCAAACAGCTTGCTTGTGCATTTGCCTGATTCATGCTTCTACCCATCGGCTTTTGTTTGTGTTCCGATTAAAGTTTCAAGTTAAGACGCGTTGAAAAACTTTTTTCCTTGTTGACATTAAAGTCAACAAGGAAAAAAGGAGAGGAAGAAAGAAAACAAAGTGTTTATCAATTAGCCTTGCTTTCTTCTTTTGAAATTAGTTAATTTTATCCAAGGGTGGCTACCATTACTGCCTTGATGGTATGCATCCTGTTTTCGGCCTGATCGAAGACGATGGAAGCCTTGCTTTCAAATACATCTTCGGTAACTTCAAGCCCGTCAAGACCAAACTTTTTATACAAGTCTTCACCCACCCTGGTTTCACGGTTATGGAAAGCCGGCAGGCAATGCATAAACTTCACATTCGGGTTGCCGGTAAGTTCCATCACCCGGTGATTAACCTGGTAGGGGAGTAGCAGCTCAATTCTTTCCTGCCATGCAGATTCGGGTTCTCCCATCGAGACCCATATATCGGTGTACAAAAAGTCACAGTCCTTAACGGCTTCTTCGACATTGTTGGTGATTAATAGTTTTGCACCAGTTTGGGATGCTATTTCACGGCATTTATCCTGCAACTGCCGGTTGGGCTGATAACATTCGGGAGCAGCAGCCCTAAAATCCATTCCCATTTTAGCGGCCCCTACCATTAACGAATTGCCCATGTTGTTACGGGCATCGCCCAGGTAACAAAACTTTATTTGAGAAAGATCCTTGTCAGAATGCTCTTTCATGGTTAGAAAGTCTGCAAGTATCTGGGTAGGATGAAACTCATCGGTCAGTCCGTTCCACACAGGAACGCCGGCATATTTGCCCAGCTCTTCCACTATTTCCTGGCCATATCCCCGGTATTCAATGCCGTCATACATACGTCCAAGTACACGTGCCGTATCTTTAATCGATTCCTTATGACCTATCTGGGAGCCCGCCGGGCCGAGATAAGTAACATGAGCGCCCTGGTCGTAAGCTGCCACCTCGAAGGCACAACGGGTGCGGGTGGAAGTCTTTTCAAAAATTAAAGCCACATTTTTACAGCTGAGCATCTGTTCTTCAAGGCCGGACGCTTTCGACTTTTTCAACTTGGAAGATAGGTTTAAAAGATACTGTATCTCTTCGGGGGTAAAGTCCAGTAGTTTGAGAAAGTTCCTGTTTTTTAAGTTGATTTCCATAAGGGTTAAATTTTCATTTAAGATAGTATTTTTATTTGGGAAAAAAGTAACAAAGTAACAAAGTGCCAAAGTTCCTGAGTGCCAATGTACATAAGTTCCCGGGTGCTTTTGCTACTATGGCACTTTGGTACTTTGGTACTTCGTTATTAATAGCAAACTGGCATTTTTTTCATCTTTAATCATACTCCATGGTAATTTTCGATCCGTACGACTTGTCTTCCAGTTTCTTTGCCTCGGTGATTACGCTTTTATCACCGCCGTTTTTAATGAAATACAGGCATGCCTTGATCTTTGGGGCCATTGTTCCTTCGGCAAAAGTGCCGGCTTCCAGATAGCTGACAGTATCGGCATAATTCAGGAATTCCAGTTTTTCCTGGGTAGGCAATCCAAAGTCTTTATAGATAAAAGAGACATCCGTGAGGATATAAAATTCGTTGGCATTGATTTTTGAAGCCAGCAAGGCGGAAGCAAGATCTTTATCGATCACCGAATCGGCGGTACGAAGGTCATTGTTTTCGTCATAATAAACAGGGATGCCCCCTCCTCCGGCAGCAATTACAATGTTTCCTGCCCTAACCAGCTGTTCGATGGTTTGCTGGTTGATGATATCAATAGGTTGAGGTGATGGAACCATCCTGCGCCATCCGCCCCGGGTCTTGGAAGAGGGTTTAAAGAGCCAACCTTTTTCTGATTGCAGTTTGGTGGCTTCTTCCTCAGAATAGATCTTGCCGATCCCTTTGGAAGGCTTCTGGAATGCAGGGTCGTTGGGATCAACGGTAATCATGGTGACCATCGTGACCACATTTTTTTGAATGCCATGCTTTTTAAGCACGTTGCGCAACATTCGTTCAATCATGTAGCCAATGCCACCCTGAGAGTCGGCCACGCATACATCCAGGGGCATAGGGGCAATGTTATACACTTGCTGGCCAGCCTCATTACGCATTAAAATATTGCCAACCTGCGGACCATTTCCGTGGGTGATGACCAGCTCGAATCCCTGCCTGAGCAGAAAAATAAGGTTTTCAAGGGTTTCGGTGGTATTCAATTCCTGTTGTTCAATGGTGCCGGTTTCATTTTCCCTTAGAAGGGCGTTACCGCCAAGTGCCACTACCGCTATCTTTTTCATAGATATACACAGTTTTAAAGTTGGTTCCTGTAAATTGTTCATTACAAACCTAAAGAAAGAAAAGCACAGGAATCATGATCTAAGTTAGGGATATTTAAGAAAAAAGATGTTTTTAAACATTTCTTTTGTTAAAAAATGATTTCAACAGGTTTATTTTAAGCAGTTCTCGTCAGCAATATAAGGGTTGACAAGACAAACATTCCCTTACTTTTTATCATTCAATATATGCAAATAATCAGTGATATAGACCAATTATTTATTGTTGAACTATTTTCAGAAATAAATATAAATTTGATGTGAAAAGAGAAAACCATGATAGGCAAAAATCGTTAACTTTGCCTGCGAATTATCGAAGAGAATGGCAAAAAAGATCAAGAAGGCACCGAAAGCTCCCCGGCCAAAGAGATTTGAAGGGACCATAAAATTTTTCAAGAGCAATCATTTTAAGTATTCGTTGGGATTATTCTTAATGATCCTCAGCGGGTATATGGCTGTTGCATTTGTATCCTACGCATTTTCAGGAGCAGTCGACCAGAGCAAGCTGGACTTGCCGTGGCAGGATTATCTGTTGGATCCTTCCGTGAAGGTTCAGAATATTGCAGGCAAGGGAGGGGCATGGCTAAGTGAACAATTCATTAACCTGGGATTTGGATATGCTTCCTTTTTCTTTATCGTGATATTTTCAGTAGCTGCTCTTAACCTTTTTGGCTATAAGAAGATCAAATTCTTCAAGGTGCTGCTTTTCTCGGTGGTATGGATGCTTTGGACATCTGTTTCCCTGGGGCTTGCCTTAACCGATACGGCCAACAACCAATTCCTATATATTGGAGGAATGTATGGATTTATTCTCTCCAGTTTGCTTACCTCTCTGCTTGGAATGATCGGAGCCTATTTAATCGTGGTATTTCTATTGTTTGTTCTGCTGATTGTAACTTTCAGACAATTTGTTCCCTGGCTGACCAAATTGCTTGCCAAAAAGGAAAAGCCGGAAGAAACAGCTGTTGCTCCAATCGAGGATATGGAACCGGTGCTTGCCGCCGAAGCTGCATTGCTGCAGGAAACAGAGGAAATCAGCATCTCGAAGGTCATTACTGAAGACGATAAGATAGAAGCTAACCTGGACCCGGATGCCCCGGATGATGACGATTTTGAAATAGAGAATACCTTGTCGGACAAGGAACTTGAACTGAGTATTGAAGATCAGATTTTCAGCAGTTTGACAAAGCCTGCAAAAAAAACGGCCACCGAACCGGAGATGCATGTTACAAAGATTGTTGAAGAGGAAATGGATCACAACGATCTGCCGGTGATGGAAGATTATGATCCTACCCTTGACCTTTCCTCCTATAAATATCCTACTCCGGAACTGCTGGATGACCATGCTTCAGGCAACGCCGAGGTAAGCAACGAAGAGCTGATCTCGAACAAGAATAAGATTGTAGAGACGCTGCGTCATTATAAAATAGAGATTACAAAGATCAGGGCAACCATTGGCCCAACGATTACCTTGTATGAAATAGTGCCAGCCCCGGGAATACGTATTGCCAAGATTAAAAACCTGGAAGATGATATCGCCCTTAGCTTGTCAGCATTGGGCATACGTATTATTGCTCCCATACCTGGAAGAGGAACCATCGGTATTGAAGTTCCGAACCAGAAACCGGAGATGGTATCCATGCGCTCAATTATTGGTTCCAAAAAGTTCCAGGAGACCAATTTTGAGCTTCCCATCGCGTTGGGCAAGACCATTTCAAATGAGACCTTTATGGTCGATCTGACCAAGATGCCCCATATTCTGGTAGCCGGTGCCACAGGTCAGGGTAAGTCGGTAGGGTTAAATGCGATCATCACCTCTTTGCTTTATAAAAAACACCCTTCGCAGCTAAAACTGGTACTGATCGACCCTAAGAAGGTGGAGCTAAACCTTTATTCATCGCTTGAAAAGCATTTTTTGGCCAAGATGCCCGATGAAGAAGATGCCATTATTACCGATATTCAAAAGGTGAAAAATACCCTTAACTCGGTCAACATTGAGATGGATACCCGTTACGACTTGCTGAAAAAAGCGCATGTGCGTAATATCATAGAATACAATACCAAGTTTATTGCCCGCAGGCTGAACCCTGAAAAAGGGCATCGTTTCTTACCTTATATTGTTGTGATCATTGATGAGTTTGCTGACCTGATCATGACTGCCGGCAAGGAAGTGGAGCTGCCCATTGCCCGAATTGCACAGCTGGCCCGTGCCGTAGGTATTCACATGGTCATTGCTACACAGCGTCCCTCGATCAATATTATTACCGGTGTGATCAAGGCCAACTTCCCCACACGAATTGCCTTTAAGGTAGCTTCGATGATTGACTCAAGGACTATCCTGGATACTCCGGGTGCCAATCAGCTGATCGGTAAAGGGGATATGCTTGTTTCGGCAGGAAGCATGATGACCCGTGTACAGTGTGCTTTTGTCGATACCCCTGAGGTGGAACGTATCTGTGAATTCATTGCAGATCAAAGAGGCTATACCACAGCCTTTATGTTGCCGGATTATGTAGGTGAGGCGGAAGCAGGAGGCGGCAAGGCTGATCTGGGCGAACGGGATGAGATGTTTGATGATGCGGCACGACTGGTGGTTGCTAATCAGCAAGGATCAACATCAATGATTCAAAGGAAATTCTCAATAGGATATAATCGTGCAGGCCGTATCATGGACCAACTCGAAGCTGCCGGGATTGTCGGCCAGAGTGAAGGAAGCAAGGCCCGCCAGGTTTTACTTCAGGATGAATATAGTTTGGAACAATTATTGAATGGGATGAGGTAGAAAGTGGTCAGTGATCAGTTATCAGAAGCCAGAAACTTTAATTATTAAAAACATTAAAATGAAAAAACTATTTATACTATCTGTTATCGCCCTTATGTCACTTGTTGGATACAGCCAGCAGGATGCGAAAGCAAAAGAAATACTTGAAAAAGTTACTAAGAAAACACAGTCTCTTCCTTCCATCGAAGCTAAATTCTCTTTCGAGATGAATAACAAGACAGAGAATATCAAGGAAAAGAGCAGCGGTTCAATTGTCCTTAAAAATAAAAAATACAAGCTTAACATTCCCAAGATGGGACTGGAAGTAGTGAGTGACGGAAAGACTATCTGGACTTATATGCTTAATGCCAATGAGGTAAGCATCTCGGATGCGGATGAAAATACCGACGACCTGATGGCTCCTGAGCGTATCTTTACCATTTATGAAAGAGGCTTTAACTATAAGCTGGCAGGTGAATCAGTTGATGCAGGGGTTCCGGTATACAATATTGATTTGACTCCCCAGAAGCCTGTTGGCGACATCCGTACCATCAAGCTGATGGTTGACAAGCAGAAGATGCTCATCCACGGTGCCAACATGACCGGCAAGGATGGCAATCAGTACAATGTTATTATTAATGAATACAAGACCGACGGGGTATACAAAGATACGGACTTCGTATTCGATACCACCAAACACAAAGATGTGGAAGTGGTGGATATGAGGTAGAAAAAAGTGGACAGTGATCAGTGCTCAGTAGGCAGTGGTCAGTAATCAGTAGGCAGTCGCATTATTTACAGATCACTGCCTAATGATTATTGACCATTTTTTTATAGGAGAAATTGGTCAGTGGTCAGTAAGCATTGATCTAAAAAATAGTAGTATATTTAGTACAGATAATATTTCAGTATTAAAGCATACTATGGATTTTAAAGATTTAATTGCTTATCAAAAAAGCTTTAACCTGGCAATGGAAGTGTTTGAACTGACAAAAAGCTTCCCAATAGAAGAGAAATATGCACTAACAGATCAGATCAGAAGATCTTCACGTTCTGTTTGTGCAAACGTTGCCGAAGCTTATCGCAAACGTTACTATTTAAAGCACTTTAAAAGTAAACTTACAGATTCTGATGCCGAAAATAGTGAAACTAAAGTTTGGCTTGATTTCTCATTTGCATGCAATTACATATCCAAAGAAAAGCATGAGATAATGATACAAGAAGTCAATGAAGTAGGTAAATTGATTAACTATATGCTCTTACACCCTAATAAATATGGATGCAAAGAGGAGGATGATTAAACATCAAATTTCCTAATTCATTGAACTCCTTTTTACTGACCACTGAATGGTAATCACTGCAAACCGGCCACTGCCTACTGATCACTGTTTACTGACCACTGTTTCTTATCCTTCCATCTTGGCATGGGCCATCCTTTCAACAGAAGCAATTTCGATAAATGAAGTGCCGCCTCCCACGCCAAAGTTTCCTCCTACATAAACTACAGTGTCCTGTTCGGTGATAAGATTTCTTTCCACCAGGTCAAGAAGAGAAGTTTCAATCAGTTTGTGCTTATTTTTCTTGGATACTATTTCGCTGGGGAACACACCATAGGAGAGTGAGAGTTCCCGTTTTACCCGGCCGTTGTGGCATTTGGCATATACAGGCAAAGCGCCCCTGAAGGCAGCAATGTACCGGGCAATTTTTCCGGTAAGTGTATCAGTAACAATAGCCGTTACTTTTAATTCCTTTGAGGCCAGTACAGCAGCTTCAGCAAGGAATGCAGAAGTCTCATTGTCCAGGCGGGGAACAGGAAGGTCATTTCTACGGTCTTTACTGGATTCTACTTCACGGGCGATTTTAGCCATCACCTTTACCGATTCAACGGGGTAGCTGCCATAGGCAGTCTCGCCTGAAAGCATGACAGCATCCGTACGGTCATAAATGGCAGTGGCAACATCGCTCACCTCAGCACGCGTAGGACGAGGGTTGTCGATCATGGAATGCAGCATCTGGGTGGCTATGATAACAGGTTTTTTCTGCTGAACGGCATTCCTGATTAATATACGCTGTATCCCGGGGATTTTTTCGGCAGGTATTTCAATGCCAAGGTCGCCACGTGCTACCATGATGCCATAGGATACACTTAGAATTTCCTCTATATTATTTACACCATCCAGGTTCTCGATCTTGGAGATGATCTTGACATTGCTGTTCAACTGGTTGAGTATTTCCTGAACGGCCAGCACATCGCTCTTGTTTCTGACAAAAGAGTGAGCAATAAAGTCTACCTCTTGCTGGGCGGCAAATGCAATAAACTCTGCATCTTTTTCACTGATGGAAGGCAGGTTAATCGTTATTCCCGGAATGTTGATACTCTTTTTATTCTTGATGACGCCCTGGTTATTAATCTTGCAGGTTAAGAAATCATCATTTTTATCAATGACAGTCATGGCCAGTTCGCCATCATCAATCAATATCTGGTTGCCAACAGGAACGCCCATTTGTATTAATTCATAGCTCACATAAAGGATTTCCCGGGTTGATTGTCCCTGTCCGCCTTTTACTTTAATGGTATCCCCTTCATGAACAGCGATGGGATCAATAACACCGACAGTGCGAATTTCCGGTCCCTTGGTGTCCACCAGAATGCCGATATTATCAGAAACACTTCTTACATTCTGAATCATCATCAGGGCGCTTTCCAGTGAGATATGAGCGGTATTCAATCTGACAACATTCATTCCGGCTTCATACAACTGACGTATAAATTCAGGGTCACAACGTTTATCAGACAGGGTGGCAACAATTTTTGTAAATTTCATATATGTTTATTTTATTATATTTTTGTCAAAAAGAATACTTATGAATGGTCCCATTAAACAAAGATACAGCCTGATGGTTTTAAAGTATACATTATATATAGGGGCGGCAAAAGTATTGTTTTTTTTATATAACGTTCTATTACATGAATTGACGGCTTAATAAATGGTTTATTTTTTAACGTATTCAATAAGGGCTTCAATGGCAAGGCGATAGGAATCAAGGCCAAAACCCATGATACCGCCAATACATACAGGGCCTATGATTGATTCGTGCCGGAAACTTTCACGGGTAAGGATATTGGAGATATGGACTTCCACCACCGGAGCTTTAATCCCGGAAATAGCATCACGGATGGCCACCGATGTATGAGTATAAGCACCTGCATTGATAACTATGCCATCGTAAGTGAAGCCTTTCTCATGGATTTTATTTATCAACTCGCCTTCGATGTTGGATTGATAGTACTCCAAATCAATAAAAGGAAACTTATCCTTAAGAGTTGCAAAGTAGCTTTCAAAGGAGCTGTTTCCGTAAATATTTTTCTCCCTGATTCCCAATAAATTTAAATTTGGGCCATTTATTAACAAAATTTTCATATTTTGACGTTTTATTTTAATAAAAATAGTAACTTAACCGATTGTAAACTCGTATTTAAAATTATGTAATCTGGGTGGATGTTCATATTTTAGATAAATACAACATTTTAAAGAGTTTACGTATCAAAATTATTAATAATTGTTATAGAAACTTAATTTAAAGTACTTAATTATGAAATGGGAAGATAGCAAAAAAGGATTTGAATCCTTCTTACGTTTGGAAAAGGGTTTGTCTGCAAACTCAATCGCGGCTTATATCAATGATATTAACAAGCTGATGTTGTTTGCTGATCAGGAACTTAAGAAACTCGCCCCTGAAAAAGTGAAACTGAATCATTTGAAAAAATTCGTAGAATGGATCAATGAGAAGGGTGTTTCACCGAGAACACAAGCGCGGACGATCTCCGGTATCAAATCATTCTATAAGTTCTTGCTTATGGAAGGAAAAGTAACCAGTGATCCGACGACATTACTGGAATCTCCAAAGATTGGTAGAAAGCTTCCTGATGTACTGACCATCGAAGAGATTGATACAATGATCGATACTGTAGAGTTAAACAAGCCTGAAGGTCAAAGAAACAAGGCCATGCTTGAAACTTTGTACAGTTGTGGTTTGCGTGTTTCTGAGCTGGTAAATCTTAAGATATCCAACCTGTTCTTCGATCAGGGATATATTAAGGTGGAAGGAAAGGCTGATAAGGAAAGATTGGTTCCTGTAAGTGAAAAGGCTATTGAAGAAATTAATAAGTATCTTGAAGTTTACAGAAAAACGCTAAAAGTCTCCAAAGACAGCGAAAATATTCTTTTCCTGAACCGTCGTGGAAAAAAACTAAGTCGTGTAATGATCTTTACTATCATTAAAAATCTTGCTGCCAAAGCAGGTTTCGATAAGAAGATCAGCCCCCACACTTTCAGGCACTCATTTGCTACTCACCTGATTAACGGTGGTGCTGACCTGCGTGCCGTACAGGAAATGCTGGGTCATGAATCAATTTTGACCACAGAGATTTATACTCACCTGGACAGGGATTATCTTAAAACAACTTTAAATCAATTCCATCCAAGGTCATAAGTCTCAGTTAACTGACTATAAAAAAGAATGTTTTGAAATTAAGGATTTCTTAACATTCTTTTTTTTTGCGCCTCTTTGAGCCGGATTGATTATCAATTTGTTGTCCCTTCTGAACCCCATAGATAAGAGCCTCATCCTGAATTGATCTTAATTTAATCTTTTACCATGAACCGAGGGTAGAAAAAACGCTATTTTTGATGCCGAGAAAATTTGAACTGTTGAAACTTATTAAATTTTAATTACTTATCTATGAAAAACACAGATCTATTAAAGTACGGAATTAATACAACTGTTGAAATCTTACACAATCCAACTTATGAGGAACTTTTTCAGGCTGAAATCGATCCTTCCAACGAAGGTTTTGAAAGAGGAGTGTTGACTACAACAGGTGCCGTAGCTGTTGATACCGGTATTTTTACCGGCCGTTCACCAAAAGATAAATTTATTGTTTTAGACGATACCACAAAAGACACTATGTGGTGGGATGGCTCCATCAATCGTCCAACTTCTCCTGAAGTATTTGACGCATGTAAAGATCTGGTGACTAAACAACTTTCAGGTGCAAAGAAATTATATGTAGTGGATACTTTCTGCGGTACCAATGAAGATACCCGTATGAAAGTGCGTTTCATTATGGAAGTGGCATGGCAGGCTCACTTTGTGACCAACATGTTCATCCGCCCTTCTCATTTTGAACTGGCCAACTACGGTGAACCTGATTTCGTATGTTTGAACGGTTCAAAAACTGTAAACCCCAACTGGAAAGAACAAGGCCTTAATTCAGAAAACTTTACCCTGTTTGATTTAACCCGCAAAATGCAGGTTATCGGCGGTACATGGTATGGTGGTGAGATGAAGAAAGGTATTTTCGCCTTGATGAACTATTACTTGCCACTTCGCGGTATTGCTTCTATGCACTGCTCGGCTAACGTAGGTCCTGAAGGTGATGTAGCTATCTTCTTTGGTCTTTCTGGAACTGGTAAGACTACTTTGTCTGCTGACCCAAAACGTTTCCTCATTGGTGATGACGAACACGGCTGGGACAACCACGGAGTATTCAACTATGAAGGCGGTTGCTATGCTAAAGTTATCGACTTAAGCAAAGAAAACGAACCTGACATCTGGAGAGCTATCCGTCGCGATGCGCTGCTCGAAAACGTTACTGTTAAAGCAGACGGAACTCCTGACTATTCAAAGGAAGTTTCTAAAACAGAAAATACCCGTGTTTCTTATCCAATTTACCACATCAACAAGATTGTTCTTCCTTCACGTGCAGGACATGCCAGCAAGATTATCTATCTGTCGGCTGACGCCTTTGGTGTATTGCCTCCGGTTTCTATTCTGGACGAACAATCAGCTCAGTACCATTTCCTTTGCGGTTACACTTCAAAATTAGCCGGAACAGAACGTGGTATCACCGAGCCTCAGATGTCATTCTCTCCAGCTTTCGGAGAAGCTTTCCTTACTCTGCACCCCACCATGTACGCTAAAACGCTGGTAGGTAAAATGCAGGAACACGGCGCTAAAGCTTACCTGGTTAACACAGGCTGGAACGGAACAGGAAAACGTATCTCTTTGAAAAACACCCGTGCTATCATTGATGCCATCATCGATGGATCGATCCTGGAAGCAGAAACAGTGAAAATCCCTGTATTGAATCTTGTAGCTCCTAAAGCTTTAAATGGTGTGGAAGCAGGTATCCTTGATCCTCGTGATACATATCCAACAGAAGCAGACTGGACTGCAAAAGCAAAACAGCTGGCTGCCAAATATATTGCAAACTTTGAACAGTATTGCGATAACGAAGCTGCCGTTGCCTTGAAAGCTGCTGGTCCTCAGTTAGACTAATCAACCCGTTAGCGGTTATAAATACAAAACCCTGTTGCCTGCAACAGGGTTTTTTTATGCGATAATTTCAGCGATGCAGGATTGTATATCGGGAAAGAGAAAGACAAATCCTTCGTTTAGCAATCTTTGTGGCGTAACCCTTGGGCTTGTTAATAACAGCGAAGAAGCTTCTCCATATGCCAATTTAAGCGAAAATGAAGGAACGGTAAAAATGGCCGGCCTGTTTAATGAACGGGCCAACACGCTGGTGAATGTATTATTGTCAATATCATCAGGAGCTACCAGGTTATATATTCCCGATGCCCTTTCATGCTGGATGCCCCATACAATGGCATTTACTACATCAAAGATATGGACAAAGGGAAAGGGCTGCTTGCCTGAGCCTATTTTTCCTCCTAACCCAAGTTTAAAGACAGGCAATAACCTTTGCATGGTCTGGGATTCTTTTCCCAAAATAAGGCCAATACGAAAAACCACTCTCCGAACTTTAGGCGACAGGCCATTGGAGGCTTTCTCCCATTGTTTTACCACTTCACCCACAAAATCATCAGAATAGGATCTGCTCTCATCGGTATGCATCATTCCCGGGGTATAAATGCCAATGGCCGAAGCCGATATGAAAGTTCTGGGTTTGGATTGATCGGGTAAACTGTTGATGGCTTTAACAATATTGGCAGTGGTTTCCACCCTGCTGTCAAGAATCTCTTTTTTATGGCTGTCGGTCCATCGCTGCAAAATGGGAGCTCCTGAAAGGTTGATCACCACGTCGGTGTCAGCTAATATGACCGCAAGCTTTTCAGGATTAGAAAGAAGAGGTCTTTTAATCGGTACAATCGTGTGATGGTCAGCTGCCAGCTCCGAAATAAGGTTTCTTGCTATAAAGCCATTGGCTCCTGCAATTGCGATGTTCATAATAGAGGATGTGCTTTAAATGGATGAAGCAACCTGTTAATACGCGTATGAAAATAAGATTAATAGACCGCTTTGTTTCGTTTTACTCAAACTTTATTTTAACTTTAAAAAGAAATACAATTAACTTGAAATTTAGTTTAAGATTCTTCGTTTAAAAACTTTGTTAGCCTAATTTAGACTAATTTTGTCAACTATAAACATCCTGAGCCAACATACGTACTGAATGTTTAGTTGAAAGAAGTCTGTTTTTAACGTTGTGTATGCAAATATAGAAATCAGGGATGAAAAAAAAGACACCAATAGCTCCAGTAAAATCAAAAACATCTGGTAAAAAGAAATCGAGCTCTTCTAAAAGCATAGGACGGAGAATATTTTTCTTTTTTTTAAAGGCGGGCGTTGCGTTAGCGCTTCTTGCCCTGTTACTTTTTCTAATCGTTTATGTAGGCTTTACAGGTCCTGTACCTACAACAGATGTACTGCAGAAGATCAAAAATCCTGTGGCTTCTGAAGTATTTGCCGAAGATGGTCGTCTGCTGGGCCGCTATTACGTACAGAACCGAAGCAACGTGAGCTTCGACGAGATATCTCCCAATGTGATCAATGCATTGATTGCAACAGAAGATTCAAGATTTTATCAGCACCGTGGCATCGATGAAGTGGCCCTTGCCCGTGTATTCTTTAAATCCGTATTGTTGCAGGACCACAGCGCTGGTGGTGGAAGTACCCTAAGCCAGCAGATCGCCAAGAATCTTTACCCCAGGAGGTCATTTGGCCCCTTTACCATGCCTATTAATAAGTTAAGGGAATCAATTATAGCTTATCGTTTAGAGAAACTGTACAGCAAGGAGGATATCATCACCCTGTATCTGAATACCGTTCCTTTTGCCGAAAATATCTTTGGCATTGAAGTAGCTGCCGAAAGGTTCTTCAATAAACCTCCGTCCAAGCTTAAGGTTCATGAGGCTGCCACGCTGGTTGGCATGTTAAAAGCCAACAACAGCTATAACCCCCGAAGAAATCCACAGCGATCATTGGAGAGAAGAAACGTGGTGATCGACCAGATGCTTAAATATGGTTACGTATCTGAAGGTGAAGCCAAACTATATAAGGCAGAGCCGCTGGACCTGTCTTACAATTTGATTACTTACAATGAAGGCCCGGCACCTTACCTGATGGAAAAACTGCGGCCAACACTTGAGAACTGGTGCGATGATCATACCAAGGAGGATAATACGGTCTATAATCTTTATACCGATGGATTAAAGATAAAGACTACCATCAACTTTGACATGCAGATAGCAGCTGAAAAGGCAGTGGCTGAACAGATGAAGAACCTGCAGAATGCCTTTGATGAACATTGGGGAAAGAAATCACCATGGGGTAAGGATCAATCGGTGATTTTGCGTGCCATGAAACGTTCTGACAGATATAAAAACCTTAAAAATAAAGGACTGTCGAATGAAGAGATAAAGGCTGCCTTTGAAAAGCCGGTTTCTGTTTCCCTGTTTTCGTGGGATGGCGTAAAGCAGGTAGAAATGACTCCCATGGACTCCATCAAATACTACCTTAAAATTCTGAACAGTGGCTTTATGGCCATGGATCCCAATAATGGTGAGCTAAAAGCTTACATTGGAGGTGATGATTTCCGATATTTTCAGTATGACCATACTACCGCAAAACGGCAGGTGGGCTCAACCTTTAAGCCTATTGTTTACCTGGCCGCGCTGGAGGCTGGCATTACCCCTGACACTTATTTTGCCAATGAGAAGAAGGTGTATGAAGACTATAATAACTGGTCGCCTGAAAACTCCCATGATGACTATACCGGTTATTATACCATGGAAGGGGCGCTGGCAAAATCAATCAATACGATCGCTGTGGATGTACTTATGCAGACCGGCATTTCCAAAGTTGTTGACCTTGCCAACCGCATGGGGATTCAGTCCGATTTGCCTGAATATCCTTCACTGGCCCTGGGAACAGCTTCAGTATCCCTGGAGGAGATGGTATGTGTTTTTGCTGAAATAGCCAACGGGGGCAAAAAGGTAAAGCCTTATTATCTGAAGTCGATAGAAGCAAATGAAGGCGCTATGCTTGAGAAGTTCGAAAATGAACAGCCCGATGAACAACTGGCTTCTGCTGAAAATTGCCACATATTGACCCGCATGCTTAAATCGGTAGTAAACAATGGAACAGGTAGTGCCATCAGAAGTGAATGGGGTATTGATGCTGATTTTGCCGGGAAGACTGGTACCACCCAGGATCAGGCCGATGGATGGTTCATTGGTATGACTCCATCACTGGTGGCAGGAGCATGGGTAGGTGGAGAAGATCCTTCGATACACTTCCGTAACCTGGGTGAAGGGGCCGGAGGTAAAACAGCTTTGCCCATCGTTGGAAGCTTTTATAAACAGGTATTAAACGATGGTAAATATCAGAAATTAAGGTATGCTACTTTTGATTCCCCATCTGAAGAAAGCCTTGCGATGATGGAGGTTCCACCTTACAGAGACATGTTGGAGATTGAAAAACGCGGTTTCTTCAGAGAACTGTTTGGAGGCAGAACCAAGGAAGAAAGAGAAGAACTCAAAATGCAGAAAGAGGAAGCTAAAGAACATCAAGCCACAGTTGCGAAGGCTGAACCACGCCAGGAAAAGAAACCTTTCTGGAAAAGCATGAAGGATATCTTCAAAAAGAAACAACAATAATCAACTTATAAAACTGGATGAACAGACGATTAGAGCGATGGTTTTCTGAAATATCAGAAAAGAACTTATTGTATGGATTAAGCTTATTGGTGGGAATATTGAGTGGAACGGCAGCTTTCATGCTTAAGAACTTTGTCTTTTATGTCAGCCATTTCTTAACAAGGCAATTTAAAGTATCCAGTGAAAGTTATTTTTACCTGGCCTATCCGATGATAGGAATATTCATCAGCTTGATTTTCGTAAAATATGTCATCAAGGATGATATCAGCCATGGTATCTCCAAGATATTATCTGTCCTTTCAAGAAAAGGAAGCCGTATCAAGGCGCATAACATGTTCTCCTCCATGATCACAAGTGCTTTTACCATTGGATTTGGAGGATCGGTAGGAGCTGAATCACCAATTGTGTATACAGGGGCTGCCATTGGATCCAACATATCGCGCTTTTTTAACCTTAATGAAAACCAGATACGGCTATTGATTGGCTGCGGTGCAACCGGTGCCATTGCCGGCATCTTCAAGGCGCCCATTGCGGGCATCATGTTTACCCTGGAGGTGTTGATGCTTGACCTGACAATGGCGTCTATCATTCCTTTACTAATATCGGGGATCACTGCTGCCACCCTTGCTTATTTCTTTATGGGGCCTGCGGTATTGTTCCATTTCTCTGTAAAGAATCAGTTCAACTATGATAATATTCCCTACTATATTTTGCTGGGAGTTATATGTGGATTCATCTCCGTTTATTTTACCAGGACAGGTATGTTTATTGAAAGCAGGTTTAAGCGCCTTAGCAAAAACGCGTTTGTAAAACTTATCATTGGCGGGTTCTCTCTTGGAGTGATGGTATTTATTTTTCCTTCCCTGTGGGGAGAAGGCTATGAGTCGATCAATAAAATATTCAACGGCGAAGGTCCTGATCTGTTAAACAACTCTGTATTCTTCGACTGGAAAACTGAACCCTATGTGCTGCTGTTGATCCTTGTGATCATTTTGATGCTAAAAGTGGTTGCCATGTCAATCACCACCACCAGTGGGGGAGTGGGGGGGATTTTTGCCCCTTCCTTATTCATGGGAGCAGTTGGCGGCTATATCTTGTCATTATCGCTGAATACGACCTTTGGACTTCACCTTCCTCATGCCAACTTCGCTTTAACTGGCATGGGTGCCCTGCTGGCTGGTATTATGCATGCCCCTTTGCTGGGAATATTCTTGATTGCTGAAATCACAGGGGGATATCAGCTGCTGGTGCCACTGATTATTTCAGCAACAGTGGCCTATGTGATTGCCACCCGCTTTGAACCTCACTCCATCTATACCAAGCGACTGGCTGAACTTGGTGAATTGGTTACCCACCATAAGGACAAGGCTGCCATGCATTATATGAATGTGAAAGAACTCATAGAGACTGATTTTGAAATTCTCTCTCCGGATCTTACTCTTGGACAAATGACCTATGCCATTGCCAGATCGAAAAGGGACTTGTTTCCTGTTGTTGATGAGAATGGAATGATGTTAGGCATGGTTAAACTAAACGATATCCGTAACCTGATGTTCGAACAGGATTTATATGAGAAGATCACTGTTAGTGATCTGATGTATATGCCCCAGCATTTTATCTCATCCAAGGACTCTGTTGAAATGGTGGCCGAGAAGTTTAAATCTTGCGGCAGGTATAATTTGGCAGTTATTGACGATGGCCAGTACGTTGGATTTATCTCCAGGGCACGCGTATTCTCAGTTTACCGCGATACGATGGCAGACTTATCGTTTGATTAGAATTTCAATCCAACAACCGGTAATAATAGACATAAATGCCCGAGAATAAAAGGGTAAAGATAATATTGGTTACCGATAGCGCTCCAAGGCCCATTCTTACCAAAGGAAGGATAAGAATCATCAGTTGAGCGGCCAGATAAAAATACAACCCTGATCGTTGCATGCGGAAAAGTTTGATTACTCCTGTTATGGAAAGTACATACGCCGCCATTAGACTGGCAAAATAGAGTGGTGTCAGTGGTTTTAGCGAGGCATAATTGGTAAACTTGCCCATCACCTTGATCATTTCATCAAAGGATATGGCAAATGAGATCATGTACAACAGACCGATCAAGCTGCCTAAAAAACTAAAGATACAGGCACTTTCAAAAATGATGGGTTTGACTTTGATATCCGTTTCCATTATCTAATGTTTAAATGTTTAAAAATACCTCTTTTTTTGAATAGAATCATTTTTTTGTCAGGGTGTTTTTATTGTACCTTTGGCTCCATAATTTTAACAAACACTTTACCCCGATGGAAAGAGATACCAAAGTTTTTGAGATAATAGAAAAGGAACGTCAGCGCCAGTTAAGCGGAATAGAACTAATTGCATCTGAGAATTTTGTCAGCAACCAGGTTTTAGAGGCCATGGGATCAGTAATGACCAACAAGTATGCTGAAGGCTATCCGGGCAACCGCTATTACGGGGGCTGCCAGTATGTCGATATGACTGAACAACTTGCCATCGACAGGGTAAAAGAATTGTTTGGTGCTGTCTATGCCAATGTTCAGCCACACTCAGGGGCCCAGGCCAACGCTGCCGTATTGAGCGTTATCCTTAACCCGGGCGACACGTTCTTAGGTTTAGACCTTGCTCATGGCGGTCACCTCTCTCACGGATCTCCGGTCAACTCATCGGGTATGCTGTATAATCCGGTGGCTTATCATGTAAAGGAAGATACCGGCCTGGTTGACTATGACGAGATGGAAGCATTGGCCCTGGAACATTTTCCTCAGCTGATCATCGGTGGCGCTTCTGCCTATTCCCGCGAATGGGATTACAAACGCATGAGGGAAATAGCTGATAAAATTGGCGCTATGCTCATGATCGATATGGCCCATCCTGCCGGTTTGATCGCTGCCGGACTGCTGGACAACCCTCTGAAATATGCCCATATTGTTACTTCAACCACTCATAAGACATTACGCGGCCCTCGTGGCGGTATCATCCTGATGGGTGAAGATTTCGAAAATCCATTCGGCTTTAAGACCCCCAAGGGAGTTACCAAAATGATGTCGCAGGTACTCGACTTCTCAGTATTCCCAGGACAACAGGGCGGACCACTGGAGCATGTGATTGCCTCCAAAGCGGTAGCTTTTGCTGAAGCGCTGGATCCTTCCTATAAAGTATACCAGGCCCAGGTAAAAAAGAATGCAGCTGTGATGGCCGAAGCATTCATGGCCAAAGGTTACAAGGTAATTTCAGGAGGAACAGACAACCATTCCATGCTGATCGACCTTCGCACCAAATTCCCTGAAATATCAGGTAAACAGGCTGAAAATGCACTGGTTCGTGCTGATATCACCATCAACAAAAACATGGTACCTTTCGACAGCCGTTCACCGTTTACCACCTCAGGACTTCGTGTAGGTACTCCTGCCATTACAACCCGTGGCCTGAAAGAAGATGCCATGGCAACAATCGTTGAACTGATTGATGAGGTAATTACCAATATCGATAAGGAAGAAGTTATTGAATCAGTGAGCAAAAGGGTTCATGCAATGATGAAGGACCTTCCATTGTTTGCCTGGTAAAAACAATACATACGATAAAAGAAAGGCCGGTTTGATGATCAATCCGGCCTTTCTTACATCTAAAAAATTAGTTATGGGCTACCATCACCAATGGTCTGCTTTACCTGGCAATTTCACCACTTTTATCTGACAGATTCAGGGTTCGTTCGATGTTCGTTCGAAGGTGATTCGAAGGTGATTCGAAAATGGTTCATCTTTTTTTGAATAACTTTCGAATCATTTTATATTTATCTTCCAATGATTTTCTAATGACATATGGTTCCCTAACAGTAATTCTTTAGTACTATTAATAAACCCTGTATTTTGAGTAAATATACATTTTTGATGGATGAAATGCATGGAAAACAAATAGAAGTTCAATTTTAATTGTTCATCAGGAAGGTCAAAAGGCATAGTCAATGGTCCGTTCATCAACCCTTTCAAACAACAGCAATATTTTCAAACAACGGCAATATTTTCAACCTTCCATCCTTCAGTTTTTGATACCAAAAGCGCTATACATTCAAAGGAAGTTCCTCATCTACACACAGGCTATCCGCTTGATCCTTATCTCGTATTCTTATAAAAAAACGGGGTTGTAAAGCTTTCACTTTACAACCCCGAAGCACCAAAAATAATCATTTAAAACTTACACCTCTTCATTCACTCCCACAATACTACCGCTGTTGCGGTATACCGGGGGTGTATTGTAATATTTTATCTTATCGTTCAGTCTATTTGCAAAATCCATCACTTCAGGCTGAGCAAATTCAAGGATAATGGATGCATTAATTCGTTCCACCAGTTGCTGGTATACCGGATCGATTAGGGTGCGGACAGCCTTTACATCGTTGCTTTCGCGGCGTGCAAATTCCGAGTTGATGGCATCAAATGTATCCGTAAACAGGCGGTTTTGCGTTTTAAGTTCATACACCCAATGAGTGATGCCAATCTTGTCGGTATGTACTGTTATCACCGGAAGGGCCAGATCATTGGTCATGTTTTCGATGGCGGTACTCTGTTCACTATAGGTTAAGCTACACACATCGCCGTAAAGTTGAATGATATGCTGTAAAAATTGAGCACTTTCAGCTTCTTCTTTAATTGGACTTAGTAGTGTGGCTTTAATGCGCATGTTAATTGCGTTCCATGTTTTGTCACGCTGCCTGTCGAGTCTATCCAGGGTCTGAGCTGCCGAGCTGCCCTGTTCAATGCGCATGGCAAGATCCTCAGCCATCAGGGTATTTTTAAAGATACCATAAGTGACCTCTGCCCCTGTCAGGACAGATTTATGAGTAGAAATCAACTTGTCAAAACCAGTCATAAACTGGAAATGTTCATTGTTGTCAAAACTACGAAGATCTACAGGCTTTATTTTAATCATAATAGTGTAGTGTTGATTTTGAACTAATATAACACTTTTAGGATAACCATGCAAACATTTAATGAGTTTTTAAATTTTAAAAGCCCTATTGTGCTCTGTATCTATTATGGCGAACGTATTTAATGGCTAATAAATTTTAAGGAAAGGCTTTTATTTTTATTTGACAGGGTTATAAAATACACTCCATCCTTTAAATTTAGATGCGTTAATGTTGTATTATAGGCCGGTTTTGGCAAGATCAGTTCATTTATTTTATTACCGGATACATCCGTAATGGTAAGCTTGCTGAATTCAAAAACAGCACAGGAAACGGTCATTTTATCCTTTACAGGATTTGGATAAATGATGATCGATGGTTTTTTCATGCTGGCTGATCCTGTGGTCAATGGGATAGAGTCGTTCGTTAAAAGTAAATAAGTTACCGAGAGCGGGGGAGCAGGAAACTTTATATCACCCTGAATGTCGGTGGCCAGGGCTTTAATGCTGGCGTAGGTATCCGGACCCCCGCCTTCGCCCGAGGGGCCCTGCCCGTTGATAAAGACTTTACGTGAAAAGTTGCCATTATCAGTGCCACCGGTCAGTACATAGCGGTAAAGTGTCCTGGCATTGTTAAAATTGGTCATTTGCAGTTTAACGGTTTGTGCGATTGTCCCCTTGTTGACCACCACTATTCCACTTTGCCCGGACGCAAAAGAGGAAGCATAGGCGACAATACTGGTACTTCCGCTTACTTTGGAACTTATCATCTGATCGCCGAAATATTTTTGAAAGAAATACATGTAATAAAATGGGGCATGGGGTGTGCGCAGTTTTACGCCCGGTTCATCGCTGCTGGCAAAAAGGCCATGGTCATCCCCGTTGTTCCATCCATTGATTAAGTCCCAGCGGGTGGATTCCCCGTATTGGTTTTTGATCAGCTCGCCCAGCACCAGGGTGGCATGCATGCCGTTGATGTATGAAACGGCCTGTTTACTGCCAGTAGCAAAAATGTTCCATTCGGTTAAAGCCACCGGCATGGTATCCGTATGGGCATATGTTTTTAAATTACCCATGACAAAATCCCTGGCAGTTTTGGTTTTGCTGGCCGAATTCAGGATCGTGGCGATGGTTGAGTTTTCATTAAAGGGGGTGTAATAATTGTGGATAATGATAAAATCAGCTTTGTCGGCTATTTGGGGCATCATCAGCGCATTCCAGTTCTGCATCACCGCATCGTAAGTTACCTGTGATTCAGTTGCAACCACCCCAATCTTAATGTCAGCGTCAATTTCGCTGGCCGCCTTTTTCATCGAATCGATAAAAATACGGCAGTGCTTGCCATACAATTCTCCGGAAATGATCTCCGGCTGATGATCTTTGTTCAGCGAAAGGTCAATCTTGTAACCTTTCTCCCAATTTCCCATATTTTCATTTCCTATTTCCCAGTACCTGGTTCGTCCTTTATCGTATCTTACCCAGTTGGCCGCGTAATGGGCGGCATTTCCCACCGGGTCGGCGCTGGTACCATAACGGGCATAGGCATAATTGACACAAATACAACCTGTTGAATTGGTTTTTGCCAGAAGGTCATAATAATTGTCCAGGGTCATTGCCCAATTTGCTGTGGTCCTTCCACACTGAAGCGTACCGGGGGTAATGGTTGGCGGAAGGTCTTTTGGCAGGGTAGTTTCTGAAGCATCCCAGAAATACTCATCGGAAAGGCTGCCACCCGGGCATCTTAATATATTGGGACTTAAATTCTTTATATTTTTTATTAACGCGGCATCATTGTTCAATTTACCGGCCCATGGGATACTGTTATTGCCAAAGAGATAAGGACTCACCTTTGTAATTGAGTTGGTAAAATCTACCTCCAGGGTAACAGTTGGTTCTTGTGTAACTTGTTTTTCAACGGTATAAGAGGGGCTTACAGCCGTTTTGGGCTTCCAGTTGTCTAAAAAGAAACCTTGGGGATTTTGTGCGTAATTTATAAAGGTTGATAATAGGAACATCAACAAAAGGCAGGTCTTTTTCATTTTTTTTAGGAATCGGTAATTAAAAAATTAGTTAGACTTAGGCTGCATATTATTCACTTCCAGGGACAACGGAACATCTCTCTCTCTTATTTATTTTAACAAGGCTGGTCCCGGGGAATGTTACATTTTTTGATTGATCAATGTTTAGCAGACGAGGGTAAATATATGATTTATTGGGTTGATTCTATTAGCGCACACTTACTTAAATTCGTCATATAATTTTATTTTTTGCCGAAGCCTGGCTATGATCATATCCTTGGGAATATCGGCATTAGGGTCTATTTCAATCATCTCATACCGGTTTCTTGGCTTCTTTCCGTTGATTACCGGAAGGATGCTTTTATCGGTGACAAAGCCAAAGAGTAACTTTTTACCTGATACCCAAAGAATGGCCAGCTTTTTTCCCTTGTAATTAAATAAGGGTATCTGGTATCTAATTTCCTGGGTAATATTTTCGTCCATCATCATCACAATATACCTTAAGGCAAGCAGGCATGCCTGGTAAGGTTCCTTGTACTTGAGATAAAATTCATCCGATGCATTCATCTTGACTCTATATCTATAACAGTTCATTTATCGTCATTCTAAACAAGCAGGACGCTGTTTGTTTCACTTTAACCCTAAAAATAAGCGAATTGCATTATCAATATTTCATTATATTACAATATATTTACAAAGCAATTGGCCTGAAGTTTTCTAATCAATTATTCAAATGCCATCCTATGAACGTAATTGTAACAGGGGCTACCGGAATGGTAGGTGAAGGAGTGCTGCACATCTGCCTTCAGGATCCCGAAATTGAAAAAGTATTGGTGATAGGTCGCCGCTCGTGCGAGATTCAGCATCCAAAGCTCAAGGAAATCGTTCAGCCTGATCTGTTTGATCTTTCGCCTGTTGCCAATCAGCTGTCGGGTTATGACGCCTGTTATTTCTGCCTTGGTATTTCATCTGTTGGTATCAGCGCCGATGATTATTACCGTACCACTTACACCTTAACCCTGCATTTTGGGGAGATACTGAGCAAGTTAAATCCTCAAATGACCTTCTGCTACATCTCGGGGGCAGGAACTGACAGCAGTGAGAAGGGGCGCAGCCGCTGGGCAAGGGTGAAAGGCAAAACGGAAAACGATCTGATGAAGTTGCCCTTTCGGCAGGTCTTTGGCATTCGGCCCGGCTTTATTAAATCCTTTGAAGGGCTTAAAAGGACCAATCCATTGTATAAATATGTAGGATGGCTTTTTCCTGTCGGGAGGAAATTGTACCCATCAGGCTTTTGTACCCTGGAAGAACTTGCAAAAGCCATGATCAACCTTACCCGCAAAGGATACCACAAAAAGGTGATTGAAGGGAATGATATCATTCAACTTGGAAATAGCTGAGTTCTAAAAAAGAGGGAAAAAGGGGAAGATGGGAAAAGGAGATGATGAGAGTATTCAGTGATCAGTAGGCAGTATTTCAATTCTTTAGCTTCTGTAATTTCAGACATTGTAAACCTTTTCGGAAGTATTCCGCTTATCCATATATCCTTTAAAATGATAATGTTTTTTCTCTTTGATCGTAATGATTTTAAAGGTCTTGTTACCTATTAAAATAAAAACCAAATCAATCAGGAGGAATATACTGTGAAGAAATTTGTTATCATCGCTGCCCTGTTGGCAGTGATTTCCTATGTTGCAACCGCACAAACCCAATGGCGTGGCCCTAACCGTGATGGTATTTACAATGAAAATAACTTATTGAAGCAATGGCCCGCTGAAGGTCCTAAAATGCTTTGGTCGTATGAAGGCCTGGGAACAGGGCAGGGAAGTGTTGTCATTTCAAAAGATAAAGTCTTTGTTACCGGCATACCCGATACGCTGAATGCTGACGGTTATCTTTTTGCTTTCGATACAAATGGTAAATTTCTTTGGAAAAAGAATTACGGGAAGGACTGGACCGGCATTTTCCCAGGTGCACGTTCTACCCCAACAGTTGTTAATGACTTAATTTATATTGAGAGTGGTAATGGGGTGGTTTATTGCCTGAAAGCTGAAACAGGTGAACAGGTCTGGAGCATTGATTTTTTCAAGGAACTGCAGGCTGATTCCGTTCAGTTTGGATTTTCTGAATCCTTGCTTGTGGATGGCAATCAGCTTTATTGTACCCCGGGCGGCAAGACCAACAATGTAGTAGCCCTTAACCGCTTCACCGGAAAGAAAATTTGGAGCAGCCCTGCCTTTGGAGAAAAGGCCAGCTATTGTTCTCCCATCATCTTCAACCATAACGGACAGCGCATATTTGCCAACCTTACTTCAACTTCCATCATCGGGCTGAATGCCGATAACGGGGAGATGCTGTGGCGTGTTCATCAATTCCAGGACAATAAAATACATGCCAACACACCGGTATATGCCGACGGTAAATTGTTCGTATTGAGCGCTTCACGCAAAGACAGTTCCGGGTTGGTAATGCTTCAGCTTTCTCCTGATGGCAAAAAGGCAGACATTGCATGGCGAAATAAGGAATATATCAACCTGATGGGTGGTTTTATCCTGAAAGACGGCTATATCTATGGATCGGCGCATATTCAGCCCAAATGGTATTGCGTGGATATTACTACCGGCCAGTCAAAATATATTGCCAAAGAATTAGGTGGAGGACCTGTAATTTATGCAGACGGACATTTTTACTGCTATGCTGAGAAGGATGGCGAAATAGCCCTTGCAGAAGGGACTCCCGAGCATTTTACAATCATCAGCAAGTTTAAAGTGCCGCTGGGAACTGCTCAGCACTGGGCACATCCTGTCATTGCGGATGGAAAATTGTATATCCGTCATAACAACGCCCTGATGGTGTATGACATCAAAGGATAAAGCCTCGGTAATGCCGGCCCTTGTTATTTCTCATTGATTAAATGAAAACGACCATCATGTCAACCATGATGGTCGTTTTCATTTATATGGCAAGCATTTGTTGCCAAAACTACCATTTAGCTATTTATATTCTCTGCGATTGCCACCATCCCTATATCAAAGCTATATCAACCTTATGCCAAGGTTAACTAAAATTATCAGAAATATAGTTTCAAAATAGCCTTGACATAGCCTTGATATAGGTGTGATGGTTATGTCAGGCATATTTCTTTAAAATTAGGGGCTTGTGGTTTTGAAAGATTCACTATTTTATGGACAGCCTTATGTAACTGATTCATTTTCTCTTATTACAAAAGATTTTTAAAAATATTTACTGCACTGTGTAACGAATGGTGTAATTTGCAGGTATTGTTTTCAGATAAGATAATTTGATTCAATAATAGATCTGTCAGATGATGAGAAACCTTATTAGTGATGAACAACTCATGCAGGACCTGGCGCAGGGTGATAAACGAGCGGCCGGCGTCCTTTATGACAGGTACCATGAAAAAGTGTATGGTTACTTTGTTCGCATGACCCATGACAGGGAAGCAAGTCAGGATCTCACACAGAATGTATTTCTGAAGGTGATCCGCTACAGTCAAAGTTGGAAGGATGACAAGGTATTTGCTTACTGGCTTTTCAGGATTGCCCGCAATATTATGGTCGATTATCACCGGGGCAGCAAGCATTATACCGAGTTTGACAAGGAACCGGAAATAGCGGCAAGGGAACAGGATGAGGCCATCAGAAATACCGATACCCGGGAGTCCTATGAACTGCTGCTGGAAGCAATGGCGAAGTTAACGCCTGATTACCGAGAGCTGATAGAATTGAACCGATTTCAGGGGTTCTCCTACAAAGAAATTGCAGCCTCGATAGATTCTACAGAAAATGCCGTGAAGGTGAAAACCTTCAGGGCCATACAGAAGCTAAAAGAGATTTATGAAAAAGTAATAGTCGCATAGCCATGAAATGTGAAGAAGTAAAATTGGAACTGCCAGCATATATTGATGGCACTCTTGATGAGAAAACCACCGGGGCTGTTCGCGGTCATTTGGAAAGCTGCGATGATTGCCGTAAACTGTATTCTGAAATGAATTCATTTTTAAGCTTTATGAGTTCATTTCCTGAAGAAAAGGCACCGGAGGGCATGAAAGATGAATTCATGAAGCTACTGGAAGAAGAGATGCCCCAAAAGCAAAGAAAGATTGTAATGATTCCCGCGTGGATGAAAGTAGCCGCCATGATTGCAGTGGCACTGGTAACTTATTCAACAGGCTATTATATGGGCAAGGAAAAGGGCGATGAAAAAGCACAGCAGTTGGAAGTGGCACTTAATCAAACCAAGCAGCAGGTATTGCTGGCAGGCTTGCAGGAATATACAGGGCCCCAGAAAATTCAGGCGGTTTATGATATCAGCCAGTCAGGCCTTTCAGGAGATGCTTTGGTCGATGCGCTGGTAAATACCATGAACAGCGATAAGAATGTGAATGTACGCCTTGCTGCAATCAACGCGCTTTCGGGCATGATGAAGGACAATGAAAAGGTTAAAAAAGAAATGATACGTTCTCTTTCCCTTCAGGACAATGCATTGCTGCAGATTTCGCTGATACAGGTATTGACGGAATCTGGGGTAAAGGAAGCAAAGGATGAAATAGAATCCATTGTAGAAAGTGAAAAGACAGATGCCAATGTGAAGGCCTATGCCAAGGATATGATCAAAATTATCATATAAAAACAGGATGGATTGAATGCCGGCAGAATCGGCCTGTTTAATTATCAACTAATTAAAAACTACAAAGATGAAAAGTATAGTTATCGTTATTGCGGCCATTGTTTTGCCGATGATAACACTGGGACAGATGAAAAAATATGAGTACACCCCCAAGACGAAAAATAAGGTTGAAATACATAACCTGCTGGGGGATATTTCATTGCAAAACACTACGGGGAATGCCATTGTCATTGAATCGGACTTTAAAATGGATGTGCCGGATCGGGCTAAAGGTCTTAAGCTGATGGGATCCAGTGAGGATAATACCAACTTAGGGGTGAATATTAGCGAAGAGAATGGTATTGTTTATTTGGAAGGAGCTGTCAACCAGGTAAGGGATCACAAGTATAAGATTTCGATTCCTGCAGGAATGGCCGTTAACCTGGATTATAACAGCCCGTTTGCCAAAGGTGACCTGAATGTTGATTCTTTTAAAGGGAGCCTGGAAGTTAAAACACTCAATGCCAATGTGAAGGTGACCAATACTACCGGT
>DATGYU010000371.1:0-13126 GCA_035297625.1 Prolixibacteraceae bacterium
ATTCAAATGGCAATGTTCTCATACACGTAGAGTCGAAGAAAAAAGATCATCGTACCATTAAGGATAAAGTTTATATGAAGGAGCTTCACAAGCTGGAATTGGAACTGGTGAAGCTTCAGGAATGGGTGGTATACAAAAAACTGAAGGTAGTGGTTGTCTTTGAAGGCAGGGATGCTGCCGGTAAAGGGGGAGTCATTAAACGCATTGCCGGGCCTGTCAATCCGCGTGGATGTAGGATTGCCGCCTTGGGAACACCCACGGACAAGGAGAAAACGGAATGGTATTTTCAACGCTATGCCGCCCATCTTCCTTCCGAGGGGGAAATCGTGCTGTTTGACAGAAGCTGGTACAACCGCGCCGGTGTGGAGCACGTGATGGGCTTTTGCACCGAGGAGGAGTACAATGAATTTTTTATCAGTTGTCCCCAGTTCGAGCAAAGCCTTATGCGCTCAGGGATCATATTGATTAAATACTGGTTTTCGGTTTCGGATGAAGAACAGGAAGAGCGTTTCCAGGCCAGACTGAATGACCCTTCCAAAAGGTGGAAGTTTAGCCCCATGGATATCCTTGCCAGGGAAAAATGGGTGGAATATTCCAAGGCCAAAGATGAGATGTTCCGGCATACCGATACCAAACAATCCCCTTGGTACGTGGTGAAGGCCGATAATAAGAAACTGGCAAGGCTAAATTGCATCAGCCATTTGCTCAGTTTGATTCCATACAGGGAGCTTCCTTATGAACACATCGTTCTGCCTCCCCGTAAAGAACATCTTTCCTATGAAAGGCCCCCCATTTCTTCCCAAAACTTTGTTCCCGATCGTTATGGGAAATGATAATAAAATACCCATTTTTATTGTTTTATTTACCGCCTCGTCCTGTAAGTCATAAAATGAGGTGAATTTACTGATACAATAACTATGGCAAGGTTTCTAAACGATCGTAACAAGTCAATGCGCAGGTCTCCCGGGTCGCTGATCCACCTGGGGGTAAAAAAGATTGATAAACCCAGGCTGCGTCTGATCCATTATAACCAGGAAGAGCTGGTAGAAACGGAACTGGCCACTCTTGATGACGGCCTGCCCTACCTTACCAAAGATACCGTCAGCTGGATGAATATTGACGGGTTGCATGACCCTGACCTGATTGCTCACCTGGGGAAACTGTTTAATATTCATGATATCCTGCTGGAGGACATGCTGGACACCGGGCAACGCCCCAAAGTGGAAGAGACCGACGATTTGATGGTGATCATTTTAAAGATGATTGAGTTTGATGAGACAAGTAAAAAGCTCAACTCTGAACAGATCACGCTGATCCTGGATGATAATTATCTGATTTCCCTGCAGGAAAGAGTAGGAGATCATTTTGATTTTATCAGGGACCGGATCAGAAAATCCAAGGGAAGGGTTAGGCGTAAAAATACAGATTATCTCGCCTATGTGCTCCTGGATGCCATTGTCGATAATTACCTGATTCAGATCGAACACCTGGGTAATATTATCGAGAAGAACGAACCCCTTATTTTTGGCACTACCAAGTCCAATGGCCTGATGGTTAAGATGTACAGGCAGAAGTCGGACATTAATTTTCTTCGTAAGAATATACGCCCTGTCAAGGAAATTGTACTTCACCTTTTGGAAAATGAATCAGAGTTTATTGAAGAAGATAACCTTAAATATTTTCGTGATCTGAGTGATTTGGTGACTCAGGCATCTGAGACCATCGAGATTTACCAGACCATGCTCAACGACCAGATGGTAATTTTCCATGCCAATGCGGACACCAAGTCCAATGAGATAATGAAAGTGCTTACCGTATTTTCTGCCTTTTTCATACCCCTGACATTTGTTGCCGGGGTGTATGGGATGAATTTTGATGTGCTCCCGGAACTGCATTTAAAATATGGATATGTTTATTTTTGGATCATTTGCATCAGTATAGTAATCGGATTGATCATCTATTTCAAAAAGAAAAAGTGGTTTTAAGCGAAGTGTTCCTGCCCGAATGTCCATTTATAGGTTATTGCTAACAAATCATTAAACCACAAGGCCAATGGCACAGTTATAATACATGTAAAACAAATAAAGGATAAATTTGTCTTATATTATTAACGAATCAATAATGGTTCTGCTATAAGTTGAATATAACAATATAAGATATGAAAAACCTTGTTTGCCCGATCTCTGATCAGCGTGTCAACGAACAGGTTACACGTATAAATGCACTTCTGACTATCATAGTATTGGTATCGGCCTTTGTATTGAATTCTGTATTATTATTGGCTTTTCTAATGGCCGATTTCTTTATACGGGCATTTACCGAAATCAAATTCAGCCCGATCAGCTTTACCAGTCATTCGGTAAGAAACGCGCTAAGCCTATCTGTTAAGATGATCGATAAGGCGCCCAAGATATTTGCCGCCCGGATGGGTTTTTTGATGAGCACCGCCATCGCCGTTCTTTATATTCTGAATCTTACAACAGCCGCGGTGGTAGTGGCCTCTGTTTTAATATTCTTTGCCACCCTTGAATTTGCCTTTGGAATATGCGTGGGCTGTATGATTTATACTTACCTGGTGCTTCCCTTTTATAAAAAGTAATATAGCTAAGTTATCTCTTTCATGAGCTGCTTCAATGTTTTGGGGCAGCTTTTTTATTATGGCGAGCAGATGTTCCGCAATCCGTATTCAAGGATAGGGATCTTCAATCGGGTTAGGGGTATCCAATAAAAAAGCTCCGGCATAAATGCCGAAGCTTCTGAGTAGCGGGGGCCAGACTCGAACTGACGGCCTTTGGGTTATGAGCCCAACGAGCTACCAACTGCTCCACCCCGCAATGTATCTTTGATGTTTATATCGTCTTGTTTTGAACTTTACTTTACCAAAGTGTTCCTTCAGCTAAGCGGGTGCAAATATAGATCTTAGTTTTATTATTTCCTAATCCCAATAGGATTTTTTTTAATCCTTCTTCTTCAGCCTTCGTTAAAAAGTATTAATAAACAGCCGGGTGAGTATACATATCTCGAAATCTTTCTAATTTTGTTGATCGAAAATTTAGACAATGAACAGAAGAGAGTTAAGGAAAAAGCTATTTCAGATGCTGAAAGACCATTACCGGTTAATCATTTACAATGATTCGACCATTCAAACGGTTTGGAGCATTAAGCTTACCCCCATTAAAGTTGTAACTCTTGGCGGCCTGGGGGCTATCATGCTCATTTTACTTACTTCCGTTATTATTGCCTATACCCCCTTGCGCGAAAATATACCAGGCTACCCCAGTGCCAAGGTAAGACAGCAAATCATTGTGAATTACATGCTGGTCGATTCACTGGAAAATGAAATAAAGATCCGGGACAGCTATTTTGATAAGATACGCACGGTATTCCAGGGAGAAGTTCCACCGGATGAGACCCAGGAAAACGATTCGGAAATAAAAACCTATGATGTGAAGTTTAAAAGCTTCAATGCCGATTCTGCCTTTAAGGAGGAACTGGAAGCTGAAAAGCAGAATTCGTTAGCTACCAGTCCGCAAAAGAAAGCCTCCCGAATTTCAAGTTTACATTTTAAGTCCCCCCTTCATGGAAAGATTATCAATAAATTCAACGCCAAAACAGGTCATTTGGCAGTGGATGTTGCCGGTAAATTAAACGCCCGGATTGAAAGTGTGCTGGATGGAACGGTGATATTTGCAGGGTGGACAATGGATGCGGGTAATTGTGTCTATATTCAACATGACAATAACTTAATTTCGGTATATAAACACAACGGGGAAGTATTAAAAAAGATTGGTGATATAGTAAAAGCCGGCGATGAGATTGCCATTATGGGCAATACCGGCGAATTGACTGCAGGGCCCCATTTGCATTTTGAACTTTGGCGCAATGGCAGTGCTTTGGATCCGGATAATTATATTGATTTTTAAGTCTTCATATGAAAAAACGAATTGCAATTCTGGGCTCTACCGGATCAATTGGTACTCAAACGCTGGAGGTCATTTCACAAAATCCCGATCATTTTGAAGTGGAGGTACTAACAGCCAATAACAATATTGAATTGTTAATCGCCCAGGCCAAAAAATACCAGCCCAATGTGGTGGTGATTACCAACAACTGCCATTACGATCTTTTAAAGGAAGCGTTAAAGGATGAGCCCATTAAGGTATATGCCGGCAAAGATGCCCTGGAACAGGTAGTGGAGATGGATACCATCGATGTGGTGGTTACCGCCATGGTAGGCTATTCAGGACTGATTCCTACCTGTAAAGCCATCAAGGCCGGAAAGCACATTGCCCTTGCCAACAAGGAAACAATGGTCGTTGCTGGAGAGATCATCAATCAACTGGCCATAGAGCACAAGGTAAATATTTACCCGGTCGATTCCGAACATTCTGCCATCTTTCAATGTTTGGTAGGTGAGTTCAACAACGAAATTGAAAAGATCTACCTGACAGCCTCCGGAGGCCCCTTCAAGGATTTCACCCCCGAACAGCTTGCCGTAGTCACCAAAGCGGATGCTTTAAAACATCCCAACTGGGAGATGGGTGCAAAGATTACTATCGATTCTGCCTCGATGATGAATAAAGGTTTTGAGGTGATCGAGGCAAAGTGGCTATTTGGCCTGAAGCCCGAACAAATTGACGTGGTGGTACATCCTCAAAGTATTGTCCATTCACTGGTTCAGTTTCGCGACGGCTCTATAAAAGCGCAGATGGGCCTGCCTGACATGAAACTGCCCATCCAGTATGCGCTCAGTTTTCCCGACAGGCTACCCTCCCAATTTAAGAGGTTTAGCTTTTTGGACTATCCAAAACTAACTTTCGAACAGCCAAATACAAAAAAATTTCGTAACCTTGCACTTGCTTTTGAAGCCTTGCACCAGGGAGGCAACATGCCCTGTATATTAAATGCGGCAAATGAAGTAGTGGTACAGGCTTTTTTGACCGATAGAATTAGTTTTCTTCAAATGCCTCATATCATTGAAAAAGCCATGGATAAGGCCAGTTACATAAAAACCCCCAATCTGGATGATTATATACAGACAGACCGGGAAATACGAATATTAACATCCGCACTTGTTAAAAACGAGGCGTTTCAAAGGTTGTAAAAACAGAAAATATATTAGATGGAAGTAGTTCTGATCAAAGCGGCACAGCTTATTTTAAGTTTATCCATATTGGTTATTATTCATGAATTCGGGCATTTCTTGTTTGCCCGCTTATTCAAAACCCGTGTTGAAAAATTCTATTTGTTTTTCGACCCGTGGTTTTCATTGTTTAAAGTCAAAAAAGGAGAAACCGAATATGGCGTGGGCTGGCTGCCTCTGGGAGGCTATGTGAAAATCTCTGGAATGATTGATGAGTCAATGGATAAAGAGGCAATGAAGCTGCCTCCACAGCCTTATGAATTCAGATCAAAAAAAACTTGGCAACGGCTACTGATCATGGTCGGGGGGGTGCTGATGAATTTTATCCTTGCTTTCATCATCTATATCGGAATTTTATATGCCTATGGGGAACAGTACCTTCCAACGGAAAATGTAAAATATGGTATTGAAGTAGATGCTGTAGGGCAACAAATAGGCCTTCAAAATGGCGATAAGATACTATCGGTGGGAGAGCATAAAGTGGAAAACTTCTTTAAGATTGTCCCTGCCATTATGCTTGATAAGGCCAGTTACGTAAAGGTGGAACGCGATAGCCAGACTGTTAAGGTAGATATCTCGGATGAAGATATTGCCCTTTTGATAAAAAGCAAAGGGGTTATTTCCGTCAGAACCCCCTTTAATTACAAGGTGGGCGACTTCTTGAAGAATTCCCCTGCCAAGGAGGCCGGATTGAAAAAGGGAGACCAGATCCTGGGCATGGAACATCAAACCTACGCCTACAACGATCAGTTTAAAACCGCTTTAAAACAAAACATCGGCAAGAATGTAGAATTGAATGTGCTTAGGGGCAGTGATACTATCAATGTTTCATTGACTATCCCTGAAACTGGAATGCTTGGCATTCAGCTGGACCAGGACTTTGAAAAATTATTTGAATTCAAGACCATTAAATACGGACTGTTGGAATCCATCCCTGCCGGCATTAACAAAGGCTTTACTACCATTAATGAGTACCTGAAATCCTTTGCTCTCATTTTTTCGCCTAAGACAAAGGCTTATGAAAGTTTAGGCGGATTTATTGCCATCGGTAATATTTTCCCCGGCATGTGGAACTGGTATTCTTTTTGGAACATGACCGCCTTTTTGTCCATTATCCTGGGTGTGATGAACCTGTTGCCGATCCCTGCCCTCGACGGAGGACACGTGATGTTCCTTCTCTTCGAGATGATTACCGGTCGCAAGCCCGGTGATAAATTCCTGGAATATGCCCAAATCGCCGGAATGGTGCTGCTATTTTCCCTTTTGATCTATGCTAATGGAAATGATTTATTTAAACTTTTCAAATAAATTTTTAGAATCTATATTTTTATATTTTTGCAATTAATAATTTAAACTTAAATCATATGAACTTATTAACGATTGCTGGAGTAATTGGTCCTCAGGAGCTTATTGTAGTATTGGTTGTAGTGGTACTTTTATTTGGCGGAACAAAAATTCCTGAGTTGATGAAAGGACTGGGCAAGGGAATCAAGGAATTCAAGAACGCTTCCAAAGAGGACAGCGATGAGCCTAAGAAAGACACAGAAAAGATTGAAAAATAAATAAAGAAAATCCCGCTTATGGCGGGTTTTTTTTTGTGTAGTAACTTATTGAGATATTTATTTTATATTTATGATCGACTATTGTTGTGGTAGGGTTTTTGATAGTGATCATGCAATACAAAAACAATATTTCAATGAGACGAACTGTGTTACAATCATTTATTTTGCTGCTCGTCATTGTTGCCCTGAATGCATGCAATGTGAATCAGGGCGCAAGAATGGAAACCATCACCGGCAAATCAAATGAAATCGTTATTGTCATCGGCAAAGAAATATGGAAAGGCGAGACCGGTTCCTTAATTCGCCAGGTGCTGGCTCAGCCTCAGTCGTCCCTGCCTCAAAGTGAACCTATCTTTTCGTTGATCGACGTACCCCCCGATGCCTTTATTAACTTATTTAAGTCACATCGAAATATCATTACTGTAAAGATCTCTTCCGCTTTTACAGAACCAAAGGTTGAATTTGCCCGGGATACCTGGGCTTATCCTCAGGCGGTGGTCAATATACAGGCCAACTCGACCGACAATTTTGAAGAGTTGTTTACTGTCAACAGTGAAAAAATAATCGGCTATTTTCTCAAAGCCGAAAAAGACCGGCTAAAGAAGACTTACTTTGACGCCCACGAAAAATCGGTTTATAATATACTGGCTAAAGAATTCGGTATTAAGTTGTATGTGCCCACAGGTTTTAGAGTAGTAAAGAAAGATTCCTCTTTCGCCTGGGTCAGGTACGACACCCCGCTTATTACTCAAAATATCTTTGTTTATTCTTATCCTTATGTGTCGGACAGCACTTTTACCCTTAAGTATCTGTTGGAGAAAAGAAATTCTATCACCAGGAAAAACATACCGGGCCCTACTAAGGGCAGTTATATGACTACAGAAATGCAGCTGCCGCAGGATCTAAATTTCTTAACCTACCAGGGAAATTATGCCTGTGAGATGCGCGGATTGTGGAAAGTTCAAAATGACTTTATGGGCGGTCCGTTTGTAAGTCTTTCGGTGTTGGATGCCAGCAAAAAAAGAGTAGTTACTGTCGAGGGAAATGTCTACGCTCCAAAAAATAATAAACGAAACTATATCCGTCAGCTGGAAGCCATGATCTATTCCCTTGAATTTTCAAATCACGACGATTTAAAGGCAACCAAAAAGAAATAACCTTCCTGAATGAAGCAATATCCATGGGCCCAGGGGTATTGTTTTTCATTATAAATCCCGCGGATAGCATACGGAATACAGCTTATTTTATGAGTACAATACCGGCAGGCCGCCAAATTATTCACGATAGTTTGGCGGCCTCTCTATGAGATTTCCCCTGAACGGATCCCATTGTTTTGCAAAGATGCCGTTAGCCTTATCAGCACTTGCACCTGGTCAATAATTACTCAATACCTGGTCAATACCTGCTCCAGAGCTTACAGGTACATTACGGGTAGGTTACGGGTACATTACAGGTACATTACAGGTTCCAGAACCCCTAATGTACCTGTAACCTACCTGTAATGTACCCCTATAGTATTGACCAGGTATTGAGCCAATATTGAGCAATTATTGAGGATTAAAATTTCGAATTAAGATAGGGTATCGTTTCGAGATAACTCGCATGGGAAAAAACTAGCAGTGGCATGTTAAGCCAACAGACAATTTTTTTTGCTGACAATGGCTGGAAGCCAGGCTGATGATGATTGCGTGAAAAGAAGAAGATGAGAAAAGGGGATGATGAGAAAATAAGAAAGCAAAGAAACTTAATTGCCCGAGGGCGGAAAGGAATAAACCCCTAAAAATGTGGTAAGTGATACCTCTTTGTGGATTTTCTGTCAATAAGAGCAATGATCCAGATAGCTTCGGTCGTTTGCGTATGGTCTTTAATCAATGCCGGGGTCTTGTTCCGGACACAATTGATCCCTGCTCATTCAAAAGGTCAACTTTGAACTAAAAACTAAAATAGTTCCATTTGTTTTCTCCTTGCTACACAATTTAAAACGGCAACTTCGACAGCGCCGCTGTTAAAAATGGGAAGGGCTTAAATAGTTCAACTTATTTAAGCCCTTCCTTTTTCTATTTTAACGCATAAAGATCATCCTTAAAAGAAATCCTCGGAGGTATCCTGGCTTTGCTCGATACTTTCAGGGTCATCGCAGTTAACGCTTACCGAGAAGTTGGCCGGACGTTCAAAGGCAGATTCATCTTTATAGGGCAGGTGGGGATCGGCATAAACCTTTCTCATGAAATAACCCCATATGGGTAAAGCCATACTGGCACCTTGCCCTGATTGCAGATCTTCAAAATGGATACTCCTTAGTTCGGCCCCAGTCCATGACCCATTTACCAGTTGGGGAGTGATTCCAAGGAACCAGCCGTCCGACTGATTCTGAGTGGTTCCTGTTTTAGCGGCAATCGGTCCTTTAAAGCCTCCGTAGTCAGGGTTCCAGCGCAGCCTGCCGCCTGATCCGGCATCCACCACTCCACGCATCAGTTCAATCATCAGGTAGGCGGTCTGCTCGTCGATGGCATCATGTTTTTCCGGTAAAAAGGAGGATAACACATTGCCATGCCGATCTTCAATTCGGGTTACAAAAATGGGTTGGGTAAACACGCCCTTGTTGGCAAAAGTGCCATAGGCCCCCACCATTTCGTAGAGGGTAACATCAGAGGTGCCCAGGAACATGGAAGGTACCGGATCGATAGGGCTGTAGACCCCCATTTTTTTCATCACATCCACGACTGACTGCGGGTTGTATTGTTTCATCACCCATGCCGATACCTGGTTGACCGAGTGAGCCAGTCCCCATTTGAGGGTTACCATTTTATCATCAAACTTGGTAGGGGAGGAGTTCCTGGCTTCCCAAACACGCCCGTCGGGCAAGATAAAAGGTTGTTTGACATTGGGGACCTTGCTGCAGGGCGATAAGCCGTTTTGCATGGCAAGGGTATATAAAAACGGTTTTACGGTGGATCCGACCTGTCGTTTGCCGTCTTTTACCATATCATACATGAAATGAGCGTAATCGGGTCCTCCAACATATGCTTTCACCTGGCCTGTTTGGATATCCATCGACATAAACGAAGAGCGCAGAATGCCGTACACATATTTAATAGAATCCACCGGGGTCATCACCGTGTCAATATCTCCTTTATAGGAGAAAAGGTTCATTTCAACAGGGGTATTGAAAATATGCTTGATTTCTGACCAAGATTTACCATTGAGCTTGGCAACCCTGTACCGTTCGGTTTGCTTGATGGCCTGGTCCATAATGTTCTCAACTTCTTCGGTAGACAGGTCATTGGAAAAGGGTTTATTCCTTAAGTTTTTAAGGTGCTTATTAAAAGCGGGCTGCAAATTGTTTTTCAAATGGGTGTTTACCGCCTCTTCGGCGTAGCGCTGCATGCGCGAATCGATAGTGGTGACAATATGGAGGCCATCGCGGTATAGATTATACGAACTGCCGTCCGCTTTTTTATTTTTATTGCACCAGCCGTACAAGGGGTTGGTTTCCCAGTCCAGGGAGTCTTCCCTGTATTTTTGCATCTGCCAGTCTTTGTAATTTGACCGCTCAGGCTTTGGGGCATTCATCGTCTTGCGCAGATATTCCCTGAAATAGGGGGCCAGCCCGGTTTTAAAATCCACTTTGTGAAAATCAAGGCCAAGCGGCAGTGCTTGTTTTTCTTTGCAAACTTCTTTGGAGATGTAACCATATTTTTGCATTTGTGCCAGCACCACATTTCTGCGCTGAAGGGTAAGCTCGGGTCTTCTGACAGGGTTGTACAAGGAAGAGTTTTTGGCCATTCCCACCAGCATGGCGGCCTGTTCCAGCCGAAGTGAATCGGGGGAGGTGTTGAAATAGATGGAAGAAGCTGATTTTATGCCCACAGCAAGGTTCAAAAAGTCATACTTGTTTAGGTACATGGTGAGAATTTCCTCCTTGGTATAGCTTTTCTCAAGCTTAACGGCGATCACCCATTCTTTGAATTTGCGTAATATCAGCTGTAGTTTATTGTCCATGTTATTACGAGGGAAAAGCATTTTGGCCAGCTGCTGGCTGATGGTACTTCCCCCTCCGGAGTTGATGTCGGCCGTAGCGATTCCCTTTGCAACCCTTACCAGCCCGCGCAGATCAACGCCTGAATGCTTGTAAAACCTGGCATCTTCGGTGGCTATCAGTGCATGGATCAGATCAGGGTTGAACTCTTCATATTTGACAAAACTTCTGTTTTCCTTAAAATATTTACCCAAAATCACATTGTCTGAAGAAACTACTTCAGAGGCCAACAGGCTTTCAGGATTCTCAAGGTCTTCAAATGTAGGCATAAAGCCGAGCCATCCCTGGGCAATCATAAAGAACAATAAAAATACCCCGGCAACCATCAATCCATAAATCACCCAGAAAATCCGGATATATTTCTTATATACACTGATATCTTTTTCCATTCAGAGCTTATTCATTTTACTGGCAAAGATAAAAGATAATCAAAACCATGCTGATATTTAATAGAACTTAATGGGGGATAATAATTCTATTAAAAGTTCATTTGGGTGATTTTTATCTGCCTTGATAATAAACTCAATATTTGCTTTAATTATTACATATTCAGTAATTAACGTAAAATTCAAATTGGATTTTTAGGGTTAAAAAGGCAGTGTTTTTGGATCCTGAAAAATCAACATCCATGGAATTTAATTAATAAATAAATCATTTTCAAACAAATATGAAATAAATATTTTCTTTTTAATTTTGAACTTAGTGTTTCCTTTTCTTTAATTTGCACAAATTTTTGAGTTTAGAAAGAATAAACAATCGATCTATGTACGAGAACCTGGTAATTGTTGAGTCACCTGCAAAAGCAAAAACTATAGAGAAATTTTTGGGTAAAGACTTTCATGTGACTTCCAGCATGGGGCATATAAGAGATCTGGAGAAAAAAGATTTTGGGATAGACATTCAGAATAACTTCACTCCAAAATATGAAATTTCTTCTGACAAGAAGAAATTAGTAGGGGAGCTTAAGAAACTGGTAAAGGAATCCAACGTGATTTGGCTGGCCTCGGACGAGGACCGTGAAGGGGAAGCCATTTCATGGCATTTGATGGAAACCCTGCAGCTGGACCCCAAAAAGACCAGGCGCATTGTTTTTCATGAGATTACAAAGGATGCGATTTTAAATGCGGTTAAAAACCCCAGGCCGATTGACCTAAACCTTGTAAATGCCCAGCAGGCGCGCAGGGTACTGGACCGGATTGTAGGTTTCGAGGTTTCTCCCGTGTTGTGGAAAAAGGTCAAACCGTCGCTGTCTGCCGGAAGGGTACAATCCGTGGCCGTACGTTTTATCGTGGAACGTGAACGTGAGATCATGAATTTTACTTCGGTTTCAGCTTACCGGGTAGCCGCCAGTTTTATGGTACTCGATAAAGAAGGAAAATTTGTTGAATTGAAGGCCGAGCTAAACAAACGCTTTGATACCCGGGATGAAGCAATGGCGTTTTTGGAGAAATGCAAAAATGCGGAATTCAAGATCAGCGATGTTTCAAAAAAACCGGCTAGAAGATCACCCGCTCCTCCTTTTATTACCTCTACCCTGCAACAGGAGGCCAGCCGTAAACTTGGTTTTTCGGTTTCCCAGACCATGAGCATTGCCCAGAAATTGTATGAATCGGGAAAGATTACTTACATGCGTACCGATTCGGTAACCCTGTCCGGATTGGCCATCAATACCATTAAACAAGAAATATTAAGGTCATTAGGAGAAAAATATCATCACCTAAGGCAATATAAAAACAAGTCGAAGGGAGCGCAGGAGGCACATGAGGCCATTCGCCCGGCATATATCGACCAGCAGGAAATTTCAGGAACGGTGCAGGAGAAAAAACTCTATGACCTGATCTGGAAACGCACCATCGCTTCCCAGATGGCCGATGCTGAACTGGAGAAAACTACCGTAACGATTGATATCTCCACGGTTCAGGATAAGTTTATCGCCACGGGAGAGGTGTTGCTTTTTGATGGTTTTTTAAGGGTTTACATCGAGTCATCCGATGATGAGGACCAAAACGGAGGTTCTAAAAGTTTGCTGCCACCGCTTTCTGTCAACCAGCAATTGCGTGCTGAAAAGATCATTGCCACCGAGCGTTTCACCCAAAAACCACCGCGCTATACCGAGGCCAGTTTGGTGAAAAAACTGGAAGAACAAGGCATTGGTCGCCCGTCAACTTATGCCCCAATTATCACCACCATACAAAACAGGGGGTATGTGGTCAAGGAAGATCGTCCGGGAACCGAACGCCCCTATACGGAACTGGTACTGGCAGGACAAAAAATCAGCGAGAAGGCAAAAATGGAACAGACCGGGGCAGAAAAAGCCAAGTTGTTTCCTACTGATATTGGTATGGTAGTAAATGATTTTTTGCTAAAATATTTTGACCTGAT
>DATGYU010000372.1:0-3742 GCA_035297625.1 Prolixibacteraceae bacterium
AAACCTCATCATTAAAAGCAACAACATGAAACGATTTCTATTGTCCTTGATTCTCTGTTTTGTTGGTTTTGTTGCTTATACCCAAAATGATAAGACGGCCATCGATTATAAAAATGAAGGCAATGAAGCGCTAAGGGCCAAGGATTATTCAAAAGCACTCCAACTTTATGAACAGGCGCTTGGTAAATGGGGCAATGAACCAAAAGACACAGCCATGACCTACAATATGGCCGTCTGTGCTTACCAGGCAAAGGACTATGATAAAGCACAAAAGCTGCTGGATGAATCCATCGCCATGAATTACAAGAAGGAAACCGCTTTGCAGTATAAGGCAAACATCTATCAGCTGACAAAAAATGATGCATCCTACCAGAAAGCCCTGGAGGAGGCACTGGCAGCTTCTCCTGACAATAGCAAACTCAAAGGCCGACTGGCTACATTTTACTTGAAAGAAGCCAATGTTTACTATACGGAGGGTGCTAAAATATTAAAATCTGCGGCTGACGATGTAACCTCAGGGAAATACAAAACAACCGATGAAGCCTATAAAACCGCAGTAGTTAAAGCATCTGAGGAATTCAAAAAAGCGATGCCCAAGGTTGAGAAAGCTTTGACCATAGACCCTGAAAATGCGACAGGGAAACAGTTGAAAACTGCCATAGAACAAAACGTTAAGTAAGAATAGTTACAAATTGTCAACTCTTTTTAATCGTTTTTAAATAATTGTTGCCCTATTAAAAGGTAATTATTATTTTTGGCATAGAATTAGATATAAATTGATCTCAAAGAAGAAAGAATTTTTATAAACTAATAAAAACTAAAGAACGGTTATATGAAAAGTATTTTTTTTGTATTAGTAATGTGTTTGAGTTATGTTGCAGTAAATGCACAAGCAGTTCAAAACGCTCAAGCTCCCCAGACTGCTCAGCCAGCTGAAAAAACATTTGCCGAATTGAAAAATGAAGGCAATAAGGCTATCGGAGCAAAAGATTATCAATCTGCCTTAAATCTTTATGAGCAGGCATTGGTAAAGTTGGGTGATCAGCCAGTAGCAGATACTTCAATGATTTACAACATGGGATATTGCGCTTTTAGTGTGAAAAACTATGAAAAAGCATTGAAATATTTTGATCAGTCTTATGCAATGGGCTATAAGAAAGTTAATTCTCTAATATATAAATCGGATTCCTACAAAGCGTTGAAAAACGATGCTGAATCTCTGAAGGCACTGGAAACAGCTTATTCCATTGCTCCTGATGATGCCAAGGTGAAAAGCAAACTGGCAGCTTATTACGTAAAATCAGCCAACGCCTTTTATTCAAAGGGAAGTTCTATGATTTTAAAAGCCAACAATGAAATTACGGCTGGAAAATTGAAAACTACGGATCCCAAATATATCGATATCGATAAAAAAGCCAAGGATGAATACAGTAAAGCCTTGCCATTGGTTCAGAAAGCTCTGGAATACGATCCTGAAAATGCAACCGCTAAAAAGCTAAAAGATGCCTGTGATATGGCATTAAAACAATAATTATTAAAATTGGCAGTTTCTGTTAACAGACTGTTTTTATTTTAATAAGTAAAAGATTAACGAGGTCATCTGAAAAGGTGATCTCGTTTTTTTTATGCCTAAAGAATAGTGAAAAGCAGCCGAGTTATTTGCAATTACGCTGCACACATCCCCCATTCAAGAACATTAACGACCATAAGGACCTTAATACAATAAAGACCCAATGAACGATGCACCATTAAAGAGCCCTAATCCTGAAACCTGGAACTTTAAACTTTTAATGTTAAACGTTAAACTTCTTATATTTGATCCTACCAATTAACAGAACCCACATGAACTGGATCGACTATACCCTGGCTGTTCTAATCACCGTGCCTATTGTGGCAACCATGGTTCTTGGAGCCTTTTTGGCTAAAAGCGGAAAGGATGCAATGGGAAAACCTACCATTCAGCCATTGTTTTTCTACACCGGCAAGTTCCTTCTTTTTATGGTATGGGCCTTATTCGCTTTTATTGCTTTATTTCCCCAATACCGCCCTTTAGTTCCATTTGTCATTCAGGATGAAATTCCTGATGTGCAAAAACTGCTGGCTGCCGTGTTTTTAATACCGGCCAACCTGATCATTGTCCCGGCTTATCTCTCCATGGGACTAATCACCCACATAGGTTTACCAGCAGGAAAACATGAGCTTAGAACTACCGGCATCTATCATTACAGCCGTAACCCCATGTATGCCAGTTTTATATTCCTCAATACCGCTGCCTTTCTTTTTCTGCCAAGTATTCTTTTGCTGGTGATCATGATCTACGGCATGGTCGTTCATCATTTTATTATATTGGGAGAAGAAAAATACCTTGAAAGTGAATTCAAGGATCAATACCTGAACTATAAATCGTCAGTACCCCGTTATTTGTAGGGTTTTTAAGTATCCGGATTCTTTTTGCTTTCTGTCATATATGGCGATAGAAACTGCAATTTCCATTAAAAAACAATAGCTTGAACAGGTATTTTTCTATCTTTGATTTTATCAACGGATATGCCTTGCGAAGGTGTAATTCGTTAAGTATATTATCGGAAAGACTAACTAAACTAAACTTTGATAAAAATGTCGCAGGAGAGCAATAGAAATATTCTTATCGTTGGTAGTTCCAATACCGATATGGTTATTAAAACCGATCATTTTCCCGCTCCGGGAGAAACCATACTGGGAGGTAAATTTTTAATGAATGCCGGTGGTAAAGGCGCCAATCAGGCTGTGGCTGCAGCCCGCCTGGGAGGAAGGGTCACCTTTGTGGGTAAAACAGGAGATGATATTTTTGGCCGGCAAGCAGTCATGCAATTGGCCAACGAGGGAATCAGTGTGGAATATATGGTCACTGACCCTGAAAATCCAAGTGGGGTAGCCCTGATAACTGTTGATGACAAAGGGGAGAATTCAATAGTAGTGGCACCGGGTTCCAACGGCACACTTGCTGAGGCTGATTTCGGTAAGGCAATGGCAGCGCTTGATGAAGCTGAATATGTTCTGATGCAACTGGAGATTCCAATACCGACCGTGGAGCATGTTGCCGCTCTGGCCTTTGATAGGCAAAAGAAAGTAATACTTAATCCTGCCCCGGCCGCTAAACTTTCTGATGAACTGCTCAAAAGACTGCATATTATAACTCCAAATGAAACGGAAGCGGAATTGCTGACAGGCATCAAAGTAACGGATGAGCCATCGGCCTTAAAAGCTGCTACACTTCTCCATGATAAAGGTGTGGAAATAATCATCATTACCATGGGATCTGCCGGTGCTTTTATCCTGGCAAACGGACAGCATGAAGTAATAAGTACCCTCAAAGTGCAAGCTGTTGATACCACCGCCGCGGGAGATACCTTCAACGGCGCCCTGGCTGTGGCCCTTTCGGAAGGCAAAACCATCCGTGAATCCATAGCCTTTGCCAATAAGGCGGCTGCCATTTCCGTTACCAGAATCGGAGCACAGTCGTCGGTGCCCTATAGAAATGAAATATTAAACTAACAATTTATACCAATGAAATCCAACTTATTCTTATTTCTCCTGCTTATTGTAATGGCAGGAATTAGCTCCTGCAATCAGAAAAAATCAGCGGATACCCGTACCATCCCTGTAGATGTACTAAAAGATAAAATAGCCGGGGGATGGACTTTCGCTCTTGAGCCGGCTTGCCGCCGTGGGTTAGGTTTCGCGCCACCGTGGACACCCTATC
>DATGYU010000373.1:0-1567 GCA_035297625.1 Prolixibacteraceae bacterium
AATTAAAATCGATTAAAGAATCTAAGCTGGTAAAGGATTCTGTTTTGAACCGGGAGATGGAAGTCCTTTATCCCAACTTTCTGAGAAACCAGGTAAAGAAGGAACAGCTTGAAAAGATGGTTGTGATGAGCTCGGAACTGGAGAAGAAGTATTCGAACTTCAGGGCCGATCTGAACGGAAAGAAAGTATCGGATAATGAGATCGAACACATTCTCACTTCGTCGACCAACTCCAAAGAACTGGAAGCTGCATGGAAAGCGCATAAAGCAATCGGGAAAGAAGTTTCGCAGGATATTATTGCCCTTGTTAAACTAAGGAACCGCATTGCCAAAGACCTGGGCTACGAAAACTATCATACCATGAGCATGATCTTATCGGAACAGGATCCGGAAGAAGTGCTGCGGCTTTTTGATGAACTCGATACCCTAACAAAAGGTACTTTCGCAGGTTTGAAAAATGAAATGGATGACTATTTTGCAAAGCGTTACCAACTGTCAAAGGATCAATTAATGCCCTGGCATTACCAGAACCGCTTTTTCCAGGAGGCTCCCAAGATTTACAATGTGGACCTGGACCAGTTCTATAAGGATAAAGATGTTGTTGCACTAACCGAAGCATTTTACAAAGGCATCAACCTGGATGTTGCCGATATCCTTAAGCGTTCTGACCTGTATGAAAAAAGCGGCAAGAACCAGCATGCCTACTGTACGGATATGGATCACAACGGCGATGTACGGGTGCTTTGCAATGTGACGCCTACGATGAACTGGATGAACACGATGCTTCACGAATGTGGCCATGCTGTTTATTCCAAATACTATGATCCTCAAAAGCCGTATCTTCTGCGTGATGCCGCTCATACTTTTACCACCGAAGCCATTGCCATGCTGATGGGACGCAATGCCACCAACCCGCAATGGATGGCTGACATGAACATTGTTACCCCTGAGCAAAAAAACGAAATTGCCGAAGTATGTCACAAATCATTGCGCCTTGAACAGCTTACCTTCAGCCGTTGGGCACAGGTGATGTACCGTTTCGAAAAAGCCATGTATGCCGATCCTGATCAGGACCTGAATGCTTTGTGGTGGAAGCTGGTGGAACAGTATCAGCTGCTTAAAAAACCGGAAGGAAGAAATGAGCCGGACTGGGCTTCGAAAATACATGTGGCGCTCTATCCGTGCTACTATCATAACTACCTGATGGGTGAATTACTGGCTTCCCAGTTATTCTACTATATTTCTGATAATGTTATAAAAAATAAGGATTACAGCAATGTAAGTTTTGTGAATCACCCCGAGGTAGGGCAATACCTGAAAGAAAAGGTTTTTATGCCCGGAATGTTGTACCAATGGAACGATATGATTGAACGTGCGACAGGCGAAAAGCTTACTGCAAAATACTACGCCAAACAGTTTGTGGAATAATACAAACCAACCCATCCAATAAAACGAGGGAGTTTTGTGTTAGGGCTCCCTCGTTTTTCGTTGATGGGGTTTGTCACCAATTGGCTGCTATGTGAAATCATTGATAAGGGTGAAGGGAATGAGCTGAGAGATTGGATTCG
>DATGYU010000374.1:0-2466 GCA_035297625.1 Prolixibacteraceae bacterium
GCAAATGGCACAGTCAGGCACAGAAAAACTGGTGCCCTCTAAAGAGTTGTTTAACCGCTATGTTCTATCTCCACGTATTGAAAATGAAAACCTTAGTCCGTGGAGAAGTTTTCTTAATAAATCAATGGATGCAGGCATGGCAGAATCCGCCCGCAAGGATATTTCTGTTTTGGTAAACTGGATAAAGGAAAATATACAGATCAACAAAGAGGCCAACCAACATTCGCGTAACCCGCTGACTCCGATAGGGGTATTCAACCTTAGGGTGGCAGACCCTCAATCGCGTGATATTTTCTTTGTAGCTGCATGCCGCACTTTTGGTATCCCTGCCCGCCTGAACCCTGAGACCTCTGTTCCGGAATACAACAAGGACGGGCAATGGCTGCGGGCCGCATTTGAACCCATGGCTGTAGCGCAACCTGAAAAAGGACTTTTGAAACTTACCGAGCAAGGAAATGTGTTGACCCCACAGTATTATATGCATTTTACCATCGGCTTTTTAAAGGACGGCTTTTACCATTCACTGGAGTTTCCTGAAGGGGGAAAACTTACTGACAGCAATAAGCCATTGGAACTGGAGGTGGGCCAGTATGCCCTTGTTACTGGTAATCGCATGGAGGATGGATCGGTGCTCAGCAATATGACTTTCTTTGCCATAGAAAAAGGCAAGACCACTACTGTTCCCATAGAAATAAGGCAGCAACCCGGGCTGATGAATCCTTCAGGTAAACTGGACCTTGGACAGCTTAACCTTTTAAAAGAAAATAAGACCCAGAGCTTATCTGCATTGTCTGATGGGAATTACTCTGTATTAGTGCTCCTGGATCCTGACAAAGAGCCTTCAAAGCATATCTTGAATGATCTGGGCCCTTATGTCGATCACTTTAACAAGTGGGGAGGCCAGTTTGTGTTTGCCATGTCCAGGGAAAAGGCTGCCCAGGCCGGAGTGCTGAAGACTTACCCGCTGCCTGCAAAGATGGAAAGTGGCATCGATGAAAACGATAAGATGATCAATGCCCTGGAGGCTATCTACGGCCAGGGACTTAAGGATAAGCTGCCCCTGGTGCTGTTTTATGACCCCATGGGAAATGTTTATCTATTCTCTTCAGGATACAAAATTGGCATGGGCGAACAACTGCTGAAAGTCATTTCCACGGTAGAGGCCAGGCAGAAAGAGAAAGGGAAAAAGATATAAAAAGGAAGTAAAAATATCCAATACCCAATATTCAATATCCAATGTAGCATGGTTTCCCCCAAGGTCCTGGCTTAATTGCTACACCACGCTTCTTTCGTCCCATTCCTGGCGATCGAACTCCTGGTTGATACAGTATTCGATATTTTTTTCGTCAACGCAGTCTTTTAAGATATCCAGCACCCTGAAGTTGATGATGATCTGTTCTGCTTTTTTATACGGGATATGGGCAATGCGTGCATAGCGGCTCACTGAAATCTTTTTATTGTTTTCAAGGTAGTCGAGCAGTTGCTTTTCTGCTTCCGAATAGTTGATCAGGATGCCATCCTTGCTCTTTTGATTTTTCCATACTTCCAGCATCACCTTGTTGGCCAGGCGGTTCTCGTCATCTTTTCGGAAATAAGCCCACCATTTGCCTTTCTCGTCAACGGCATAATGGGGTTTTTCCGCGCTGGGCTCAATAATAACTTCCAGTACGGTTTTGCCATCTACCATATGCTGACGGGTGGAAAATTCGATCATGGGCCTGGAATACAGACGGGCAGCCGCTTCCACCATATAGTATTCCTCATCAGAGCGTACCCCTGCAATGTTGCCGTTGTCTTTAACGCCAATAAGCAGTCTTCCCCCGTCGGTATTGGCAAATGCCACCAATGATCGGGCTATCTTTTTCGAGTCGCTTATACAATATTTAAAGTCCTGCTGTTGGTGTTCCCCCTGCTGGATCAGTTTTAACAGATAATTGCTCACAATCTGAAAAAAGTTTAAAGTTTCATGTTCAAAATTCCAGGTTCTGCATTTATCATGTTTTGTGCTGGAATCGTCTAATACTACAATTAAGTGGGTTGAAAGTTCTGAAGGTTAATAATTAAGCAAACGAATTCAGGTCCTTTTTATTATTGCTTAACGCTTTAAATATCAATACCAAAGAAGATTCTTACAAGGTATCCCAATCCAAAAGAAATAAGTCCGACCACCGTACTTAAAATCACCATCTCAAGGAAACGTTTTCTAAAGGGCTGATCGTTGGCCACCGAGATGTAATAAGTAAACAGGAACACTATCAGGATGGAGTCCAGCAGTGCCGCTATCAGGGCTACAAAAGGGGAGGTGAAAATAAGGTAAGGGGCTACCAGAAATATCACCGCAATCACATAGGCAATTCCGGTAAACACTGCTGATTTGATGGCCAACTCATGTTTGCCTTCCGCCTTGTTGGAAAGGTATTCCGAAGAAGACATGGAAAGGGCGCCGGCAATACCGGTAATGATTCC
>DATGYU010000375.1:0-13908 GCA_035297625.1 Prolixibacteraceae bacterium
CGAAGGGTAATCTCTCCTGTCATGGCCAGATGTTCTCTTACCTTTCGTTGAGTGAAGGCAGAGGCTATGGAAGTGACCATGGTGATACCAGCCGATGGGCCATCCTTTGGAATAGCGCCTTCAGGAACATGTACGTGGACATTGTATCTATCAAAGAGTTCAGGATTTAAGCCCAGCAGATCGGCATGGCTGCGAATATATTCCAATGCCAGCATGGCCGATTCTTTCATCACATCGCCTAGGTTACCCGTTAAAGTAAGGGTGCCCTTGCCTTTGCTAAGGCTTGTTTCAACATATAATATTTCACCCCCTACGGCTGTCCAGGCTAACCCTGTTACCACACCTGCAAATTCATTGCCCTGGTAGATTTCTTTGGAATACTCGGTAACTCCTAAATATTCACGAATATCCTTTTTGGTAAGGGTTCTGTTGAATTCTTCCTCAAAGGCGATCCTCTTGGCTATTCGTCTGGAAATCTTAGCAAGCTTCTTATCGAGGTCCCTCACACCAGATTCACGGGTATATTTCTCAATGATATGCTGAATCACATCATCAGGGATCACAATATTATCGGTCTCTATGCCATGGTTTTCAAACTGTTTGGGTATCAGATGCCGTTTGGCAATCTCTATTTTCTCTTCCACCAGGTAACCGCTCACTTCAATCAGTTCCAGTCGGTCGCGCAGGGCGGGAGCAATGGTGTTTAAAGTGTTGGCAGTAGCAATAAACATCACTTTCGACAGGTCATATTCCTGCTCCACGTAATTATCATGAAACTCAAAGTTCTGCTCAGGATCCAGTACTTCCAACAATGCAGAGGCAGGATCACCATGAAAGTCCTTGGATACCTTGTCCAGTTCATCCAGGATAAAGACTGGATTGGATGATTTGGCCTTTTTGATATTCTGAATGATACGGCCCGGCATGGCGCCGATATAGGTCTTGCGGTGGCCTCTTACCTCGGCTTCATCATGCAAACCACCAAGGCTCATTCGTACATAGCTTCTGCCCAATGCTTTGGCAATCGACCTTCCCAATGATGTCTTGCCGACTCCCGGAGGGCCGTACAGGCATAAAATGGGCGCTTTCATATCTTTTTTCAACTTCAGCACAGCCAGATGTTCCAGTATTCTTTCCTTTACCTTTTCGAGGCCGTAATGGTCTTCATCCAATACCTTGGCGGCATGTGCGAGGTCGAAGTTATCCTCGGTATATTCATTCCATGGTAAATCAACGAGCGTATGGCAAAATGAAAACTGTACCGAATATTCTCCTGCGGCAGGGTTCAGGCGTGAGAGTTTATGTACTTCCTTGTCGAAGAACTTCTTTACCTCTTCGCTCCACTTTTTCGCAGCAGCCTTTTCTTTCAATTCCATGATCTCCTGTTCGGCAGGACTGCCGCCTAACTCATCCTGGATGGTCTTCATCTGCTGGTTGAGCAAATACTCACGCTGCTGCTGATCAAGCTCGGCTTTTACCTTTGCCTGGATATCACGTTTCAGTTCGGCCATCTGTACTTCTCGTACCAGGTAACCAATGGCTTGTACTCCACGTTCTTTCAAGTCGCTGATGCCCAGCATGATTTGCTTCTCTTCTACTTTCAGATCAGCATTGGAGCAGATATAGTTGATCAGGAAAGTCGAATTCTCAATGTTCTTTACGGCAAATGATGCCTCCGGGGAGATCTGGGATGAAACCTGCGCGATCTTTATGGATAAGTCCTTTAAAGAGCCTATCACAGCAGAAAACTCTACCAGATCATCCTGGTGAGGCTGCACATCGGCCAATGGGCTAATTTTTGCCTTCAGATATGGAAACTCCTGGGTATATTCCACAACCTCAAATCTGCGCTTGCCTTGAATAATCACGGAGGTAGTGCCGTCAGGCATCTCCAGGATCTTTAAAATCTGGGCAATGGTACCTATTTCATATAAATCACTTTGCTGCGGATCTTCAATATTTCCATCTTTTTGCGCAACGGCTCCTATCAAGCGGTTTCCACGATATACCTCCTGTATCAATTGAAGTGATTTTTGCCTGCCTACCGTAATAGGCATTACAACCCCGGGAAACATTACCGTATTGCGCAAAGGCAACACCGGCAAAATGTCAGGAACATCCAGGTTGGTCAGTTCCGAGTCGTCACCATCCGCCAAAATGGGAATAAAATCACTATCTTCATCCATCAAGCTGGAAACTAAGAAATTATGCATAATTCTCCTTTTCTGATTGCTTAAAACTATCAAATAAATATGACATACTGACTGTTTATCCTCAGTAAAAAATAACGGTAGTTAATTTTGCAATAGCCATGCCAAAGTGGTATAAAATGAATAGTAACGCGGATCGATATAAGAATAGTAACGCGGATTTAGCGGATCGAGCAGATTAAAACGGATAAAAAATATTTGAACAAGGTTAAATTATTAAAGGACCGATAGGACTACAATCCTTTTAATAATGTCAATCTATTAATCTTTAATCGTGTTCAGAAGTTTGTTTTAATCCGCTTTTATCCGCTCGATCCGCTAAATCCGTGTTCCTATTTTTCCTTACACCCACACGATCCCTTTTTTTAGCAATTGCTGGGTCTGGTCTTCGGGGCTTCCTTTTTCAGGTTGGTATTTGTACAACCATTCTACTTCGGCAGGTAAGCTTACAAGGATGGATTCTATATTTCCTTCTGATTCCAGGCCAAACTTAGTACCCCGGTCATGAATCAGGTTAAACTCCACATAGCGGCCTCGGCGGATCTTTTGCCATTTCTTCTGGGCTTCGGTAAAGGGACGATGACCATTTTTTTTCATCAATTGGCTATAGAGCACCGGGTAGCAGTTGGCCAGTTCAACAGTAAGACTGAGCATCTTTAAAAAATCATCTTCATCAACAGACTGGATACGGTCAAAAAATATCCCCCCGATACCTCTTGATTCCTGACGATGGGTCAGGTAGAAGTAATCATCGGCCCATGTTTTCCATTCGGGATACCAGGTGGGATTATACCTGTCGCAGATTTCCTTGATGGTTTGATGAAAATAACGGGCCTCCTCCATGTTGATATACGCAGGGGTAAGATCAATCCCTCCGCCAAACCATGAAGACCCGTTATCGAGGGCAAAATAGCGCACGTTCATATGAATGGTGGGAACAAACGGATTGCCCGAATGAAGGATGGAAGATAGTCCTGTAGCGGCAAATGAACTGGCCTCTTCACCCAGCAGCTTTGCCATGGTCTCAGTGTAAGCGCCCCTTACATGTGAAAAATTGACACCCCCTTTTTCAATAATGGAGCCGTTTTGCATCACACGGGTAGAGCCGCCCCCAATTTCTTTATCCCAGCTTTCAGCCTCAAAACGCCCGCTGCCATCCGCCTCTTCCAATATGCGGCATATCTGTTTCTGAATGTCCTGGTAAATTTCTGCAGTCCTGTTTACATTACACGTTCCCGAGGTAATAATTGCTTTCTCCTCCATATTGTAAGGTTTCTATTATCGCATAAATATTTAATCATATAAATGAACCGCTTAAAAGACTTTTGGTTTAAGGAAAGCAGATAAATTATCATGAACTGGGTATTCTTTATTAAATAACTTTGAAACAAAAGATTAACGAACAGCTTGAAATAGCTTTATTCTAAACTTTGATCTGCTAATCCCCAAAAGCGATTATAAAATTTCTTTTTGGTATTGCCTTCCCATTGCTACTGTCTGATCGGTGTCTGTACTGATGCTGTACTAATAATATGATAATTATACAGCAACAGATCATTGTAAGATCAGACTGAGGGAATGTTTTGCCAAAACAGCACAGTTGACAGTATCCGCTCTTTTAAACCCGTTCACTATATTCGGTGAATGAGTTTTATTTCCAGACATAAGCCATTCCTTCAAAATTATAAAATATGCTGAAATGCAAGTTTTTGTAATGAATTATTAATTAAGCCATTGTAAATAAAAATGGGGGGGGGTAAAAATTATGACTTATAACATATATTTTTGTGAAATAATATTATACCTTTAGTCCAGGTTATTCAATTGAAGTGAATACATCCTTAAGAAATAGACCTAAATGATTGACTCATGAAAACAATTGTTCTTTTATTATCACTTATCCTATCCCTATTGGTATGCAAAGGGCAAAGCCTTGTTCAGGAAGGAAAATTATGGAGTAGCTCTACGTTATCAGATCAAGAATACCAGTATGTATCAATACTCAATGCAGGAGCCATTTGGAGTGAAAAATATAATAGCCCTGAACCTGTCTATCCCGATACTAAAATAACTCCTCCAAGTTATGAACGATTCACAATAAGTGGTGAGGATACGATTATAAATAGCATCGCTTATAAAAAGCTGTATATGTTTTATGATTCTGTTTTTATCAAATCAAAAGCAACGGTAATTGGTGGAATCCGGGAAGATGAAAGTAAAAAGGTTTATTACAAAGGGAAGAAAATACATCCATTAAAACCTTCAACTTCAATAATTACAAATAATGGTGGTCATGAAGGGGATGAAGTTCTTTTGTATGATTTTGGAATTAAAATAGGTGACATCTTAAAGATTGATAATCTAACAATGCCTGATGAAAATCTAACTGTGGCTTCCATTGATACTGTCTTAATTGGAAATACTTACAGAAAAGAATTCAGCTTTAAACATGGGGAATATCCGTATCCTGGAGTAAAATGGATAGAAGGTATTGGCAGTATGAAGGGTTTATTGTTTACTTCAGGTAGCACACCAACCAACGGCTTATATAATGACTTAATCTGTTTCAAACAAAACAACGAACCCCTGTATTTTAATAATAGTTATCCCAGTTGTTTTCCTGATTTGTCGGGGAACAATAAAGAGAATACCGAATTCGCACCAATTGGCGCAGAGTGGTATTATTCACAATACGAAAGTTACAACCCTCCACAGGCCAATTACATCAAGCACACCAGTATTAAAGATTCCATCATTAATGGTAAACCCGTAAAGGTAATCCAAAAGACCAGGTACCAAAGAAGTGGCGCTACATCATTGGGATACGAGTACCTTCATCAAAATGGGGATACCATCTTCTACTGGAAAAATAATGACTTTCATGTATTATACAACTTTTCCCTTGCAAAAGGAGATTCTCTGTTGACATATTCTGAAATGCCTGGTTATTTGCCTAATGATCCTTATGGGTGGGTTGAAATTGATTCAACATATACTACCACAATTAATAATCATGTGCTTAAAACTTATCGTGTAACTACTAAAAAAATGTCTTATTGGGATTTTGGAATGCATCCAATTATTGAAAAAATAGGAAGTTTAACCTATCTTCTTCCACAGAATATTGGTTATGTGGTCGATGATCCAGATATTGGGCCTTTGAGGTGTTATTCCGATCCTGAACTAGGTGAATTTCATTTTGAGGATTTACCCTGTGATACCATTACTACTTTCCCGGATGGCGTAAATCTGTATGACAGGAGCTTACAGGTTAAGGTTTACCCCAACCCTGTTTCCAATGATTTATTTATAGCAGGAAATTTCAAAGAAAAAGAATATACCCTTGAATTGTATTCCATAAAAGGGGTACTAATAAAAACAGAATGCTTGGAAGGAGGAATCAACATTTACAAAATAGATGCAGGAACTCTTAAAAGCGGTAGTTACATCCTGAAGGTAATATCTGAAAAAGGGAAATATGCAGAACAGATGATCATTAAAAATTAAAGAACCTGTACATATAATTCAGATAAAGTATATTAAATTTTGGAGAACACGAGTTATATTAGGCATTAACAATCAAAGATGATTGCCTTTCTATATGTGATTTATAAACCCGCTCACTGTATTAAGTGGACGGGTTTTGTTTTTACACATAGCCAATTCTTTCAAATATTATAAAACATGATAAAAAGACATGTATGTATATGGTATTAATAATCAATATTTTGCATTTAGAGAATGAAAGGGGTGAAAATTATGACATATAACATATATTTTTAGTAAATATTGTTATACCTTTATTCAAACAATCAGTAAATGCTTATATCCATACAATCTACTAATTATAAAACCTATAACTATGAAATTTAGCTATTACTTATTCCTAATTCTTGCAATTTGGGCATGCACAAATACTAAAGATGAAGTGATTGAACCAATTTCTACCACTAAGTATGTAGATATCACAGGAGACTTTTCAATTGAGGATTTTGAAGCTGCTAAAGCTTTTATTTTGAATAATGGAGATCGGCAAACTTATCGGGCTTTTGATAACAACAATCCTCATTACTCATTTGATGGTTTTGAAGCTTATTTAAATGCAGAAATTGGTCAAAAGAACATTAATAATGATTCGACCATTTCTGACTTTAATGAAATTACGATTAGGGACAAAAATGCCAATCCTCAATATTATACTATTCATGTTGTAAGGGTTGGTGATACTGCCAAAAAGGATATTACAATACAGCAAGGGATGAAAGAAGGCAAGGTTTATCTTTTAAATCCTAATGATGAGGATATTGAAGTGATGAAGAATAATCTGAAAGCCTACATTCAAATTATCAAATCTGCAAAAGAATTTACTACCAATAAGTTTGCAGATATAACAACTGTATTTTCACTCAATGATTTTGAGCTTGCCAAAGCTTTTATACTGAATAATGGAGACAGGGAAGTTTATCGTCAAATTGACGGCGAACATCCTCATTATTCCTACGATGGTTTTGAAGCCTATTTGAATGCAGAAGATCTCATCAATAACAGAAATAATAACCCAGCTATTTCTGACTTCAACCAAATCACCATAAGAGACAAAGTAGCTGTTTCACAGTATTATACCATACATATTGTGAGGAAAGGAGATAATAGTAATCCCAATATTACCAAACCTGTTGAAGGAATGAAAGAAGGGAAGGTATATCTTTTGAACCCATATGATGATAATATTGAAATAATGAAGAATAATCTGAAAAAATATATCCAAATAATAAAGGCAAGTCACTAAAACTAAAGTTCTCCTAATAATACAAAACCCATACACTGTAAAATGTATGGGTTTTCTTTTTTGTATCCCGGTTGGGATTCGAACCCAAGACCTACGGCTTAGAAGGCCGTTGCTCTATCCAGCTGAGCTACCGAGACATCCTCTTTTTAGCGGTTGCAAATATATAAAAATTAGGTTATCCTTCATCACCTATGTTGAAAAAACATAAAGAAACCTGCATCCCTTATCAAAGATATGAAATGCAGGTTGTATAGAAGGTTCAAAATCAGATCAGTTCAATTTTATTTTCCTTGCAGATGGCTTTCATTTCATCAGGCCAGATGCTTGATTGGATTTCGCCAATATGGGCTTTGCGCAAAAAATACATGCACAAACGTGATTGCCCGATACCCCCGCCAATAGATAATGGCAGTTCATCATTCAATAAACGCTGATGCCAGTATAGGTTTTTACGTTCTTCGGTGCCTGTAATGGCCAATTGGTGCAATAGGGCCTCCTTGTCCACACGAATTCCCATGGATGATAATTCCAAAGAGGTCTCCATCACAGGATTCCAAACCAGGATATCGCCATTCAGGCCTTTAAAGTTATCAACCGTTGGGGTAGTCCAGTCGTCGTAATCAGGAGCACGTCCATCGTGTTTTTCTCCCCCTGGAAGTACGCCTCCAATGCCGATGATAAATACTGCTCCATACATTTTGGCAGCAATATGTTCCCGTTCCTTGGGTGTCATATCAGGATACTGTGCTTCCAGTTCTTCAGAATGAATAAATGTGATTTCTTCAGGAAGGATGGGTTTAATCTGAGGAAAGTGCTCTGCTACCATAAACTCGGTGCGCAAAAAAGTAGAATAAATCTTGCGGACAATCTTTTTCAAAAACTCAAGGGTGCGTTCTTCTTTTGAAATTACCCGTTCCCAGTCCCACTGGTCAACATACAAGGAATGGATATTGGTCAGCTCTTCATCAGGGCGGATGGCATTCATATCGGTATACAACCCGTAACCCTGTTCAATTTTAAGATCAGCCAGGGTCATACGTTTCCATTTGGCCAGCGACTGTACCACTTCTGCTTTCTGATCATCCAGTTCCTTCACCGGAAAGCTTACCGGGCGTTCAATGCCGTTCAAATCGTCGTTAATACCCGTACCTTTCATCACAAACAAAGGAGCCGTCACACGGCGAAGGCGCAATTCAGAAGCAAGGTCCTGCTGAAAACAATCTTTTACCAACTTGATGGCCTTCTCCGTTTGATTGACATCCAGCAAAGGCTGATAATTCTGGGGGATAAATAATTTCATATGTCTATTTTAAGGTTAGATAAATTGCCTCTTTAAAAAAATGATGAGTACTCTATACAAAATTAGCAACTCATTTATCATTTAATCGCATTTCCTGTCATTTTTATAATTATTTCTCCAAAATAATTGACTTTTTGTAAGAATATGAAATAAAGTGGTAGTAGAATGTCAATAAAATCTTAGGAACGCGGATTTAGCGGATCAAGCGGATTAAGGCGGATCTTTTAATACATTTTTAATCCGTTTTGATCCGTTAGATCCGCGTTCCTAGGATATCTTTCTTTATATCCAGCCTCTTAGCTTATAGTATCCCAGGGCGGCCATTTCGCGGGCTATGAGGATTTCGTATTTCAGGTGGTTCCAGAATTGGTAGCGGACGGAGGTGTGATTGCCAATATCAGGTATGGGGAGTTTATTTCCTCCTAAATCTTCATCTTTAAAATACAGGTTGGCTTCCAGTGCATTTTCGAAGGCAGGTAAAGCATTGATGTTTTTGAAGCCTGCCTTTTGGAAAACAAGCACTGCCCGTCGCATATGTTCAGGGGAAGAGACCAGTAATATCGATTTATCCATAAGTCTGTCAGAATGAAACTGCTGAAGCTGCAGCGCCTGCGACCTGGTATTGGTACCTATCTGTTCATAATCAATGCGCATGGAATCAATTCCTTTGCTTACCAGTTCGGCAGCTACCAGCCTGGCCGTACTGTTGGGATCGGAGATGTCGCCGGGTATGGAAATGATGATTTTACTATCTGGGGCATCAGTAGCGGCCTTGAAAACAAAAAAGGCACGCATCAGGTTGGACTCGCTGGGCATACCGCCCCCACCTAAAAGGATGATATAGTCGGGTTTGCCTGAAATCCTGGATTTACTGGTGCCCAGCCAGTAATATCCCCAAAAGGGCCAGGTGGTAAAGCTGATAATCAATAATATAAGAAAAATAATTCCTAATGCGGCAAGTATTGAGCGCATTACTTTCCAAAGACGATCGATCAGGTTCATTTTTGCCATACCCGGTTAATTGAAAAAACGAAAGGTAAAGAAAAGAATTTAAACACATAGACACATAGTTCACATAGTTTTATTTTTCTATGTGAACTATGTGTCTATGTGTTGATGAGATTATTTTCTATAGTTATTATACTGCGTTCATAGCTTCCACCGGGTCGAGGCGGGCTGCTGAAAGGGCAGGGATAAAACCGGCCAGTACCCCGATTACTCCTGAGATGGTAAGTCCGAGAATAATATTGGCCATTGTCATGGCTATTTTCATATCAGAAACATAGCTGAAGATGGTGGTGGCAATAAATATTAAAAAGAGTCCTACAATACCTCCAACCATCGACAATACCACTGCTTCAAAAATAAACTGAAGCAGGATGAAAAAGCGTTTTGCACCCAGCGCTTTTTGGATGCCTATGATTTTAGTTCTTTCCTTCACAGAAACGAACATGATATTGGCAATTCCGAAGCCTCCCACCAGGATGCTGAATCCACCGATGATCCAACCGGCGAAATTGAATACCTGAAAAAAGGTATCGAATCTTTTAGAGATGACGCTTACCTCGTTGATGGCGAAATCGTTTTCTTCCATTGGTTTAAGCCGGTGAATGGAACGCATGGCGCCTTCCAGCTCTGCAAGGAATTCATCATGATCGGCATTGGGTTTGGCCTTCACGTTGATGGTCTGGCCTTGATCGCGATCGCGGACATCTACCATGTTCATGGCATAAACCACCGGTATATGGATTCGTTTATCCATGCTGGTGCCAAACATATCCGTTCCCTTTTTGGCATAAACACCGATGACCATGAATTTGTATCCCTGGAATTTGATGGTCTTACCTATTGGATTTACCTGGTCAAACAGTTTGGTGGCAATCTCACTTCCCAAAATGGCAAGGTTCGCCCCTGAGTTGGATTCCGATTCAGTAAAATACCTTCCTTTTTCAACTTCCAGGTTCCAGTTGTTGATCAATCCATAAGTAGTAGCCAGTACTTCCGTATTTTCGGCCTTACTGTTTTCGTATTGAACGGTGCGGTTAAAGCCAAAAAAATAAACAGCATCCTCTATATTTTTTCCTCTTCTGGTGAGATCCTCCGCTTCCTCCATGGTAGGTACCGGGCGGTTCAGATATTTCCACCAGGGATATTCTGATTCACCTTCAGGAGGAGTCCATGGCCATTTTTGGATATATACCATGTCACTTCCCAGGGAATTTAAGCTGTTGCGGATATAATTCTCCAGTGAATCGATGACTGTGAAAACCGAAATAATGGCAAAGATGCCAATGGTGATTCCCAGCAGCGATAAAAATGTCCTTAGTTTGTTCCCCCGAAGAGAACCAAAGGCAAAGGAAAAACTCTCAAGAATTAACCTGGTTACCAGCATACCTTCTTATTTGAAAAGTAAAGTTATTACTCTTTATTCAAAAAATTAGTTACAAATTTCTGAAATGATTACACAACATGACCAATTTTTATTCATTAATTCTTAATGTTGCCGGATAATTCTTCATTTAGAGTGTATTACAATATTCTGAAAAGTAAATAACGTCAATACTTTTAGAAGGGGAGTAATATAGTTTGATGTTTTTATACCATATTTGTATACATGCCGTTAATGCTATGTGGCAATTTTTTAATGAAAAATAGATTAGGGTTTTAAGGATACAAAGGATATATAGCCATATTTTACGTCAGTGAATTTCTGGAAATTTAAAAGTAATTAACCTATAGTTCATTGTAACGACATTTACTAAAATTCAGGCGAAGGCATGTTCTCAAATTATTTTTCAAAATTAAGTGTTACTATAAATTTAATTAACCATTTTTGTATTAAAGAGAATCAAGGTGTTTTATTATCTTTGTCGCCAAATTACAAAAGGATTATAGATGAAGGACTTAAAAAAAATTAAATCTGCTTTAATTTCTGTATATTACAAAGATAAGCTTGACCAGATTGTAAAGAGGCTGGAAGAATTAAATGTAACCATCTATTCAACCGGCGGAACGCAATCATTTATCGAAGAGTTGGGAACTCCAGTTATTCCTGTAGAACAACTTACCAGCTATCCCTCCATATTAGGAGGACGTGTCAAAACCCTTCATCCCAAGGTATTTGGCGGAATCCTGAACCGCAGAGAAAATACGGGAGATCAGCAGCAAATTGCTCAGTACGAAATTCCTGAAATTGATCTTGTCATAGTTGATTTATATCCTTTTGAAGAAACGGTAGCCTCAGGGGCTTCTGATGAAGATATTATCGAGAAAATAGATATTGGTGGCATTTCCCTTATCAGGGCTGCTGCAAAGAATTTTAATGATGTGGTAATTGTTTCCTCACGCGATCAATATGAAAAACTTTATTCGTTGCTGATGGAAAAAGACGGTGCCACAGATCTTGACGACAGAAAAGAATTTGCCCGTTTGGCCTTTGCCACTTCTTCACATTACGACAGTGCCATCTTTAATTACTTCAATGGAAACAGGGTTGAAGAAGCACGTATCAGTGTAAACAACGGACAGGTACTTCGTTATGGTGAGAACCCACACCAGGCCGCAGCTTTCTTTAAATTCAACAACAGCAACTCAGACATTACTTTAGCCAATGCACAGGTTTTGCAGGGTAAAGCGCTGTCGTATAACAATATGCTTGATGCTGACGCTGCATGGAAATCAGCAAGTGATGCTTACCATTCAGTAACCCATATTGAAAATAAGGTAGCCGTTTCGGTAGTAAAACACCTAAATCCATGCGGACTGGCAGTTACGGATAATATTTTGAAATCGCTGGAATTGGCCTGGGCAGGTGATCCTGTAAGCGCTTATGGCGGTATTGTTTGTTTTACCGGGGTGGTGGATAAGACCATTGCCGAGTGGTTTGACAAACGCTTTATTGAAATACTTATTGCCACCGGTTATACCCAGGAAGCACTGGAAGTATTAAGCAAAAAGAAAAACCTTAGGGTACTTTCAACTCCTGTGAAACCTCAGATTGCAGGTGAGAAGATCTTCCGTTCCATTAGTGGTGGATTGCTTATCCAGGATGAAGATGAAGGTTTGGAAAGCGATTTTAAAAATGTAACAAAAATACAATTCGACAGTAATAAAATTAATTTGTCGAAGTTTGGTATTACAGCTTGCAAACATTTGAAGAGCAATGCGATTGCATTGGTGACTCAAAATGCGGACGGATCATTCTGGCTTACAGGGGCAGGGATGGGGCAACCCAACCGTTTGGACAGCCTGCGCCAATTGACCATTCCGCGTTTTAACCTGAAAGAGGGTGTACGGATTGAAGATTCAGTGCTGATTTCAGATGCTTTCTTTCCTTTTAGAGACAGCGTCGAGGCGGCCAATGAATTTGGAATTAAATATATTGTGGAACCGGGAGGTAGCATCCGCGATGAGGAAGTAATTGCCGCCTGCGATGAATTTGGTATTGCAATGATTTTTACCGGCGTGAGACATTTCAGACATTGATGAGAAACGATCTGCCAACCAATTGTTTTAGTATAAACATAGAAAAATAAATAATAAATGGGATTATTTTCTTTTTTAACCCAGGAAATTGCCATCGACCTTGGAACCGCCAACACGATCATTATCCACAACGATAAGATTGTTGTTGACGAACCATCGATAGTGACCATCGACCTTAAAACCGAAAAACTGATAGCTATTGGAGAGAAAGCACGACAGATGCAGGGTAAGACACATGCCAACCTGAAGACCATCCGTCCGTTGCGTGATGGGGTGATCGCTGACTTTAATGCAGCGGAACAGATGATCAGGGGTATGATCAAGATGATGAATCCCAAATCAAGGTTTTTCTCCCCCTCCTTGCGTATGGTGGTATGTATTCCGTCGGGTTCAACAGAAGTTGAAATCCGTGCGGTACGTGACTCTGCCGAACATGCAGGTGGACGTGATGTGTATATGATTTATGAGCCCATGGCTGCCGCTATCGGTATCGGGCTGGATGTGGAAGCCCCGGAAGGAAACATGGTGGTTGACATCGGTGGTGGAACTACCGAAATTGCCGTGATTTCACTGGGTGGACTGGTTACCAACAAATCGATCCGTATTGCAGGGGATGATTTGACAGCCGATATCATGGAATACATGCGTCATCAGCACAATATTAAAATTGGAGAAAGAACTGCCGAAGAAATTAAAATCAATGTAGGTTCTGCCTTGTCGCAATTGGATAACCCGCCTGCCGATTATCTGATCCAGGGACCCAATCAGATGACTGCGCTTCCTATCGAAGTGCCGGTATCTTACCAGGAAATATCCCACTGTTTGGAGAAATCGATTTCTAAGATTGAAACAGCCATTCTAAGCGCATTGGAGCAAACACCACCTGAATTGTATGCCGATATAGTGAATCGCGGTATTTGGCTGGCAGGGGGCGGTGCATTGCTTCGAGGATTGTCAAAACGATTTACTGAAAAAATAAATATTCAGTTCCATGTTGCCGAGGATCCTTTAAGAGCAGTAGCTCGGGGTACTGGTATCGCTCTTAAGAATGTAAATAAGTTCTCTTTCCTTATCAGGTAATGCTGAAAGGGAAGGGAAGTAACCTTCCGGCTGATGAGAAGTCT
>DATGYU010000376.1:0-7379 GCA_035297625.1 Prolixibacteraceae bacterium
TTTCAAAAGAACCTTCATAACTGTAAGACAGAACTGCTGGTCCGGAGTATCACCGACATCAAACACATGGTGGTGGAAACAGAGCAGGATGCCTTACTGTTGGAAAACAACCTGATCAAGAAATACCAGCCAAGATATAATATCCGCCTGAAGGATGATAAGACTTATCCCTGGATTGTGATTACCAACGAAAGATTTCCACGGGTATTTCAAACCCGAAACGTCATCAGGGACGGATCTACCTATTTTGGACCCTATACTTCCATTTTAACGGTACGCACCCTGTTGGATTTCTTTCACAAAATCTACAAGCTTAGAACCTGCCGGTTGAATTTATCGGAAGAGAATATTCGGCTTGGAAAGTTTCGTGTTTGCCTTGAATTCCATATTGGAAAATGCCAGGGCCCCTGTGAAGGAAAAATAGAGCACGACCAGTACATGAAAAGCATTACCCAGATCAAAGAAATTCTAAGGGGTAATATTTCTGGGGTAATCCGGTATTTTAAGGAAAATATGCAAAAATATGCCGAAGAATACAAATTTGAAGAAGCGGCTATTTTGAAAGACAAAATAGATCTGCTCGAAAAATTCCAATCTCGTTCAACGGTGGTTAGCAATACAATTACCGATGTGGATGTGTTTACAATCGATCAGGACGCCAATTTTGCCTATGTGAATTATCTGAAAATTATTCGTGGGGCCATCATTCAGACTTATACCACTGAGATTAAAAAGGTGCTGGATGAATCCCCTGAAGAATTATTGGAATTGGCCATTGTGGATATTAGGGAAAAAATATATAGCAACGCAAAAGAAATCCTGCTACCAATTAAACTGGACTTTCAATTGGAAGGCATAAAGTTTACTATCCCTCAGCAAGGGGATAAAAAGAAGCTGATAGAACTTTCGGAGAGAAATGCCAAATACTATCGACTGGAAAAACTAAAACATGAATCCGTTCCCAGGACCGAAGTCAATGCAAAGCGAATCTTGGATACCATGCAAAAGGATTTGCAGTTAAAATCTCCGCCCATCCATATTGAATGTTTTGATAACAGTAATCTTCAAGGAACAAATCCAGTGGCCTCCTGTGTAGTCTTTAAATACACCCGGCCATCCAAAAAAGATTATCGTCATTTTAATGTGAAATCGGTACAGGGTCCCAACGACTATGCTTCGATGGAAGAAATCGTTTACCGCAGGTACCGCCGTCTGATAGATGAGGAATCGCCCCTTCCGCAGTTAATAGTGATTGATGGTGGAAAAGGACAACTGGGAGCTGCATTGAATGCTTTGGAAAAACTGGACCTTCGCGGCAAGATTGCCATTATTGGAATTGCCAAAAGACTGGAAGAAATTTATTACCCCGGGGATTCTGTTCCCCTCTACCTGGACAAGAATTCAGAGACCTTGAAAATAATCCAGCAGTTAAGAGATGAAGCCCATCGTTTTGGCATCACCTTTCATCGTAACAAGCGATCCAAGGAATTTATCAAAACAGAACTGGAAAGTATTCCAGGGATAGGGGAGAAGACCATTTCCGCGGTTTTAAAGCGTTTTAAGAGTGTCGAGAATCTAAAAAAGCAAGGCTATGAGTCGGTCGCCAGTGAAATAGGCGATTCTAAAGCACGTATTATCTTTGATTTCTACAAGCTAAATCACTGAAATAAAAAAGCTTAAACTGGTATTGTTTAAGCTTTTTTTAGGTCATATTTTTGAATCATTTAGCTCAATTTCGGTATTTTTCATCGCCATTTAGCAAGCCAAGGTAAGTATCATAGCGGCTTTCGGCAATTTCACCTTCGCCCACCGCTTTTTTTACCGCGCAACCAGGTTCATGGGTATGGGTGCAGTTGTAATACTGACAATCGTTCAGCAAACGGAACATCTCGGGAAAATAATGCGAAATTTCTTCTTTTGCCATTTCCAGTAAACCAAATCCTTTGATGCCGGGTGTGTCGATAATGTAACCTCCAAAATCAAGGCCGATCATTTCTGAATAGGTCGTGGTATGTTTTCCCGAATGATGGGCCTCGGAGATCATCCCGGTTTTTAACCCAGTGCCTGGCTGCAGGCTGTTGATAATGGTAGATTTGCCTACCCCTGAATGACCTGAAAAGACATTGGTCTTATCCTTTATCATTTGTTTAAGCTCCTCAATGCCCAACTGTTCGGTGGCCGATACTTTTAAGCAGGTATAACCGATTTTTTCGTATACGGCAATCATTGATTCCATCTTTTGGTTCTGCTCCTCATTGTACAAGTCAATTTTATTAAAGATTAATCTACAGGGTATGCGGTAAGCTTCCGCGGAAACCAAAAAACGATCAATAAAAGTGGTGGAGGTTACAGGGTGACTAACCGTCACAATTAGAAATGCCTGATCAATATTTGCAGCGATAATATGGGACTCCTTTGAAAGATTCGGTGACTTGCGGATAATGTAATTCTTTCTTTCAATTATGTTAGTTATAAGACCTGTTATGGCTCCTTCAGAATTACTATCTTCTTGTCTTACAATTATTTCTACATGATCCCCTACGGCAATTGGGTTAGTGCTTCGGATGCCTTTAATGCGGAAATTTCCCTTGATCCTGCAATCCATTATTTCCCCTTCTGAGGTTTTAACCGTATACCAGCTGCCGGTGGATTTTATGACGATACCTTTTTTCAATGATTATTTCGACTTTAAGTTTATTCCCTTATTTTAGCAACCCTTTAAATATGAATCAAAAGTAACAAAAATTGTGAAAAGGATTTTAAGCTACAATGTGAACGGCATTCGCTCTGCCATCAGTAAAGGCCTTTTGACCTGGCTCCCCACGGTAAACCCTGACATTATCTGTTTTCAGGAAATCAAAGCCCAGCCCGGACAATTGCAGGAAGAGCAGTTTTCAGCCCTTGGTTATCACAGTTATATCCATTCGGCCGAGAAAAAAGGCTACAGCGGGGTGGCCATATTTTGCAAGCAGGTACCCGATCATGTGGAATACGGTATAAACCACCTGCGCTACGATGTGGAAGGAAGGGTCATTAGAGCCGATTTTGGCGATTTTACCGTTGTGGACGTGTATTTCCCCTCCGGCACCACCGGAGAGCTAAGACAGGCCGTTAAAATGGATTTTTTAAAGGATTTTCATGCCTACCTGAATGAGCTGAGAAAAGAGCGTCCCAACCTTGTCATTTCGGGCGATTATAACATCTGCCGTCTGTGGATTGATATCCATAACCCCGCGCAGCAGCTGAACACATCGGGCTTTTTGCCTGAAGAGCGTGAATGGTTTGAAAGATTTGTTACGGATGGTTATACCGACAGCTTTCGGATCATCAACTCAGATCCCCATCAGTATTCATGGTGGAGTTACCGGGCTGGTGCCAGGACCAACAACAAAGGATGGAGAATTGATTACCATATGGTGACCCGTGAGATGGAAACTAAAATACTCGATGCTCGCATTTTGCCTGATGCCATCCATTCAGATCACTGCCCTGTAATGGTGGATATTGACTTTTAAGGAGAAAAAGGTTCAGTTTGATGGATGGAAATTTATGCTTAAATTACAAAAAACGATGAATAAGAAATAACGAATAAGGAATAAAAAATAAGAAAGTAGAACCATCTAAGTGCGGTTCTTTCCTTTCTTATTTCTTATCTCTTGTTTGTTATTTCTTATTTCATTTATTCTAACTCTCTTAAAAATAAGTCATTTCAAATGTCCTTATCAATCCCAGTTCAGGATTATTTTTCCGCAGTTTCCTTCTTCCATAATATCAAAGGCTTTTTGAAAATCATCCGCAGAAAAGCGGTGGGTAATCACCGGTGAAATATTCAGTCCGATAGAAAGCATCATTTCCATCTGGTACCAGGTCTCGTACATCTCGCGGCCATAGATGCCTTTCAGGGTCAGACCCTTGAATATCAGTTTGCTCCAGTTGATCTGGGTACTGGAAGGCAGTAAACCTAAAAGGGAAATCTTACCCCCGTTGTACATGTTTTCCACCATATCGTTAAAAGCAACCGGTGATCCGCTGCATTCCAAACCAATATCAAAACCACCCACCATTCCCAGGGATTTCATGGCATCCCGAATGCTTTCCTGGCGGGGATCGATTACCTTGGTAGCACCCATTTTTAAGGCCAGCTCCCTACGGTATGGACTTAAATCGGTGCCCACTATATTTCTTGCCCCTGCAAATTTACACACGGCCGTAGCCATGGCGCCAATAGGTCCGCCAATACCGGTAATCAGCACATCTTCGCCAATAAGGGGGAAAGAAAGGGCGGTGTGGGTAGCATTGCCCAACGGATCCATAATTGACATGAGTTCATCCGAAATACGGTCATCTACCTTAAGCACATTGGAGGCCGGTACACATACATATTCGGCGAATCCGCCATCGCGGTTAACCCCGATTCCAACGGTATGATCACAGATATGCTGTCGGCCACGGCGACAATTGCGGCAAAAGCCACAGGCAATATGGCCTTCCACAGTTACCCTTTCACCAATATGAACCCGGCTGACTTCGGATCCCTTATCCACCACCGTGCCCATGTATTCATGACCAATTACCAGGGGGGTTTTAATGGTATTTTGAGCCCATTCGTCCCATTTGTAAATATGCAGGTCGGTACCGCACACGGCCGATTTGCTGATTTTTATAAGTACATCGTTATGTCCGACCACTGGCATTGGGACATCCATCATCCAAAGGCCTTTTTCCGGTTTACTTTTTACTATTGCTTTCATCGTTTTGCTTTGATTTTTTAACATGTGCAAGTTAAGACCATTCTCTTTCAAAATAAAGAATGAAAATCATATTTCCCTGTTATTTGAAGTAATACCTCTTTCAGGCGAAGCAATCAATGAAATCAAAATTTATAAGGAGGTTGATTCAACCAACGATTCTATCCTGAAATTATCCTAAAATACTTATTTTGAAACATATAGATTTACAAGTCTCTTTTGCTATATTTTTATTCATAGGTAAAATTTCCTTCATCCAATTTCCTGAGATTGCCATCCTCTGTAACCTCAAATACAGAACGGTTACAGAATTAATTACTAATGCGAATCAAGGGTTGAAATTTGAAGATAGACTCGAATTATTCCGGTAGATAAGATACTGCTTAACAATGGCTTGGCTGGTAACTTGACCCGAATATCAGCCGTTTAATTAGGATCATACCAAATACCCGTAAAATAATAAACTCTTTCCTGTAAATAGTAAATCTATTTGGACCAGGTATGGATATAAAGTACTATTTATATACTATTGTAATACTAAAATAAAGGTTTCAGTATTACAATAGTATATAAATAGTATTTGAATACCAAATGTGATCCATCCGGAATATTACTTTTCCCTGAACTTTAATTGTAAGCGAAGGGGAATCATTTATTGGAACAGACGGATGCCTCAAATACCTGCCAAGTTGAGTTTTTTTAGCACATCCTGCTTAACCCTTGATTCGCATTACAAATGAAGGATCATTCCAGGCGATGGATAGAAAAAGTAAACTGGAACAGGCCAATAAAGGATACTATTTCAAATCATTGGATGGGTAGTATTTGCAGTCACCTTTGCAGGTTTTCCCCTGTGACGCAAACATTATGTAATAATTTGTTCCTTATGCGCTATTGGGCGGAGGATGTTGGATATTTAGATCAAAAAGAAATTTCAATAGTGAATAACCAATTATCAACATATAATACCTTACCGTTGAATGCATTATAAAAAAAAGCTCCTGTTTCAGTAAGACTGGAACAGGAGCTTTTTGTAGATTCATGATCAATTGTTGTTAGTCTTTCTTTTCCCAAATAGACTTAACGGGATATACTTCCAGTTTATTGACCTGTAATTCACCCCCATTATTGAAAAGGTACAGCGCGTCGGCTTTCGCGTCGGCCACATAGTTGGAGCTCATTACTACCTTGCCGTCGTTGGCAAAAAGCTCCAGGGAAGATCGATCCAGCAGTACTTCCAGCTTAATTTTCCCGTCTACTGGTTCGAGGGCGGTGGACTGGCCAAGACAGGTAAGAATATGAGTTTTTACATTATACAGGATCTCGGCGCCATTCTTATCCTTATCCAGGCGAACGATAAATCCAAAGTTATCAGCCGATTTGATGTTAAAATCTCCGATAATGTGAAAGCAGTCTCCTTTGATACCATGCAGCAGGTTTTTGGCAATTCCGGGAATCAGGTTTTTATCTTCCCACACTTGTCCCTTACCGTGCAATAGTTCGATTTCCTTGATAGGTTTACGAATTAACTTCACGCCTTCGATGTATTTTTTAAGCGACAGTTCACAGGGGAAAGTCATTTGACCGTTAAAAGGCATATCGGGATATTGGCCCCCTTTCATCCAGGCAATCTGGATGGTTCTCCCGTCCGATGACGGGATATTGCTCCAGGTCTGGGTGGCATAATAGTTTTTGCCATAATCACTCCACATTTTGGCAGTCTCAGGGGTGAATTTTTCCCCATTAAACTGTCCGATCACATAACTGCCGTCACCATCAAAAAGGACCCAGCGTTTATCGTCCTGTTTTCGGTCGACCGGTAGCTGCACCAGATCGGGGCATTCAAAAAAGCCTATAATATGACTTTTTAATTGCCAGTTGAGAAGGTTTTTAGAGGTATAAAACGATACGCCTTTTTGTTTGTCATCATTGTCAGGACGGCGGTACAGGGCCATCACGTACTGCTGCGATGGTTCATGCCAGATCACTTTTGGATCACGTGCATCGTCGTTAGGGTCAAAAGCAATGATGGGATTTTTATCATACTTGATCCAGGTGCGTCCTTTATCATTGCTGTAGGCCAAACGTTGTCCGCAGTTTTTGCTGGTATAGAACAAAAGAATTGTTTTCTCTTCTCCTTTTTGCAGGCCCGTTACATTGTTTTCATCTACCAGCCCGCTGCCCGAATAGGCGGTACACTGGTCCTTGTCTTTTGAGTCATTGTCAGGGGTTAGGGCGATGGGCATCTGCTGCCAGTGAACCAGATCGGTACTGATGGCATGGCCCCAGTGCATAAACCCCCATTCGTTGCCAAAGGGATTGTGCTGGTAAAAAAGATGATATTCTCCTTTATAATAAACCAACCCGTTGGGATCGTTCATCCAGTTTTTCTCGGGAGTAAAATGATACTGGGGCCTGAGTAACTCATCGTAAGTTTTTACTGGTTTATTTCCTAAGACACCAAAGGAGGTCATAAAAAAAACCAGAATTAGAAAAGAAAACTTCATGGTTTATTTGTTAAAAAGATATAAGATTCTATAGCAGGCAAATATAGATGAAAATATTGTGAATAATTCTTTTACTTTTGATTCAAAATAAAGATGTAAAAGTAATTTTCACAGTGCTGATTTT
>DATGYU010000377.1:0-3416 GCA_035297625.1 Prolixibacteraceae bacterium
CGTGGTGAAATAATCATTTTACTCATCCGATGGCTATACTCATCCGATGACTTTAAGTCATCGGATGAGTAAATATGTTAAAAGCCTTCTCATCTGAAATAACACAATAAAAACCTTGTTTTTCCATACGAAACATTTGATCATATAACATTTAGAGCCCACACTATGAAAGCTACCTGTTTACTTATCATTTACTTGTGTCTTTCAGCATTACTTCAGGCGCAAGTATCCAAAACTGTCGATGTGACTACTGCAGGCAGTTTAAAAACAATGCTTACCGAAATTGAATTGGCCAACATAACAGATCTTACCCTGATAGGAACCATTGATGCCAGGGATTTCAAGACCATGAGAGATCGTATGCCAAAACTGGAAGAAATAGACCTCGCACAGGTTAACATTGCTGAATATTCGGGTGAAGAAGGAACTGATGGTTTTTTTACTACTTATTCTAAAGATGGCATACCCCCGTTTGCGTTTGATGAATCAGAACATATGGAAAATGTCAGATTAAAATCGATAGTCCTCCCTCCAACGACCAAATTTATAGGAGATCGTGCATTTTTTAGATGCAACAAACTGGAATCTTTTACCATGCCTCCTTCGATAATTAGTATTGGAGCTGATGCTTTTTGCGAATGTCTTAGCCTGACAACGATCTCTTTGCCATCTACATTGGAATCAATTAGCTATCGAACTTTTGATAACTGTATAGGGTTGACCGCTATATATTGCTATGGATTAAATCCACCGGTTTTTAATTGTAGGACAAGGGACTGTGAATATTTTGATAATGTAAATAAAAACGAATGTGTTTTATATGTACCATACCATCGTAAAGAGGCATACCAATCGTTGGAGTTTAAAAACATCGTTGAAATGCCCGGTTTTGTGCTTTCTGATACGATAGTCTTTATAGCAGCCCCGCAAGGCAGCACAAAAACAATTGAGCTGGTTGGCAATATTAAATGGTCTGCCGTGTCTGATCAACCATGGCTAACAGTGAGCCCGACATCGGGCAATGGCAGCCAAACGATTACCATTACTGCCGAGGCCAACAACACCAATGCCGTCAGAGTTGCTCATGTGACCTTTTCTGCGGAAGGAATCGATACTAAGACCATCCTTGTAAAACAGGAAGGACTCGCTACAGGAGTGTCTGAAATGGCTCAAAACAGCTTAATTTTCAACTGCTACCCCAATCCCTTTACCCAACAGGTAGCCATTGAAATTCAGAACCCAAAGCATATCAAGTTTACGGTGGATATCTATAACATAGCCGGCCAAAAGGTTAAAAACCTTGCTGTCGGCAATACCTCTAAACTGTTAAAACTTACATGGGATGGCACTAACCAGCAGGGACAAAAGGTTAATCCGGGAATTTATATCTGCAAAATGAATGAGTGGGTTAAACAGTTGGTATTGGTTAACAAGTTTTAGTTTCTCATTTGAGTTCATGTTTATACACCCTGCTTGCTGGTGAGGATATGTTATCCTGCCTGCTGGTGAGGATATGTCATCCTCACCTTTTAACCAGGGATTTTTTAATCCCATATCCCCTATCCCCTATCCCAAGATCAATGGTCCTGCATCAAAAGATCGGAATGGCAAACCATCTGCTGGTGAGAATATGTCATCCTCACCCTTTAACAAGCGATTTTTTAATCCCTTTTCCCCAAGATCAATGATCCTGCATCGAAAGATCGGAATGGCAAATCCCAATCAGCTGCATGCTCATATTTTCCGGCTCCCTGTCGTTAAATAAATAAGTGTAAAGGAAGGGGAACGCTATGAGTTCCCTTTAATTTTAAATGCGCTCACAGAGCGCAGCTCCCCTTCATGCTGGATTTTGCCGGTACATTGCCCCAATCGGTACGGATGGGGGTAATGGGAAGGCAAAAGGTGGGAAGATTTTAGCGTGTTAATCATTCAAAAATGACCGTTCATATAGAAATTTGGACACTTCGCGATAAGAATATGCCGGTTCGTACGATTTCTCATAAAACACAGTAAAGGGTAAAATAACAAATATATATTTGGCGGGCTCAATGCCCGGGTGTTGTATTGATTTATTATGTAAGAGCAAAATAGGATATGATGCTTGTATTCATTGATAACTGAATTAATTTTTATTCATAATAACCCTTAACACATTAAATTACCAAATGAGACTTACAAAACAACTATTGCCCCTTGTATTAGTAATTGTTCTATTTTCTTCCTGTGCCAAAATATTCTATAGCCCTGACGCTTATAAGTTGGCACATAATCAAAAAATCATTGCCATTGTACCGCCATCGGTTTCTATTGCCGCGAGAAGGAAAGTAGATGCAGAAGCCCTGAAAGAACAGCAAAAGACAGAATCCCTGAACTTTCAAAAAGAAATGTATTCATGGATGCTTAAAAGAAATATGCAAGGGAAAATAACTCAGGAAATACAGGAAACTGAAACCACCAATGCGAAGCTTAAAAAAGCGGGATATCCGGAAAATCCTCTAACAAATGCCGAATTGTGTGAAGTGCTTGGCGTGGATGGAATAATGACTTCCAATTACAGTTTGTCAAAACCTATGTCTGATGGAGCAGCTGTTGCGGTTGCCTTATTGGTCGGTGCCTGGGGAGCAACAAATGAAGTTCATGTATCGTTAAGCATCAGCGATTGTAGTAACAAGAAATTAATTTGGAACTATGATCATAAATTCTCAGGAAGCATTGGCAGCAGCCCAGCCAGGCTCGTTGATGAACTGATGAGACGAGCAAGCAAAAAGATGCCCTACCTGGAGGAATAAAGATTTTAAAAAGGAGCGTTAGTCTGAGACTTGCGCTCCTTTTTTATAATGGAAAAAAAACACTTACAAAGCGCTGCTCCCACTGTGCCTGTCCTCCTGCTGATGAGCATATGTTATCTGCTGGTGAGGATATGTCATCCTCACCCCTTACCCAGGGATTTTTAATCCTTATCCCCATCCCCATGATCAAAGGTCCTGCATCAAAAGACCGGGATTGCAAATCTCCATCAGCTACAGCTCCTGGCGCATACCTGAATCAGAGGAAGACCAGCCTGTAAAAAAACATTTTTTCCTCTATAGGTTGAAAAAAAGTATTCTATATTTGGCATAAGATAACTGCTATCTAGGAAAGCAAATCTATTTACTAACTTTCAATCAACTACCGGTAAGCGATGGACAAGGGACACGGACCAAAGGGAAGTTCATACATAGCACTGATTGTTTTAATGGTCATTGCCTTTGGCTGCTATTACAACCATAATTACAAAGGATACGAAGTACCGGAGAAAGTGAGCTGGGACATCTGGAAACTGGAAAGTGATTTCTGTACCTCGGTGATAAAAAAACAAAACAGGGCCGCTTATGACCTGCTGAGTGACTCCATGGCCGCAAGATATGATACCAGCC
>DATGYU010000378.1:0-1567 GCA_035297625.1 Prolixibacteraceae bacterium
AGTGGGGACAATGGGGACAGTCCTTCAATCCTTCAGTCTGACTCGTCCTGATTTTAGTTTACAGTTTTTTGTTGTTATAACTCTTAAATTACCTATTCCATTTGTAATGGGCAATGTTGAGCTTGAGCCTTGTTGGGTGAAACGCAATGGGGTTCGATGCCCCATTGCGTTTTGTAATGGTCTAAAGTGTCACCATCACCTTGTTGGGTTCAGCAAAACTATCAATTTCTTTCTTTTTATAATAATTCTTCCATATTCGTTTCACCTGGCATGAGCTCTGATGTACAAAACAAGGTGTTTTCATCTCCAAGCTGCTGTGAGGGCGTTGCTGGTTATAGATTCTGATGATTTTACTTATTTCACTCTCTGCCTGCTTGATGGTTTTAAAACTCATCTGGTTTAACCATTCACCTTTGAGTATCCCGTTCACCCTTTCTGCCATGGCGTTCTCCCTTGGATCGGAGTTCTCGGTCATACTGATCTGAAAATGATTTTTCCTGAGTATCTTCACATACTCCCCACAGCAGTACTGCACACCCCGGTCCGAATGATGGAAAACATCCCGGATGCCTTTGGGCAGTTGACCAAGGGCCATTTTCAGGGCCTTTACACTGTGACTGGCCTCAAGGCTGTTTCCAGAGGCCCAGCCTATTATTTTCCTGGAATACCCGTCCGTTATAAGGCTCAGGAAACAGAATCCTTCTTCTGTTGGGATGTACGTAATGTCGCTAACCCACAACCTGTGGGCTTTTTCAGGTTCATACCCTACAATAAGGTTGGGATACTTGTGCAGCCAGTGGTTGCTCCAGGTGGTCCTGGCACGCAAGCGGCGCTTGCCAACCAGAAGGTTGTGCTTTCTTAGAAAATCAAAGAACGAATCCCGCCCCAGGGACATCTCTCCAACCAAAAGGGGCTGGATCAGATGCAGCAGCTTGCGCCCCCCCAGGCGGGGCATTTGACGGCGCTGGCTCTGAACCATCTGCAACAAAATATCCTCTTTTAATGCTTCACCATGTACATGTTTACTGCGCTGATAGTAGGCTTGCCTGCTTTTACCAAACAGTCCGCACAAAGTATCCATGTCACAAGACACATGCTCTGTGCGCAGCTCTTTTACTGTTTGGTCCCAGACTTTTTTCTGATCGGTATCTTTAGTTCCCGCTCCGCAATATCAATCATCTTGTCAAGGGCACGGCTGCGAAGCCTCTCCTGATCAAGATCCTTCTCAAGCTCAGCCACCTTACGCTCAAGCTCCTTTTCCTTGTCCGTCTTTGATATTTCTTTGGCCATGGATTTATAAATACTTATTTGCTCTTTATCGGGTTTTGAAAGCCCAAATTTAACCATCCAGCGGTCAATACAGTTATTGCCTGAAAAACCGTACTTCTTTTTTAACTCCTCACGGCTGATATCCGTACTCAAATACTCCTGGACAACCTTTAACTTCAACTCGTCCGAAATAAAATTTACTTTCTTCTTCATAATCCTGATTTTAGTTTACTTTTCCTGTAAACCTATTTCAGGACAAGACATTGTTTCAGAACCCCTTCCAATCCTTCAATCCTTC
>DATGYU010000379.1:0-4698 GCA_035297625.1 Prolixibacteraceae bacterium
TTGTAATGAATGCCAAAGGGGTAATAATCCTTTACCTGCAAAACGCTTACCTGACTATTATCTGCCAAAAAGCTGATGCGGGTATTGCCCAGATGATCCTTCAAATCGTACTCGTAATCCCAGCTGTCTCCGTTTTTTACCGAGCGGCCTTCACCATTCATTACAATCACCTTCCCGCCTGTTAAAAGAACGCTGCCCTGGTAATAAGAAACACTGGAGCCAAAGCTCTTTTTCAGCTTATTGCCAGAGGCATCGTAAAGATAGGAAATTGTTCCTTGTCCTGCAACCGATATATCCTTTGGAAGGTTCAAATGGTTGTAGGTAATCGTGGCTGACTTGTTGGGCACGAACGTGGCGTTGCCGTTCTGGTCATAGGAGTAATCCGAAGCGGATGCGCTGATAAAATGCTTGTTGTGCCCAAGCGATCCGGCTACCCCGTCTGTTACCTTTCGCAGCTGGTTGGCGTTGGTTTTGTAGGTATAGGCAAGATCATCGATGGTACCTCCCAGCGTGCCATCGGCATTGGTGCTTCCTTTTTTTAAAAGGGTGACAATGTTCCTGTTCATATCATAGCCCGGGTCTTCATTAAAGAATCAGGACTTGAAGATGCTGAACTGATCAAATATTTTAGACGCTTAACCCGTTGCTCGACAAGAAAAAAGTCTATTTTAAAGGTAGTGGCGGCACTTATCCGCGATTACAACGCCAAACAAACCTACCTGCTATAAACAACAAATCCGGCATTGGCCGGGTTCGTTGTTTATTCAGTTTACTTTACAAATGCGTTGCCCAATTAAACCTCGTAACCTTTATCGTTGCAACCGAGAGGGAGGGTATTTATATGAAAAGCAACTAGTCCTCGTCATTAATATATGCTTTAGATTTTACTGCAAGCATAAATCCTAGATACACACCACATAAAAGCCAGAAAATGAACCCCATAATCTTAGGAACATAATCACGATATAAGTGATATCCAATAACAAATGAAAAATAGAGCCAAAATAGATATTTAATAATACTGTAGCTATTCTTCATAAATAGAAAGACCAATCTATTTTTCATTTTTCTTTTTTTTATATATTGTAATTATTTCACTAACAACTATCAAAAGCAATAAAACATAACAAAGAACCCAAAACATACTTGCTATTCTTGCCGGGACATCATCCTTAAAGAAAAGTATTACAACTAAAAGAATGAATCCTAAAATATAAAAATATTTCTTTATCAGTATCATAATTATTATTGCCTTAAAGGAACTTGTATTTGTTTATCTTTATTTTTATCTTCAGGGTTAGGTAACCAAGTCGACACCGGAACTTTTCCATTGGAATTCCCATCATCAGCACTTTTTATCTGTGGTTGAGAAGATTGTGTGTCACTCTTCTTCTCTTTGGTATTGCTATCCTGTTGTGTTTTTGTGTTTCCTGTACTTTCTATAAACTCCTTTGTTCCCTCTGCGGCTAGTCCTGTGCCAATAACAACCTTCCCGATAGTACTTAAATCACCTTTAGGATCAGGTGTCCCATCTGGTGAAGGTTTTCCCACATTATTCTCAATGCTTTTCTGTACATTAGCTTGGTTCTTATCTAGTGCCTCTTTTTGTGTTCGTTCTCTTTTCTGCTGTTCTCTTTGCCCTGCTCTAGCATCTTTAACGGCATTATATGTTGCTTCACCTACCTTACAGGCTACATATGAAACTGCGGCAACTGCTGTGGCAGCAAGAAGTACCTCACCAACACCTGGTACAAAGTATAAAGCTAACTCAGGGCCACGACCATCAGGATCAGTTAATTTTAATGGATTGTTCATACAATAATTGTAGGGGCTCCATCTCCGGTAAGATTCCGCCAGCGGGTCAACGCTGTGCCACCTACCCAGAGCCGGGTCATAAAACCTTGCCCCGTAATCATACCAGTCCAAACCGGCTTCATCCTGCAGTTCCTTGCCGTTGTAAAGGTATTTGGTCGGGTCTCCTGCTATGGACTGGCCGTTTGTCATCTCCAAGCCAAAGGGGTAATAATCCTTTACCTGCAAAACGCTTACCTGCCCGTTATCTGCCAAAAAGCTGATGCGGGTATTGCCCAAATGATCCTTCAGATCGTACTCGTAATCCCAGCTGGTACTGTTTTTTACCGATCTGCCTTCCCCATTCATTACAATCACCTTTTCACCTGTTAATAGAACGCTGCCTTGGTAATAAGAAACACTGGAGCCAAAGTCTTTTTCAGCTTGTTGCCAAGGGCATCGTAAATATATAACTTATTTTAAATGATTATAAACTAGGAATTGTGGAAGATGAATTGTTGGTGTTTTACTAATAAAAAGAGATTTTGAAACTACTTTTATAAAAATAGGTATCTTTTATAAATGACAAAACCCGACCTAAATTGGCCGGGTTTTGTCATTTATTCTGGTTGCGTTGCAAACGCTTGATCCATTTATCCCTCGTTGCAAACAGGGGTACTTTTGCAGGAACTAAATGTTCACGTTTCGATCATAGGAATAGCTTAACTCTTATGGATTTCGCCCAATTAATTCATAAAATTTATTAATACTCTTGCTACTACCTCTACCTGCAAATACATAGCTTGTTATTTTTTCTTCCGTAAATTTTGTTACAACGAAATCTTCACCTATTATTTCCCATTCATTTTGCTTCTTTATCCTATTGTAAAATTTATAGAATTTATTTTTTCGAATAACTTTTGTTTCTTTTGTAGAATACCAGACAAGATCTCTCATCCTAAAAAAATATGATACCATTTTAAAATTTTCCTCACTATTGGAAGTCAAAAGAAATCTGTTATGCGAGCCATTATCCCCGATAGTTTCCTCAATGATAAAGAATTCTTTTTTAAAGTCTTCTCTTGTAATTAATGAGTCATCATTTAATACCTTACAAAATGAAAGTCGGTAATTGTCTCCTTTTTCATACTTAGGCAGAATCCATTTCAGGTGATCATCATATCTTTTTAAAAGAGAGGATTGAATATTCTCAACAGAAGCAGCATTCCATGCAACAAACATGCTATCCGTAAAGATGATATTTTTACAGGATTGTTCAATAGACGAGATTAACACATAAGATGTGTCTACAGCTTCACTTTGTTTTTGAGCAGGTGCAGCAAGACCTAATGAAATCAGAATTAAAAATATAAGATATTTCATAATATTCTAAGGAGTTAATCTTTCTTTTTTAATATTGCTTTCTTGACGAAGAATATTTTCTTTTTTACGAGTATCAACTTCTTCTTTTGATATATCTTGCGGCCAATTAGAAGGTGATGCTGGGTCGGAGATATTATTTTCTCTATTTAACGTTTTTCCGTTCATTGCTTTATCTGCGTGAATAAGCTCATGTCCTAAAATTATTGAACCATCAACTCCTGTTGATCCATCCTTGTTTACAATTCCAGAGCCTGTCGACTCAGGATCAAATCTTATTGTTCCTCCATCGCCTTTCTCCGGATTGTGAGCATTACTGTAGTTCCTAACCGTTGGTGTAAAATCGTTTGTATTATTTGCTTCAGAACCCGGCGTAACAGTGACTGTGTGTTTTTGGTTACTTGATAGATCATGAATTAAGCTTGTTCCAAAGTCTTTCTTTCCTGTCCCTGTTCCAGTAAAAGCGATATTACTTTTAGCCCCTTTATAATTGGAAGCTTCTACAATTTGTCCGCTTTTTAACATTACCAAGTTACTGGAAGACAATTTTTGCATGGCTTTGAACGTAGCACCCTGGAATTCAGGAGAACCCGCAATAATAATCTTCTTCCCATCCGGATCAATAAATTTTAAAGGATTATCAGCAACATACACATATGGTGATAATGCGTAGTACTTATCCGCCAGCAGGTCCACGCTGTGCCATCTTCCCACCACCGGGTCATAAAACCTTGCCCCGTAATCATAGAAGTCCAGCCCGGCTTCATCCTGCAGCTCCTTGCCGTTGTAAAGGTACTTGGTAGGGTCTCCTGCTATGGACTGGCCGTTTGTCATCTCCATGCCAAAGGGATAATAATCCTTTACCTGCAAAACGCTTACCTGCCCGTTATCCGCCAAAAAGCTGATGCGGGTATTGCCCAGGTGGTCCTTCAGATCATACTCGTAATCCCAGCTGGTACTGTTTTTTACCGATCTGCCTTCACCATTCATTACCATCACCTTCCCGCCTGTTAAAAGAACGCTGCCCTGGTAATAGGAATCCACAGTGGGGCCCGTTAAAGGGTCATAGCTTTTTTTCAGCTTATTACCTGAGGCATCGTAAAGATAGGAAATTGTTCCCTGTCCTACAATAGTCATTTTTTCAGGCAAATTCAGGTAATTATACCTGATGGTATCACGTTTGTTGGGCACAAACGTGGCATTGCCGTTCTGGTCGTAGGCGTAATCCGAAGTGGATGCGTTGATAAAATGCTTGTTGTGTGCAAGCGATCCGGCTACCCCGTCCGTAACCTTTTGCAGCTGGTTGCTGTTGGTCTTGTAGGTATAGGCAAGGTTGTCGATGATGTCTCCTTGGGTGCCCAGGGCATCGGTGCTTCCTTTTCTTAAAAGGGTGACGATGTTCCCGTTCAGATCATAGCCCGGGTCTTCATTAAAGAAGCCTTCACGGGCTGTGATAAGCTGCCTTAGCTGGTCAAACTCCGAGTACTCGGCCTTGTCCAACCGGTTCAGCCCGTCATAGGTAAACAG
>DATGYU010000380.1:0-4720 GCA_035297625.1 Prolixibacteraceae bacterium
TCCTTGAACATGTAGGGATTGTCGCTGATCCTTAACGCCTTGCCGCTGGAAGTGGTTACGTTTTTCAGAATAACTTCCCTGGTTCTTACATAGGGAAACTTCTGCTGGTAGGAATCATCGTTCATCTGAGAATTGAAATTGGCAAATAGGGCAGGGCCTTCATAGGTAGCCGGATGTTTCGAATCGTCGATGGTCAGGTTTTCAATAGTGATGCGCTCAGGCATGTAACAGGTGTAGCCAAAATCATGCTGCCCCGAATTGGATCCGCCAATCAGGCTGGCGCTGGTTGTTTTGCCCCCTGCCGGCACAAAAACACAGTTACGGATGATGAATTCTCCCTGCCACGTGCTGCCGTAATCGGAACGCAGGTTGATAAGGTTCCAGCCGTTGATGGTTGAATTCTCCACGGTAAAAGTGCCGCTGCCAATAGCGTTTATTCCCTGGTGCCCCAGTGTTGAGTTGCGGATGGTGGCATTGGCCACTCCCATATGGGCATCAAAGCGTGAAAAGACGCAATGATCCAAAACAAGATTCTTGCAGTAGTTGGATCCCATGATTCCCCAATACCTGTTGTCGTTGATGTCGTTGGTCTGTCGGCAGTTCACGAATGACACGTTAAGAGCCCGGTTAAGGGAAATGTCATAGGTGCCCATGGTAACCGAAACTCCGGCTGAGCCAATGGTAGAGTAGGTTTTATGTCCTGTAAGGATGGCATCCCGAACGGTCACCCAGGCGCAGTCGCTAATAGTTATAAATCCGCCATACGGGGCCCCATGTTCTCCTTCACCCGTAACCCGGTGTTCCAGTCCGCTGACAACAACATGGGAACGCATGATTTTAATGCCCCGGTTATAGTAGTTGTATTTTGATTCGGCACTGTTGGCAATGGTGGTAAAATGTCCCCCGGTAATTGTCAGGGGCGTCTCATCGATAGGAAGGGCCGTGATGTCCGTGATTTTTTCAAAGTCCCAGATGATCGGGGCGTTGCTGTCCACATGGCCGTTTTTGTCCAAGATAAAGATATCCGTCTGCGCTGATCCGTTGTTTTGATTGGGCCCAAAGCGGATGTAACGTCTTACCCCGGAATTGGTAACTGTAACAAGGCAGGTTGCGGGTAAGGAAACATCCAGTTTCTCCTGGTTCCTTTGAAGGGTGGTAATCCCTTCGGGTTGGAAGGGCTGCAGGGTGGAACTAACCAGGAAAATAGCTGCGTTGCGTTTGCTGACGCTGGAATCATCAATGATAAAAGAAGCTGTACCAAAATCCGTATCGGTTTGGATGACCGCGGTGCGGCTCTTTCCCCCGATGTAGTAGGTAGCCCCGTTGTCGGCTTTCACTTTAAGGCCCTGCTGGTTGGCATAGGCATGAGTTGCAGCGATAACGTCGATATCATCGGTTTTACCATCGCCCTTAGCCCCAAAATCGCTATAACGTACCCACCCGCCGGCCTTAAATCGATTGGCATCCTTTGGCGAAACATTGATCAGCAATTCCCCCTTTTCATTGGTCGAAACCCGGGTTTTATTCTCCAGGGAAGTGATCACTACATTTTCATCCGGGCTTTTGGTCTGCCCCAAAGCTGTACGGGATACACAAAAAACTAAACAGAAAAATAGCAGCAGGTATTTCATCACAGGGGTTGTTTTAGGTTGATTCAATTTCAAAAAAGATCCATACAATTTTTAAACTTCAAATGGAAGCGTATAGATAGTCATAAACCGGCAGTTTTCACACACAACAGGGCAAAAAATTCATCTATTCTCCCTTTCACCGGTATGGATAGGAGTGGGTTTGAAAACCCCATCCGTTCCCTGAATATTTCCGTTATCTGATACCCATCTGATACCTTTCTGATACCTTTCTGTAACCTCAGGTTACAGAAAGGTATCAGAAAGGTATCAGATGGGTATCTAAAGAAGCAAAACTCAGGTAAAAGTGAGGAGGCAGAAGGTGAAAGAATTGCCGAATCTTTGGAAGTATAATTTGGATTCAGGTTCTTTTGTTAATTACATGAAAATATTTACCCGGCGAAGCCTTCGGTCAGTTCAACTGCCTTTTTAATTGCCGCATATGCATTCATCATCCACCGCCTTTAATATTCACTCCTCATTCTTATTATTCCAGATATCAGCTTCCTGTTTTAATGGCTAAATGCTTGAATAATCAATTTTAAAATAATCAAGCTATTTATTTGAAATTCAAAATATTATCCGTAATTTAATATACTAAAACCGTTCTCAAATGCACTATGGATGGGGAAGCGTCTTTTCGGATCTATGAACCTATCGGTATTGCCCGCGGCATGCACTTTTGCCAAAGAATAAAACACTTATAGGCCTTTAATTCATAGCCCCTTTTGAAGCCCTCATTTCACTTTTTGCACATGGATAAATCGTTTTCAATCTTCTAAAATTAAAAGATATGAATAAAAAATTTAGAAATGGGAATTCAGGAGTAAGGGCCACCATGAGACGTATTTTTCAGCTCATGGCCTTGCTGTTTTTTCTTTTGTTGAGCCACTCACTGGCTGCGGCAACAGGTTTTTCCAAACCTTCTGCGGTGTCGCCTGGCGCCGGTGCAAGTGAAAATTCACTCTTGCAGCAGAAAACCGTCACGGGAAAGGTCACCGACCAGACTGGCGCGCCTATTCCGGGGGCATCCGTAGTGGTGAAAGGGACCACAACGGGTATCATCACCAACAGCGATGGTAATTTTACCCTTTCAGTGCCTGAGGGGGCTCAAACACTTACCTTTTCATTTGTGGGGATGAGGTCGCAGGATATCCCCATTGGTAACCAGACTACCTTTAATGTGACCATGGTGGAGGAGTCCATCGGGGTAAATGAGGTAGTGGTCATCGGTTACGGTTCAATTCGTAAGTCGGATGCCACGGGATCGTTGTCGGTCATTGGCAGCAATGATTTCAACAGCGGGCCGGTTTCCTCGCCCGATCAGCTGTTAAGCGGCCATATTGCAGGGGTACAGGTAACCACCAACAATGGTCAGCCTGGCGCCAATACCAGTGTCAGAATCAGGGGGGTGAACTCCATTTCGGCCTCCAGTGAACCGCTTTATGTAATCGATGGGATGCCGGTAGACAATTCAAGAGCCACTACCTTTGTGGGTGGAGACGCCGCCTTGAGCAATACCACTCTGAACCCTCTTTCGATGATAGCCGCTACGGACATTGAATCGATGACCGTGCTAAAAGATGCTTCGGCCACCGCCATCTATGGTTCGCGTGGCGCCAACGGGGTTATCCTGATCAAAACCAAAGGGGGAAGAGCAGGTCTTAGCTCGGTAAGCTATTCAGGTTCGGTAGGTGTTTCAATGGTTTCAAAGAAAATTGATGTGCTTTCGGCCGATCAGTACCGGCAGTATGTGCCTGGCGCCCCCACAGGGGTATCGACCGACTGGCAGGATGCCATTTTCCAGACCGCCTTGACCCATGATCACAATGTGACCTTTAGCAACGGGGATAAGAATACCTCGTACAGGGCTTCCCTGAGCGCCTCCAACCAGGAGGGTATCATCCTGTCCACCGGCCTTGAACGTTATACCGCCCGTTTTAATGTGACCCACAAAATGTTTGATGAACGTTTAATTCTTGGGATGAATGTGAACAACACCAAGACCAAATTCAACAATTTCCTCGAGCAGCAAACAGAAGGGGCTGATGGGGGGGTTATCAACAACGCATTAAAAGCAGACCCGACCCTGACGATTTACAAACCTGACGGCACCTTTAATGATGAATCCCAATCGGTGAGAAACCCCGTGGCCCTGGTCAAACAGGTTAAAGATATCACCAGGGGCGACCGGGCCATTATCAATGCAGAGGCAACCTACTTTTTTGTACCCCAGGTTTTTTCAGTTAAGACCACCATTGCCTATGATGTTGACAACTCCCTGCGTAAGGCCTACCAGCCCATAGGATCAAAACCGGCAAGAAATGTACAAGGACTGGCCCTGTTGGAGAATAATAAATATTCGAACCTTTTGACGGAAAGTTATCTCACCTTTAACAAGACTTTCAGCGAAAAACACCTGTTAAATGTGATTGGGGGTTATTCCTGGCAGGAATTTGACAGTTACAATTCTTCGGTTCTTGCCACCGGATTTGTAAACGATAATTTAGGGGCAGATAATATTGGGGGAGCAACCAACCAGGTGGCACAAAACAATCATGAAATCAACCGGCTGATCTCCTTTTATGGACGTGTTAACTACTCGTACGCCGATAAATATTTATTTACCGCGACCCTTCGTGATGATGGATCTTCCCGTTTTGGATCCAATAACCGGTGGGTTCTGTTCCCTTCAGCCGCATTGGCCTGGAAAATTAAGGAAGAAGGCTTCTTAAAGGACAATGAAACCATAAACGATTTGAAACTGCGTGTGGGGTATGGGGTGACCGGAAACCAGGAAATCGGGAATTTCAGATACAGCCAGACCTATACCATTAACAGCAATGCCGGTACCTATTTCGGGAGCACTTTCTATGCCCCTTACAATATAACGGGTATTGCCAATCCGAACCTGAAGTGGGAAGAGACTTCGCAGTTTAATGTGGGGATTGATTTTGCCTGCTACAATAGCAAACTAAGAGGATCCGTGGATTTTTACAGTAAAAAAACAACCAACCTGCTGCTTTCAATCGATGCCATCCAACCGGCGGTAAGTTCTACCTACCTGGGCAATATTGGTTCAATGACCAATA
>DATGYU010000381.1:0-3993 GCA_035297625.1 Prolixibacteraceae bacterium
TCCCAGCTATGGGTATGGTCGGCCACTGTCCGGTATTTTTCTTCGGCTACTTTCAGGCTTTGCTGATGTTGTTTTACCAAGGCTATTTCCTTTTTCAACAAATCATTGGTAATCTGCAATTCCAGGGTCCTTTCCTCTACCTGTACTTCCAATTCACCATATGCTTTGCTTAACGCTTCCTGGGCCAACTGGTGAGCGGCCCGTAAGCGGATGGTGGTAATACCCTGTGCCAAATCATTGGCCAGTTCGGATAACAGATTAATCTCCGCGTCAAAGAATGAATCGGGCAGCTTTGAATAGATGGAGATGGCGCCAAATGTTCTTTCCGTATTTTTAAGGGGGAAGACGATGGAGGATGCAAATCCATGATTCATGGCTCCTTCGCGCCAGGGTTCGAAATTGGGATCTGTACTGATATTGTTGCAGATGCTCATTTTGCCTGTGCGGATACACGTACCCGTTGGTCCGCGTCCATATTCAGAATCATCCCACCTTACCTGGATGGATTCAAGATAATTGTCATTAAAGCCTGCATTGGCCATGGGGCGAATGGTTTTATCATCATCCTCTTCGGCAAATCCTATCCAGACCATTGCGAAATCGGTATCTTGCACCACAATCTGGCAAACCTGGTTCAGGTATTCGGTTTCATCTTTCGACTGGGACATGATCTTGCTGCTTTTGCTTAGCGCTGCCAGGGTCTGGTTGAGTTTACGCAGGGCCTCTTCCTTTACTTTACGCTCGGTAATATCCTGAACCATCCCCACCGAACGGACAATTTTTCCTGAATCATCCCTCTGGTGCTGGCATTTCTCATATACATGCCGAATCTCACCGGTATGCCGAAGCACAATACGGTGTTCAATTTCATAGTTGTCCAATCCTTCCTGAATCGAATCGGAATAGGATGAATTCACCGCCTCACGGTCGTCGGGATGGACCGCCTGGAGAAATCCCTCATAAGTGGCAGAAAATTCCTGAACTTTCAGTCCAAAAATGCGGTAAATTTCATCGCTCCAGGTCAGCTGACCGGTAGTCAGGTCGAGGGACCATGAACCTAAATGGGCAATCTCCTGGGCTTTACTGAGCAGTTCTTCTTTTTCCCTGAGTGTTTCCTCCACCATCTGTTGTTGGGTGATGGCTTTTGCCAGCTTGATATTGCTATAGCTTAGCTGTGAGATAGAATGGGAGAGCTGGAGGAAAAAGGCCTTGGCATGGTCCAGTTTCTGTTGGTCAATGCGAGGTGCTTTTTCAAGGGCTTCCAGATATTCCTTCTCTGCAAAACCATATTCCCTGGCTTGTTCCTGAAATAAAGTATAGTTGATCGGCTCACTGTCAAAGAAAAACTGGCCCATAAACAGGTTGCCTTTGTGTTCCCCCCCGATAATGATCGGGGTAGCAATATCCCACATGTTGTTTTTACACTTGTATAACTTAAATTCACCTTCCCGGATCCCTTGGGTGAGTTGAATGTCGCTTTCCAGACAATTGGTGCATGCCTTGGGGTGGGCCCTGTGAAATTTGGTGCAGATATCCTGCCAGCCCACACCCACCAGTACCTGACCCTTTACATCGATGATGGCCATGGGAACCTGTGCCAGTTCATAGAAATTGTCCATGAGTTTCTGGATCGAGGGAGCATCAATAATATCATTCAGTTCAAGGTCGGCAATGCTGCCTTCGGGTGAGAGGATACTCTGAAGTTTAAACTTCACCCTTTCCTCGCTTTCCTGAAGCGCTCTTTCTGCCCGCATACGTTCGGTGATATCATGTACAATGGAATACAACAGGGCGGATTTACTGAACTTAATAGGAGCGGAATAGACCTCTACATCCCTTATCTCTCCGTTGGCTAAACGATGTTTAAAGAAGAACTGGTTCCGGTTTTCATTTTTGGCGTTTTGCATCTCTTCAATCACCTCCATGGGGGAAAGGGTATTAACCTCCGAGATATTTTTGGTTTGCAATTCGGCATGGGACCATCCATAATATTGGCTGGCTGCAGGATTAGCATCTTTGATGGCGCCCGTTTCAGGATCTATCAACAGCATCACCGAATGATTTCCCTGGAACAATGACTTATAGCGTTCTTCACTTTGGCGAAGATCTTCCTCGATGGCTTTGCGTTCGGTAATGTCATGCAGGAAAGTGACATACTGTCCCCCTTCAACACGCTGGTACTGGATGCTCACTTCGATATCAAAGGTGCTGCCGTCTTTACGACGATGCCGTGACTCGAAACGATCTTCCCCCAAGGTTTTGATCTTTTCCAAATGCGTGATGATGTCCATTTGCGTTTCCATGGCCTCCAGGTCGGCAACGTTCATTGCCAATAGTTCCTGCTCGGTATAGCCGCTCATGCGGCAATAGGTATCGTTCACTTCCAGCAGATGGCCATCCTTATCCATCAGCCAAAAGCCGTCCATGGCCGTTTCAAGGATGGATAGCCGACGCTCATCTTTCTTTCGCAACAATTCTTCGGTATGTTTGCGCATGATTGCTCCCCCGATATGGGATGCAACTTCTTCCAGCTTTCCGATAATCTCAGGATTAAAACGACTTTTGCGATGGTCATTTAACTGGATCAGACCCACGATCTTATCCTTGTCGCGAATGGGTATAAGCGCCAACGAAGCATAGCCTTTATGGATGCAGCGGTTGCGGGGTTGGTAGCGTAAATCCTCCTGAGGAGGAATGTTCAGGATTTGGGAGGACTCATTGGTCCACCAGCTGCCTGCCGGGGTGGAAAAAGGATAGGATTTTTCATTCCTGCCCATAATCACTGCGCCACAGGTGCAAGCCAGGCAAACCTGACCATAAGGATCGCGACAGACCGAGCCTTCCTGATCGTGGTTTACCAGCGAATTCTCCGTTAGCAGGAAATCATTGTCAAAGCCATCCTGGGTTAAAAAGGGAAAGTCTTCCCCTTTTTGCATACGAATGCCAATGGCATCGATTCCGGTGCCTTGTTTCAGAATGGAAGTGACCTGTTCGATTAATTGATTGATTTCGCCAGGTTCATTGAGGACTTGCAGAATTTTCCGCGATGCTTCCCTGTAGCTTTCTGTTTGTTTACGCACGGAAATATCCAGACAATGACCGATGTATCCAATGCATTCGCCTTTGCTGTTGTAGCGTGGACTGGCATCATTCTGGATCCAGCGATAGTCGCCGCTTGCATGGAGCAACCGGAATTCAATACTGAATTTATCCTGGTTTTTAAATGAATTCTCATACAGGGATAAAAAATGCGGCAAATCAACCGGATGGATCCCTTTCAGCCAGCCATCACCCAATTCCTGTTCCAGGGGACGGCCTGTAAAAAAAAGCCAGGGTAGGTTAAAATAGTTGAACGTCTTCTCGATGTCAGAAGTCCAGATCAAAGCATGCCCCGTATTGGCCAGGGTGAACAAATGCAATTCGTTCTCCTTCAATTCATCGGTTATCCTTTTTTGTTCCTTTTGATATTTAATATCCTTTTTGATGACAAAATATACCATGGGAGTAAGGAGAATGGCCAGGGTGCCACTATCAATAAGGGCGGCTATCACCAAAGGTACAGGGGGAAGCAGATCCAACAGGAGCATGGTGAAAAACTCAAGGAACAGGATACCTGCAATGATGTAAATAATCTGTCTTTGAATGGAATAACGGGTTATTTTTTGATATAGGGAATGAATACTCATTGAAGTCAGATTAGCCGGGTTTGTATCACTAGGCCCTAGAAGGGTTATACAAAAAAATTAGATTAAAAATAGATTGTAAAATCATTAAGAGCATCAAAAATAATAAATACTACGAGATTCAAATGGAGAAGTGAAATGAATATTATTTCAACCAAATTAGGAACACGGATTTAAAGAAAAAAGGAATGCAGATAAAAGAAAAAGGAACACGGATTGAAATAAATGCTACGGATATGCACAGATAATAAATGAAGAAAAACACAGAATAAACGGATGTAACTGATAAACGCTGATTGCTTTAAATATA
>DATGYU010000382.1:0-8577 GCA_035297625.1 Prolixibacteraceae bacterium
CTCATGCAATTGGTAAAGGGAATCCCCAGATGGCCCGCAGCTACGTGCGCAGCGGGATTTTGGCAATAATTGGAATGGCATTGGTCTATTATGTCTTTTTATTTTTGATGGGAAGTCATCTGATAGGACTTATCCAGCTAAAGAATGCTGCAATAGAAAAGGCGGCTACCGGCTTTCTTCAACTGGTAGGACTGGCCATTCCATTTACCTTTCAGAACCTGTTTTTTACCAGTGTCTTCATTGGTGCCGGCGACAGCAAGTCGCCCTTTCGAATCAATGCCATGGCTTTTGCCATTAATATACTGCTGGATTACCTGTTTATTTTCCGCTTTGGAATGGGAATTAACGGGGCAGCCATTGGTACCATCACTTCACAATCGATAGCAACCATCCTTTTTCATCTTAAATTGAGCAAGACGGCTAATTTAAAGCCTGTTGGAACCGCTTTTGACGGTTCCCTTCTGAAGGATATGGTGCGACTGGGCATCAGCCCCACCATTCAAAGGGTGTCCTTTACCATCGTTGCCATCGGGATGGCCCGCATTATCAGCGACTGGGGCTCTACGGCCATTGCTGTTCAAAAAATTGGAATACAGGTAGAGGCCATCTCCTACATGACAGCCGGAGGGTTCCTGTCAGCTTTGTCGACTATATCGGGACAGGCTTATGGCGCAGGCAATTACCGGAAACAATGGCAGGCTTTTCGCAGTGGTATACTTCTTGCCTTTGTCCTGGGAACCATTACTTCGGCGATATTGATATTATTTGCAAGGCCCTTGTTTTCGATCTTCCTGAGTGACACCAAAAGTGTGGCAATGGGGACGGAATACCTTAAGATCCTTGGTTTTTCACAATTGTTCATGGTAATGGAACTGATTGCTACGGGCGCTTTCTTTGGATGGGGAAAAACAAATATTCCCGCCATTACGGGCATTGCCCTTACCGTGTTAAGGATTCCGATGGCCCTGGCATTTATCAGCCTTTGGAAAAACGAACTTTCGTCGGTTTGGTGGAGCATCAGTATCAGCAGCATGGCCAAGGGAACATTGTTGGTATTGCTCTATATGTTGCTTTTTAAATCGTTTATCAGCAAACAACTACAATAAAGATATGGAACGTGATTTGTTTAAATCAGCAAGTGAAAGCCTGAAAGGAAATAGTTGGCTCGATGCTTTATTCGGTATTGAAAAAGAAAATATCCGGGTAGATAAATATGGGCACATGGCCTTAACTCCTCATCCAGAAATATTTGGCAATAAGCTGAAGCACCCTTATATCACAACAGACTTTTCGGAAAGCCAGGTAGAGATGATTACACCACCGCTGCCCGATATCAGGCAGGCCATCGGTTTTTTGGAGACCATTCATGATATCGTAAGCCTTGAATTGAAAGACGAATACCTGTGGCCACAAAGCATTCCTCCTGTTTTGCCCGATGAAAGCCTTATTCCAATCGCTCGATATGAAAACGATGGGATTAAAGATCATCAGTACCGGCAAAACCTTGCAAAGAAATACGGGGCAAAAAATTTGGTCTTCTCGGGCATTCATTTCAACTTGTCGTTTAGTGAGCAGTTGCTTGAAAAACTATACCGTAAAAGTAAATCTACCCTATCTTTTGATGAATTTAAAGACGAAGCTTACTTAAAGACTACCCGTCAGATTTTGCGCCACAGATGGCTTTATATTTTACTTTACGGTTACAGCCCGGTGGTGGATGAATCCATGGAATTGAAATGTAAGCTGGCGCCTTGTAATATCACCAGTAACATCACCGGGCTTTCGATACGCAACAGCTGTTTTGGCTATCAAAATCTGGGAGAATTGTACCCTGATTACAGTTCGGTGCAGAATTTCAAGAACAGTGTCAACCAGATGGTTGCAGAAGAGAAATTGCTGGCGCCCAAAGAGCTGTATACTTCAGTAAGACCCAAGTTCGTTAAAAACCCCGATCATATCGCTTACATTGAATTAAGATTTGTTGATATCAATCCGTTGACAAAAGCCGGGATCACTAAAGAAGCACTTCATTTTATGCATGCCCTGGCCTTGTATGGCCTTTTAACAGAAGAGCCTGGTGATTTTGATGACAGGGCGCAGGCGCTGGCTAACAGGTATCATGGGTTGGTTGCTTTATACGGATTAAATGCCGGACCTTCCATTACCGATAAAAATAATGTGTCTATCCTTATTTGGCAGGAGGCCGCTACTTTGATGGATGAGATCATCCGTTTATTTCAGAAACTCGAGATAACAGAAGAATCATACCTACAATCGTTGCAACATGCCGCTATGCTTATTAAAGACCCTTCGAAACGGGAAGTTTTCGACATACTGCAAGGGGTTCATGATGCAGGATATATTCCCTGGCACATGGAACTGGCCCATCAGTATAGGGCAGAAAGCAATGAGAAAAATTATAGCTTTAAAGGATTGAAGGATATGGAATTATCGACTCAAATCTTATTGCGTGAAGCGGTTAGGAGAGGGGTGGCTTTTGAGATACTTGACCGGAAGGAGAATTTTATCAAGCTTTCAAGGGAAGGAAATATCCAGTACGTCAAACAGGCTACCAAGACATCGCTTGACAATTATGCCACCATACTGGCCATGGAAAATAAGCTGGTTACCAAAAAGATATTGGCAGAGCAAGGTTTGAGGGTCCCCAAAGGGAATGAATATACGGACGCAGCTGCTGCAAAAAGTGATTTTGACCTTCTGAAAGGAAAGGCCGTGGTGATCAAACCCAATCAGACCAATTTTGGGATAGGCATTACCATTTTGAAGGAAAACAACAATGAGATAGCCTTCCAACGGGGCGTGGATATTGCCTTTGAATATGATTCCACGATTTTGATTGAAGAGTTTATCCCCGGTAAGGAGTTTCGCTTTTTCATTATTGAAGATGAGGTGGTAGCCATTCTTCAGCGGGTGCCAGCCAACGTAAAAGGAGATGGAAGTTCAACCATCCGGGAACTGGTGGAAATAAAGAACCAGGATCCGTTGCGGGGAAAGAAATACCGTACGCCCCTTGAAAAGATACAGTTAGGCGAAGCAGAGTCCATGTTTTTGAAAGGGCAAAATCTTACTTTCGACTCTGTTCCCGCGGATGGTGAAATTGTTTACCTGAGGGAGAATTCCAATATCAGCACCGGTGGCGACAGTATCGACTTTACCGATGATATTCCCGAATCGTACAAGCGGATTGCCATAAAGGCTGCCAAAGCGCTTCATGTGAAAATTACCGGGCTGGACATGATGATTGCCGACCTTACTGAGGAAGCGTCTGAGGACAATTATGGCATTATAGAACTTAATTTCAATCCGGCTATTCATATTCACTGTTATCCATACCAGGGACAAAACAGGCAAATCAACCGCAAACTGATGGATGCGCTTGGGTATTTGGAGTCTTGAAGGTTCGAAATGTTTATCTTTTAACCTGAGGTCGGCTTTATTAATTATGGGTTAATAAAGTGGCAAAGTACCAAAGTTGCAAAGTGCCAAAGTACCAAAGTGCCTGAGTGCTTTCACTTTGGCACTTTGTAACTTAGGTACTTTGTAACTCTTTTCCTGTTTTTAACAACAACGACATTCCCAATTACCTGACAGGAAGATAGCCGTTTTTTATCCCGTGTTTGGACAGCACTATTTGCCAAAGCTGGTTCTTACGAGCCCTAAAAGCCCCGGCACAGCAAAGAAGGTAGTATTTCCACATCCGGTAGAACCGATCATCATATTCCGATTTCAGTTCTTCCCACGAATGGTTAAAATTGTCATACCAGGCCATCAGTGTTTTATCGTAATAGTTGCCAAAGTTGTGCCAGTCTTCCATGACGAATAGTTTCTCGATGGATGAACCGATTTGTGTAATGGACGGAAGCATTGAATTGGGAAAAATATACTTGTCAATCCATGCGTCAGTTGTGTAAAGCGACTTATTGGCACCGATGGTATGCAATAAAAATAATCCGTCATTTTTTAATAGACGATGCATCATTTGCATGAAAGTCTTATAGTTTTTGTAACCTACATGCTCAAACATACCCACGGAAACAATCCTGTCAAACTGCTTATGAGGATCGAGTTTTCTGTAATCCATTAATTGAATGTCAACCTTTAAGTCTTTGCATAACTGTCTGGCCAATTCAGCCTGTTCTTTGGAAATGGTGACACCCACTACTTCCGCGCCATAATTTTCCGCCGCGTATTTGCAGAAGCTTCCCCAGCCACATCCCACATCCAAAACCTTCATGCCCTGCTTGAGGGATAGTTTCCGGCAAATTAAATCCAGCTTGTCTTCCTGGGCCTGATCCAATGTAGTGGCATTTTTCCAGTAGCCACACGAGTAGACCATTCGCTGATCCAGCATCTTTTCAAACAAATGGTTCCCAAGATCATAATGAACCATGCCAACCTCATACGCTTTGGATAACCTGCCGGCATTGACTATTTTTGCTTTCAGGATGCGGAATGCCATATTCAAGGTCTTCACTTTTTCGTGAATTGAAGCATCAATTAGGCGGTAAATGAACTCATCAAGGTTTTTAACTTCCCACCAGCCATCCATGTATGATTCTCCTAAACCCAATTCTCCATCACGAATTATCCGGTTGTAAAACGCAGGATTCCTGACCTGCAGGTCGTGGTCACCACTGCCATCGATTGTTATGTGCGCTTCATTTAGAAGCGATTGGATGACATCTTTATTACTTGGCATAGGAAGTCAGGTTTGTTAAATAATAAGGGATTCAACAGGAAAAAACCAACCTCAATTCCTCATGATAACTATTCTTGAGAACTTATGGTTGGTTTTTTATTTTTTACGGTAACTAAAATAGTAGGTGTTTTAATTACTTAGGCTCAGCTTAAAAATGCGAATTGCATTTATGGACAAGGAAGCTAATTCATTAAACAATTACCGTTTATCCAGATCTGCTTGTTTGCTTGATGATTTTAGCATATTCATAGGATCCATATCCGAATTCCATGTTTCCACCTTTATCTTCAGAGCGCCATCTTTCTGCTTTTCCCAGATGGTCAGATATTTGCCCTGATCTTTCATCGGTTCATTGGACTCAGGCATGGTCATGGTTACTTTGTAAGTTCCTATCTCCGTGATTAAATCACCCATGGGAATTACCTTTACAATAGTGGGCTCAAAAGAATTGAATTTAAATCCTGAGGCCACCATATCCTTATTGGCTTTTCTGATCTCAGCAATACCCTGGTGCATTGGCTCATAGCTGGGCATTGATATGGCATCATTGGTATATAAACTCATGTTATTTTCTATATCGCCCTTTAGCATGTATTCAGTCATTTGCTTGTTGCGTTTTTCAATCTGAGCTTTATAGTCATTTTCAGTCTGGGCATAGGCGCCGGCAGCGCAAAAGAAAACCAGGATTAACATGGTGAGAAATAAACTTTTTGTTTTCATAATTACCTGTTTTAAGATGTGTGAATAATAAATAATTGTCTGGGATACAAAACAATAACCGGGCTATTTAAGTTTATTGAAATCTATGAATTGTTGATAATCCATTTTCAATAACTTCTATGATCGAAATCCTCTTTATTAAATATTCCTTCCTTCATGGATATTATTTTTTTAACCCTGATGTTTGATTAGTTTTTTATAATTGAAAGTATTAATATCCGCTTTTGTAGGTATTATTGCATTTGGAATTCGTGCCAAGGGCTGTGCCTTGTAGCGCATTTTCAGAATAGTGTACAGTAATAACAAATCAATTAAACCTATTAATGAGAAACTGGAAATTCTTTATTGCTATTTGTTGTTTATTATCAACTGCTTCTGTAGCTAAAAGTCAATCTCTTGTACAGTGGAGAGGTGATCACCGTGATGGTATTTATAACGAAAAAGGTCTTTTGAAAACATGGCCTGCCGAAGGTCCTCAACTGCTATGGCAGACTGAAATGCTGGGCAATGGCTATGGTTCGCCTTCTGTTACCGGTGACCGTTTGTTTGTCAATGGTGAAACCGATGGGGTGAGTTACGTCTTTGCCTTTGATTTGAAAGGCAACCTGGTATGGAAATCGGCCAATGGACCGGAGTTTATGGGCCAGGATTATTCAGCCAGTTTTCCCGGCTCACGTTCCCAGCCTACCGTAGCTGACGGAATGATTTACGCCTGCTCGGGTATGGGCCGTGTGGCCTGTTTTGAAGCCGCTACAGGCAAAGAAAAGTGGGGAGTGGACATGATAGCCGACCTGAAAGGAAAAGGCAGTTATTTTGGCTATTCTGAATCGGTATTGGTTGAGGGCAATATGGTGTATTGCTTTCCCGGGGGAGCAGAATCAAATATCGTGGCCCTTGACAAATCAACCGGTAAGGTGATCTGGACTTCAAAGGCAATGGGTGATCCTGTTTCTTATTGTTCTCCCATTATCGTAAAGCTTCCGCAGAATAATGTTCTGTTGAATGTTTCTCATGAATATCTTTTGGGTTTGGATGCAAAGACCGGAGCGCTATTGTGGTCCTATAAAGAAGATTCGGTTAAAAGGGAAGGGGAGTATTGCAATACCCCTGTTTATGCTGATGGAAATATCTATGGCGTTTCGGGTGTTGAAAAAGGCAAAGGCGCTTATAAGCTGGCATTGTCGGCCGATGGCAAAAGTGTTAAGGAAAGCTGGACCAACGCGGAGGTTAAGAATAAAATGGGAGGCTTTGTGAAAATAGATGAGCGTATATTCTGTACATCAGCCGATCATAAGCTCAAATGCATCGATGCAAACAGCGGTAAGGTGATGGATGCGCTGGCAGGTTTATTTGGAACTTTAATTTATGCCGACGGACAGTTGTACTGTTACAATGACAATGGGAATGTCAGCCTGATCAATATCAGCGCGCCAAAGATGGAAGTGGCCAGCAAATTCAAAGTTACCAAAGGCAGCAAGGAGCATTTTGCCCATCCTGTTATTGCCAATGGAGTGCTTTATATCAGGCATGGAAATGCGTTGATGGCATATCAGGTGAGATAGCACAAGTTGCAAGCAATAGAAAATATTGCAACCTGACTGTTACAAGTAAATGCAAAAGAATGCTGCTGGCTATTGGCCCCGAGTAACACGGGGGCAAGAAATGTTCCGATCAGCATTAAGGTAAGATGTTAACAGCAAGGTATTGTAAGAAGCAAGATTCCATCTTTCTAATTGATGGAATCACTTAAGTAATCGGAATATTTTGTTGTCGTATTTCAATCAGGATTAAAGAAAGAAAAATAGAACGCGGATAAAATAGGTTTTAGCGGATTTAAAGCGGATTTGCTTTCAATAAATTGAAACGGATTCAAAAGAGCTTCAAGGGATTAGGAGCTTTTAACAGCCTGTTTTAAAGATCCGGATACGAAGTATCATCAATCAGTTTTAAATCCGCTAAAACCGTGTAAATCCGCGTTCTATTTTTTTATTAGAAAATACGATATTATTTAGTTTATATCACTTAATACCAGCTTTTCAGGCTTAATCTTTGCAAAAAGAGCCTTCAGGTTTTCGTCATACATATTTTTAATCTGCCATTCGTATTCACCGATAGGTTTTACCGGAATGAGATCCATCACTTCCTCCGCTTTCATTCCTGAATGGTAGAAAGTGTACAGGGCAGCGTTCAAGGTCTCGTAGATGCTTTCCTTTACTTCGGCTTCTGTAAGCCCAAATTCAATGCCAATGGTTTCCAGCTCCTTCCATTGAAACCAAAAATAGGTAGGCAGCATGGCCGACATGAGCGCATAGGCTTCCAGCTTATCTTCCGCAGTTTCAACAGATTCGCCCAAAAGGTTGATCATCTCAAGGATATAGGATTTCTCAATTTCATTTACCTTGGGGCCAAAACTTACAGGGTTGTATCCCTGGTTGATGATGGAGGTCGCATTGGGTATCATCCTTACAATATACTGAAGTTGTGGCATTACCGAAGATATCCTTGCGATGGAAATTTTTGGTGCAAGGGATATCAATACGGTTTGAGAATTAACTTCAGCCGCAATAGATTGCAAAGTTTCCATGATCACCGGAGGATGCAGTGCGAGGAAGATGATGTCCTTACGGGCCGCCTCCTGAAGTGTTGAAAGGATGTGTATGAATGGAAACTTTTGCTTAAGAGCAATAAGCGCCTCAATGTTGGTATCGAAGACCGAGATGGATTCAAAGAGGGCTTTTTTATTTACAAAGGCCTGAAGGAAAATCCTTGTAATCCTCCCGCCGCCAATAAAACCAAGTGATTTAGTTTTCATGGGAATAGTTTTTTAGTTCTTATAAATTTAAGCAAAAGAAATTCAATTATTAAGTATTTAGGGAAAGTTAAATTATTGTCTATTTTTGAAAACTAAACTTAACAGGAATCATAGACGATGAGCACTAATCCAACTAATTCACGGCGCAGCTTTCTAAAGAAAGCCGGAGGCGTTTCTCTTGGTGTGGCAGGAATGAGCACCATGGCAGCTGCACTTCCTTCAGAAAGGAAAGAAGAGAAGAAAGAAACATTGCTGATAAAAGATATTTCGGGGACCAAAGATCGGATGGAGCGTGTAAAGATTGCCACCGTTGGCATGCAGCGCT
>DATGYU010000383.1:0-6448 GCA_035297625.1 Prolixibacteraceae bacterium
ATCTCCTTTCCTATCTTCATAAAAAGCACCTACTTTATTGCTGCTGATGCTGTTGACGTTTAGCGGATCGTTGTAATAGTATTTAAACTGATCGTTATAGCTGAAAAAGCTTACCCCTCCCTCCAGCGTTGAAAACCACACATTGGCGTTATGGTCCTCATAGATATTGGAAATAATATTGTTGCAAATGCTGTTGCTTTTCACCGGCCCTGAAGAGTAGGAAGTAAATGTATCCGTTTCGGGATTGTATAGCCTCACCCCTTTATTTTCTGTTCCTATCCATAGATTTCTCTTGCTATCTTCAAAAATGACAGAGAAACTATTGCTGTTAATGCTTTTCCCCGTTGTGTTGTCAAACTGATATATTTTACTTTCCCCGGTAGAAAGGTTCAGTTTATACAGCCCTGATGTTGACCCTATCCACAGATAGCCACGCGAATCAAAACACACGGGGTTGTTATAGCTGAAAAGTTCCTTTTTGAGCCCGGGTGCATAAAACTCCATAGGCTCGATGGTTTCTGTTGCCAGATTCAGCTTAAAAAAGCCTTTATCGCTTTGAATGATCAGCTCTTTGGTGTTGCGCTGAAAAATGCCACGGATATCATACCTGGCATTTGGTTCCCTGGAAAAGATGAATTGTTTAAAGTTGTTCTTCCCCTTCTCATATTTGGCAAGCCCCGAATGGGTGCCAATCCATACGGCCTTGTTGGAATCGATATAAATACAGCGTACTACTGAACCGGGCAACGATGAAGGGTCCTTTTCCACCATGGCATACCGGTAGAATTTCTCATCGGCAGTGCTGTACCGGACCACCCCTCCATGGTTGGTGCCTATCCAGATATTCTTGTCCCCGTCTTCGGCAATGCACAAAAGAGAATTGGTGGACAGGGAGTTTTCATCATTGTTGTAGTTTTTAAAGACCACAAATTTGTAGCCGTCCCAGCGGTTCAATCCATCGGAAGTGGCAAACCATACAAAGCCGTTGCTGTCCTCAAAAACGGCCCTCACTTCATTGCTTGATAGTCCTTCCCCGGTGGTCAGATGCTTAAAGTTGAACTTCTGACCCGTGACAGTACCAATGACAAGCAGCCAAAGAATGACAGTAATGGATAAATACCTGAAGCTGGTTATGGACATACTTCGTAATTGCTTAAATAACAACTCTGATCCTTTCTTTTTCTGCAAAATAGGATGGCCAAATATAGAGAGAAATAAGTTTAAAGTTCAACGAGATTGAAGGATTGAAGGATTGAAGGATTGGACTCACTGATCACTGATCACTGACCACTTCCTACTGCCCACTGCCCACTTTCTCCTACCTTCCCTGTCCGTTTCTTATCCGCTGCAGGGCATCTACAATAATACGGATATCGGTTTCTCCCCTGAAGCCGCTAAATCCAACGGCTACCACTTCCCCGTTATCCAGTTTAACGGGTTGCCCGCCGATCCAGCCTACATAATCCGGGCGATTGATCCCATAGGCATATTCATCAATTTCACTGTTGAAGACCATCCTTTCAAATTCTCCGGTGTCAATACCGGTAATCCAAACCTGGCTGGCCTTTTTCCAGGCATAATGAAAAGAATTGCGCTTTCGGATCATATCCTCCCCATACATTTTCCCATGTACCGTTCCGTCCTTTTCGACAACACACAAAGCCACATTTCCCTCAGAGATCGAGTAGTCGACAGGGTTGGCCAAATAGGCAGAAATGTTGGCATCCACCCATGCCATGATATTCTTTATTGTTGATTCCATGCTGTTAAAATATTTAAATCCAGGTGCTAAAAATTTAATAAACCAATTCAATGGCCGTTAATTAATTTTCATCTTGATGGTACGATGTTCCTTTTCATTGAACACGGAGACCAGATAAATACCATGGGGCCAGCTGTGAGTGTCAATAGTCAAATGTCCGGCCATCTGCAGAACTTTGTAATAAAATGGTTGTCCAAGGGTATTGAATACCCTGACAGTTGCCTGTTCTAATTCTCCTGAATTGGTAAGATGCAACTGTTGGTTACCTCCATCAAAATACACTTTTAGCGCCTTGTCCTGGGGACTTACCTGAGTGGAAGTACTAAGTCCTTTCCCAAATTGGATCCAGTTAAGGTTGTAATCCGTACCTGAGAACAATAGCTTTACCAGCTTGGGCTGTGAATCCTTGATCTCGATGTTGGGGATGTAAAGGGTTTGCCATACCTGCCACCCTCCGGTGTTGGCCGGGACCACCTGACCTGCTTTCACGTTGTCGATAAATACTTCAATCTTCTTGGTGGTGGAGGTAACATTGCTTGCCGTGCGTAGGGCAATATCATACGTTCCCGGGGTTACTGACTCGACCAGATAGGTAAGCCATTCCCCGCCGGCAATATAGGCCACATTGTATCCAAGACCCGTGTCGGTCGATTTCTCAATATCAACCCCCGTGGTGCGGTACTGTGCTCCTTTGTTTTCAGCATCCGTATCATGATAGCTGACTCCTTCATCATTGACATCGAAATCCTCTGCTTCTGTTTTTCCCGGAATGGCGTGCGGCCCGTTGTAGGCTTTGGGCACCGGGGGTGCCAGCGTGGTTACTGTTTCAACGGATGAATAATCCGATTTTCCCAGCGAATTGTAAGCCACCACGCGGTAGCGGTAAGCCGTTTCAGGCAATAGCCCTGTCTCGCTGTAAGTAATGGCATTGGCTCCAACCATGCCAACGGCTTTAAAAACACCCCCGATTTCACGTTCTATGACAAAGCCAAGCTCATTATCGGAAGCATCTGTCCAGGTTAAGCTGGCCTTCATGTGCGACAGTGCAGTACCCTTTAGCCCTGTGGGGGCTCCGGGAAGCTGGGTAGCCACCTTTACGGTTGACATGGTGGGCGGCAATCCTTTGTCAAAATCAACACTCGAATAATTGATTTTCACGATCGAATCGCCCCTGAAGATAATCACATGGGTAGTACGTTCCGAAATCATATCACTGTAGGAAGCCGAAGAGTCCGCATCCACTTTTAAAGTTACCGTAGCCCCGGTAGCGGCCGCGCTATTTAAATGAAGGGTATATTCCTTTGGATATCCAAAACCGCGATTCATAATCATGACGCTTGTCTGGCCTCCGTTTTTAGCGCCATAGACCACAAAGTCGCTGTTGGAAGAAGTACCATCCACATACCGTCCTTTAAAGTATTTGGCCACCATTTCCATATGCCGGTAGGAAGCCCTGGGGGTCATGTTCCCGTCAATCATGCTAAAGTCAGTTCCCTGCCGGTTACCCCCGCTCTCGAACATGCTCCAGGTGGCCGCGTATTTGGCTTCATATTTCATACAGAGGCCCAGTATCCCGCCAAACATCAACCCGTTGGCAAAAGAATGTACTACAGGCCCCCCTTTTGCATTGAATTCGCCAATGCCCCAAACCAGGGCATCATCGCCCGTGCGGCCAAGGGCAAGGTTAACGGCATCCACCTTTTGCTTGCACTTGACAATGGAGGATTTAAAAGAGGCCAGTCCCTGGACGGCCAGATCAATGTTATCGTCCTGGGGATAGGTGTGCCATGAAATGCCGTCGCAGTAGTAATATTCCTTGCCGGGAATTTTACCGGCTATATTGTTTTTTCCTCCAAAAAGGTCATTGATCGCCTGATCGATGTAATAGCAAAAGTCGGGACCATAAATCTTGATGGTCGGGTCTACTGCTTTCATGGCCTCCGAGATGGGTTTGAAGTATTTCTCCACCATGGCACCAACGGTGCTTAAATCAGGTTTCCCGTTTTGCAGCCACGGCTCGTTGCCGATGCTCCAGTATTTCACAGGAGCAATGACTCCCTTATTTTCAACATTCAGGTAAGTGACCAGTTCGGCAGCCACGGCCGCCGATTTATATTCCGAAACCTGCACGATGGGTTCTGCCCCAATGGCACGCACCTGCTTTACCCAGCTTAATATGGTTTGCTTGCTGGGCATATTGCGATCGTATTCCGCCCCGCCAATACGGATGGTCTGCATCCCGCACTGCTTGGTTAAATTCCATACCGTGGCACTCGGATTGGTGTACCAAAGGTTGGTTCCTACCAGCATAGGACTTATATTCTGGGCTACGGTTATTGAACTGAAAACAGTTGTTGCTAAAAGCAGAAGACCCAAGGAAATTCTTTTCATCACATGAATAGCTTTATGTTCTTTACTGACAATTGCCCTGGAATATCATCTCCTATAAAAAAGTTGTATTTTTTACATCGGATTCACCCCTGGGCATTGAATGCTTAAAGCTACAATTTTAAAGCAACGAGCCTCTTTCTGTATGCACTATCGTGTAATTAATATGAAACAGTGTCTCAATCAAGAGCGCTAAAGATGAGTTTAATAAGGACATTTAATGTCAACAGATTGAATATGAGGTATATTTTTGAAGGCATAGAACTAACCGCTAGATAAAAGTAATATTCCTGTCAGTTCATAAAATCAGGAATTGACATCAAATGATTTTGTGACCCTTCTCTGTCCCTACCTGTTTGATACCGAATGACACGAATCAAGGGTTAAAAGGTTTGACGAAAAACTTAATCGGGGTCCTGTGTTTTAATAACTGACTTTAGACAAAGTACCCCTACAGATGGACCAGGTTTGTTTCTTAAATACTATTTATATACTATTGATATACTAAAATTAAGATTTTAGTATATCAATAGTATATAAATAGAGTGTAATATCCATACCTGGTCCAGCTCGATTCACTCTTTGAAGGGAAGTAGATATTATCCTTTTAAGGGTGTTTGTTCCTATTCATCCATCCGCCTTGCAAGGGGGATAATAACCGGCCCGGAACATCTCATTTTCCTTCACATCTTGACCCTTGATTCGCATAATTTAGTATTTCCTATTAATTGTAAACTTCTGGTTTCCATATGAAGATTTTACCCTTTCTTCTTTGAAAACTATAAACAGCCAGCCCAATCCTATTAGCCTTGCTTCCTATTTCCTTTGAAAAAAAAAGAATTTCACCCTCCAACTGTGCGATTTCTAATTAAAAGTGATTTTTTCTAATCTCTAAATGTGCGTAAAAGCACACAAGTGTGCGGTTTTTTGATGTGCGAAAACCTGACATAGGGGTAGGTAAAAATAAAATGAAAAAAAATAACGCTGTTTTATCCGCCTTCACCTTCCTGATAATTAAACAATTACCCTTCATTTTGAATGAGTCCATTTTTGTTGAAATCCCCTTTGGTATCTCCTTTGCCTATAAGAAGGTCATCATCAAACATGGAAAGCCAAATAGCTGGCACCTTAATAAAAACAAAAAGCGTTTGATGACGGCGTTCACGATATTGACTTTGATCAATAATCAATGAATAAAACGTGCAGAGTGAAACAATGATCGGGGAGATTTATTCAAAAAATTATTATTCAAAAGAAGATGAGAGATTCTATCAGAAGATTTACCACCAGAACCACCTTAACCATTATAACCATCCTTTCAACCATTATAGCCAATGCAGCCACTTATTACCTCTCGCCCAACGGTAGTGATTCGGGAAGCGGAAGCAGCAGCAGTCCATGGTTTACTTTGAATAAAGCATGGTCGGTAGCCCAGCCGGGCGATATCATTTATTTAAAAGGCGGAACTTACCGCTATGGCACTACCCAGAGCTTAATGGGCAAAAGCGGTTCTGCGGGCAATCCAATAAAAATATGGGCGGTGGAAGGCGAAACGCCTGTCATAACCCCTTCCAGTGAATATACAGGCACCCGTGGCATTAACATCGATGCCGATTACGTGCATATCAAAGGACTGGAAATTTGCAATTACCAGCAAAGAACTTCTACGGCACTGTATTATGGTATCGTGGCCGAAAACTCCAATTACATCACCTTTGATCAGATTAAAGTACATGACAATGGCTTTGGATTAAGCATTGGAAGTGACTCGGGGGATAACCTGGTGGTCAACTCTGACTTTTACCGCAATGCAGATCCCATGTCCAATTTTGGAGGTAATATTCCATGGGATGCCGCCGATGGTATCACCATTCGCAGCAGCAACCAGTCAAGGGTCAACACCATCCGGGGATGCCGCATGTGGAACAACAGCGATGACGGGGTCGATTTATTTGAAAATCATGGTATCGTGGTGATTGAAAACAGCTGGGCTTTCTGGAATGGCTATCAGCCCGGAACTTTCGACAAGGCCGGCAACGGTGATGGATTTAAAGTAGGCGTTACCCTGTTGGATTTGAGCACCGAGGTTAAAAGAATTTTGAGAAACAACCTTTCTTTCGAGAACCGCATGATTGGTATCGACCAGAACAATGCCAAATGTATTACCCAAATGTATAACAACACCATTTACAACAATGCCAATTTGGGTACCGCGGCCCGTAGCTTTAACTTCTGGAATGGCAACGCTGCCGTTGAAGCCAAAAACAATATTTCGTTTAAGCATGCCATGGAGCCTAT
>DATGYU010000384.1:0-6534 GCA_035297625.1 Prolixibacteraceae bacterium
ATAGGCAATTAAACAAGTTGACAATGGAAAAGCGATTTATCTTACTGATTATATTTATTTGGATCAATAATATTGGATATAGCCAGGATTTTAAATTTAAGTGGGAAATTTGGCCATCCTTTAGCAAGTCGTATACAGTTCGGATTGAAAAAACGAACTCCACAAGTCACATCATCATTAAAGAAACCACCGCAAATGATTCCATAGTAAAAACAATTAATCAAAACGATTGTGATACATTAATTTCATTTTTAGACAAATATGATTTCCCAATAAAAGAAAGTACAATTTATGGTCCAAAATTTCGCATTTATGTTGAAACCAAACTGCTTCCGGATAAGAATTGGATTCTAATCAAAGGAGATTCTCTTAAATTAGAATTACTTGAATCAAAAGGATACCATTTTGATAAAGACTCTAATAAATGTTATAATGAGGCGCAAATGATAGAGGAATGGATTGATGGAAATACCTATGAGGGAGAATATATCAAATCCAACATTAAAAGAACTTTTAGTGTATTTTGTGCAAGGACTTCGTCTATGGATATCAAATTGAACAGGCTGGTTTATAATCTGATGACAAAGTATGATCGTCTAAGTGATTATTATCAACTAAAAGAGTTGATTGAGTCTGATAAACCAATAGACAAAAATTAACGATATACAACATTCGTTATAAAATTATTGGGAGGTTGCCTTAGTCCCCTCTCCTCTTGTTTGATCAATATACATTGATCTTTTTTATTGTAGTTTTCCATTCTTTAATTGCCTTTATATTAAGTCCAGGATTGCTTAATCAAAGACGTTTTTGTTGGGTGATTGTGGCATGGGTTATACCATGGTCAAATAGAATAGTTTTTTTGTCTTAGAAAATTAAAGAATACCGGGTTTCATATGCAATAATCGACCTTCATTTGAGTTTTATGAATAATTCCAAAGAATTTATCTTCAGTAATAAGGAAGAATTCATTCAATAAAATACCTTGTTTCCCGGAGAGGAGATGTACAATATGGAATGATTATAAATTGGCATCAAACTACTACTCACACACCTTACATCCTGTTTACCTGTTTGTTACAGACTATTTATTTTATAATTTGGAGGGATAAAGTACTGTCAACTCCTTTAACTTTTTATTCGAAAAATCTTTTTTACATGAAGTTGTGAACTTTTTTCGAGTTTTAGTTTCAACTTTTGCCGAAAGCATTACTTTTGCAACCGTCAAAATAAAGACTTAGTTATCTATATATTAAATACTATGGCAAGTGAATCACTGATTCTGTTTTTTATCATTGCCCTCGTACTAGTAGGAGGGGCGATTATCTTCGCTACATTGGCTGCGCCAAAGTCATTTAACCCGGCAAAAATTGAACCCTATGAGTGCGGTATCCCTTCGGAAGGCCCCGCCTGGATTCAATTCAATGTAGGTTATTATCTGTTTGCAATCATCTATCTGATTTTCGACGTGGAAACTGTATTCCTGTTTCCCTGGGGAGTGGTAATGCGCCAGATAGGTATGAGAGCTTTTATTGAAATTATTATTTTCTTCTTTGTACTTGGTCTTGGACTATTGTACGCATGGAAAAAAGGAGCATTGAAATGGGTATAGAAATAAAATCAATGGCATATGATGATTTCAACGATAATGAGTCGTTGGAACTTCTAAAGAAGACTGGCGGAAATGTGTTTCTGACCAGCATCGATAGTTTACTCAACTGGGGCCGGTCGAATTCGATCTGGCCGTTGACATTTGCGACCAGCTGCTGTGGTATTGAGATGATGGCAGCCGGAGCATCACGTCACGATTTTGCCCGCTTTGGGATTGAAGTATACCGTGCTTCGCCAAGGCAAGCTGACGTCATTGTAGTGGCAGGTACCATCGTACACAAAATGGTTCCTGTATTAAAGCGTTTATATGATCAAATGCCTGATCCGAAATATGTAATTGCCATGGGGGCCTGCGCCGTATCGGGAGGACCTTTCTTTTACAATTCCTATTCAGTGGTTCGTGGTGTGGATCATGTTATCCCTGTCGACGTTTATATTCCCGGATGCCCACCCCGCCCCGAGGCCTTGCTTTATGGTGTGATGCAGCTCCAAAGGAAAATTAAAGGAGAATCAATCGCAGAACAGGATAACGAAACGGACAAACTGCTATAATAGAAAATACCATGCTGAATAAACAAGAATTAACCGAATTGATCCTGAAAGTTGTTCCAGAGGCTACATTTCCTGAAGGAACACAACTTTTGGAAGCAATTGTGCCGGCAGATAAAATACTGGCACTGGCAGAAGAATTAAAAACTAACAAGGAAACCGCTTATGATTACCTTATTAGTTTAACTGCTGTCGACTTTGTAAAGAATATGACAGTGGTTTATCATTTGGATTCTACCAAATACAGACAATTACTGGTATTGAAGGTAGTGTTGACCGACAGAGAAACTCCGTCAGTTGACAGTGTATCGTCTGTATGGGTTACTGCTGAATTCCATGAACGTGAAGTATTCGATTTATTTGGTATCCGCTTTAATAATCATCCCAACATGAAAAGATTGTTCCTGGAAGATGATTACGGGTATCCGCTTCGCAAAGACTTCCGCGATGAAATAAATATCATTGAACGTTAAAACCCGACCTATGAGTGAAGAGATAATTAAAGATGTGATTGTAAAGGAGAATGAGGACTACATTGTCAATATGGGTCCCCAGCATCCTTCAACTCACGGAGTTTTGAGGTTTGAAGTTTGCCTTAAAGGTGAAACCGTATCTTATTTGATCCCACATATCGGATATATCCACAGGGGCATTGAAAAGATGTGTGAAGCTGATACCTACCAGCAGATTATCCACCTAACCGACAGGATGGACTATCTGTCGGCGCATATTAACAATGAAGCAGTATGTCTTTGTGTTGAGGAAGCCTTACAGGTTGAAGTTCCTGAACGGGTGAAATACATTCGTACCATTTTGGACGAACTAAACAGAATAGCTTCTCATCAGTTGTGGTGGTGTGCTTTTGGAATGGATCTTGGCGCATTGACCGCCTTTTTCTATGGTCTTCGCGACCGGGAAATGATCCTTGATATATTTGAGGAATCATTCGGGTCAAGGTTGTTGCATAGTTTCAATACCCCTGGGGGATTGATGCATGATGTACACCCCAATTTCCAGAATAGGATCAAAGAATTCATCACCTATTTCAGGAAGAAATTGCCAGAATACGATCAGTTGCTGACAGGCAATGTTATTTTCCATGAAAGAGCCAAGGGAATCGGTTATATGAGCGCTGAGAAGGCAATAGCCTATGGCGTTACCGGACCATCGGCACGCGGATCAAATGTTGCGTGCGATATTCGTAAGATTGCCCCATACAGCGCTTATGGCAAAGTTGAATTCAACGAAATACTGAAGACCGGATGTGATACGTTTGCCCGTTACGAGGTGCGTATGGCAGAAATGTGGGAATCGCTCAAGATTCTTGAACAACTCGTTGATAACATCCCTGCAGGCGATTATACGGCCAAGATGAAGCCGATCATTAAACTGCCTGTTGGAGAATATTTCAAAAGGGTTGAAACTGCACGTGGCGAATTGGCTGTCTATATTGTGAGCGATGGAAATAAAACACCTTATAGGATTAAATTCCGTTCTCCCAACTTCAGCAACCTGTTTATTATGAACGAACTGGCTTCAGGGGGTAAGATTGCCGACCTGATCGCCGTGAGTGGTTCTCTTGACCTTGTTATTCCAGATATTGACAGATAAAAGCACACAAATATGTCTTCAAATATATATGATTTTTCGACCCTTACCGGTTCAATAGATGCGGCTTTGAGAAGTTGGATGAGCCCGGGACTGGCCATTTTGAGTGAGTTGGTGCTAATAGGAATTGTATTCCTTGCTTTTTATGCGCTGCTGGGTCTTTTCCTGGTTTACCTGGAACGTAAAGTATGCGCCATTATACAAAACCGTGTAGGTCCTAACCGTGTAGGTAAATGGGGTTTGTTGCAAACCATTGCCGACCTTATAAAACTGTTGATGAAAGAGTTGATTCCAATCCGTAAGGCAGATCAGCTGCTTTTCCTGTTGGCCCCTTTCATCGTGATCATTGCATCGTTCATGGCCATGGGAGCAGTTCCATTTGCCAAAGGATTGCATGTATTGGATTTTAACATTGGCGTATTTTACGTAATGGCCGTTTCTTCTTTAGGAGTTGTTGGTATTCTGATAGCAGGATGGTCATCCAACAGTAAATATTCATTGATTGGTGCCATGCGAAGCGGAGCACAGATTGTAAGTTACGAGCTTTCAGTAGGTCTTTCATTGCTTGCAGTAGTAGTATTTGCAGGTACAATGTCGCTTTCAGGCATTATTGAAAGCCAGGCCGATGGATGGTGGATTTTTAAAGGGCATATTCCTGCCTTTATTGCATTTGTAATCTTCCTGATTGCTAGTACTGCAGAAATTAACCGTGGTCCTTTTGACCTTGCCGAAGCAGAATCAGAATTGACTGCAGGGTTCCATACAGAGTACTCGGGTATCAAATTTGCCTTCTTCTTTCTTGCCGAATATATCAACATGTTTATTGTTGCCGCAATTGGTGCGACAGTATTTTTGGGAGGATGGATGCCATTGCATATTGGTAACTGGGAAGGCTTTAACCATGTAATGGATTATATTCCTTCTGTTATTTGGTTCTTTACCAAGACATTTTTCCTCATTTATATTATCATGTGGTTTAAATGGACATTCCCTCGTTTGCGTATTGACCAATTGCTTACCCTGGAATGGAAATACTTAATGCCAATCAGCCTGGTGAATATCGTATTGGTGGCATTTTTAGTGCTGATGCACTGGCATTTTTAATCTTAACAGCAAAAAACGATGAACAGCATATCCAAATATTTTATCGATTTATTCAAAGGGATTTCCTCTTTGTGGGCCGGGTTACGGGTCACGGGGAAATACTTTGTAAGTCCTGGGGCAATTGTAACCCAGCAATATCCGGAGAACCGTGCTACCTTGAAGATGGAGCCCCGTTTTAAGGGGGAAATCATCATGCCTCATGATGAGAATAACCAGCATAAGTGCACCGGTTGCGGTATTTGCGAAATGAACTGCCCCAATGGCTCCATTGAAATTATTACTGACCGCGTAGCCAATGAAGATGGCAAAATGGAACGCGTGATTGATAAACATATTTTCCACTTGTCGATGTGTACTTTCTGCGGATTGTGCGTAAAGACATGCCCATCGGATGCTTTGGCATTCGGGCAGGAATTTGAACATGCCGTTTTCGATCGGCATAAACTTACTAAAGTATTGAACCAGCCAGGTTCTTCACTAAAAAAGGAGCCAAAAAAATGAGCCTGAGTGTATTCATGTTTTACCTGTTATCAGGAATTATCCTGACCTTCTCTGTGATGTCAGTTACTACACGGAGAATTTTGAGAGCCGCAGTATACCTGTTGTTTGTGCTTGTAGCCACCTCAGGATTATACTTTTTGCTGAAATACGAGTTTATGGCAGCCGTGCAGTTAACACTTTATGCCGGAGGTATCGTGGTATTGATCATTTTCAGTATTTTACTGACCCATCACATATCACATCGTTTCAGTCGTCCTTCATTGGTGAATTTATTGATGGGAATTGGAGTAGCAGTAACGGGAAGTGCCGTAGTACTGGCAACCCTACTTACCCATCCTTTTAAAGCCAGTACCCCTGAACTTAAAGTTGATATGGCGGAAGTTGGAACCCAACTGTTGAGTACAGGAAAAAACGGCTATGTATTGCCTTTTGAATTAATCAGTATTTTGTTGCTGGCAGCTATGATTGCAGCAATCGTTGTTGCGAAAAAAGAAAAAAATAAAAATTCAGAGATATGATTGAGGGGATAGCTATTGAACATTTTTTAGTGGTCAGCACGTTAATGTTTTTTGCCGGAGTATACGGATTTATTGTTCGCCGAAACCTGATAACCATGCTGATGTCAATTGAACTAATCTTGAATTCGGTTAATATCAATTTCCTGGTTTTCAACCGATACCTGTATCCAGACCAGATGCAGGGACATTTCTTTTCACTGTTTGTTGTGGGCATAGCAGCCGCCGAAGCCTCGGTAGCCATCGCTTTGATCATCAACATTTACAGGAATCTGCAGAACATTGATGTTGAAAACGTAAATGAAATGAAATATTAAACTATAGAACGATGACAGGATTTGCCTACACTATATTAATTCCGTTGATTCCGCTGGTAATGTTTCTGATTACCGGTCTATTGGGAATGAAATGGAAACCAATTGTATCAGGAATACTGGGAACAATTGGTATGGGAGTTTCATTTACTCTTTCTTTGATCACTGCCGGGAAGTATTTCTTTGGAGGCCATCATGCCGAAGGATTCCAGAGCATTATTCCTTTGGAAACTACCTGGCTGAAATTTACCGACACGCTGCACATCAACATGGGGATCTTACTTGATCCGATCTCTGTGATGATGCTGGTTGTAATTACGACCGTATCCTTT
>DATGYU010000385.1:0-19701 GCA_035297625.1 Prolixibacteraceae bacterium
CCACAGTTTGCCTTTATGGCCCGTCAGATTAATGAAGGCAAACTGGGAAAGGTGGCTGCCGCCCATGCGCATTACGGGCACCTTGGCCCCTCGTGGTCTGCCTTTTTCTATGAAGAAGGGGGAGGCAGCCTTCCCGATTTAGGGGTATATAACCTGACCACCCTGTCGGGACTTTTGGGACCTGTTAAATCTGTAATGGCCATGACCAACATCCTGACTTCCGAACGCACGGTGGATGACAAGGGAAAGATAAAGGTGGAAGCGGAGGACAATGCCAGCGTTTTGATGGAACATGGCAGCGGGGCCATCTCGCATGTGATGTGCGGGTTCAACTATTTTGATCCTTATGGTCATGAAGGCACCGGGCAGGACAAACCCACCATTTCACTGGTAGGAACCAAGGGAGCCATGCACCTGATCGGTTATGACTGGATGCCTTTTGCCGTTGAAATGGCAACTACAGATCATGAAAAACCCCAGCGCTTTGCTACCGACGCCGGCTCTTACGTTTGGCAGGAAGGGGCTTCGGTCATCAGTGAAAGTCTTGTGAAAGGAAATGAGCCGCTCATCAATGCAGAGCATTCATTGCATGTGCTCGAAATTATTGAAGCGGCCAGAAAGTCACAAAAAGAAGGACGACGCATCAGCCTTACGTCTGTTTTTCCTTATCCGGTAGTTACGTGAGTTTGGAGATTGGAAATGAGAAATTGAGAAATTGAGAAAATGAGAAATGGTTTCTTAAGGCCTTATGATCCTTAACGACTTTAATGTTCTTAACGATCATTTGCTTCAACAGAGCAGTATCCTTTGCCCTCGGCTTCAGCTGACGGATTGAAGAATGCAGAATTTGAGCAAGAAGTTGGATTTATAAACCTTTCACCAGATAGATAATGGGATTATCAACTTAATTAACTAATTTGGCATAACTAAACCAATAATAGCCTTTATCACTAAACTGCTTTTGAGATGAAAAAGAACTGGACACTTCTGCTGCTGATTGTTTCTGCTCTTTTCGGGTCATTTCCCCTAAAGGGATCGGCAAAGAATTATGAGGTGATCTCTCCAGATCAGCATATTCATGTTAAGGTAAACGTTGCTGAAAATATCAGCTACACGGTGACTTACGACAACAAGCCGATTATTCTTCCTTCTGAGATTTCAATGACCCTGGAGGAGGGTCAAGATATTGGTTTAAATGCCCGGGTTATTCTAAGCACAATGAACTCTGTCACACGGGAGATACTCCCTGTTGTGAAAGAAAAAAGGGCTGTAATACCGGATCATTACAATGAACTGGTGTTAAAGCTAAAGAATCAGTTTGAGTTGCACTTTAGGGCTTATGATGACGGGGTGGCTTATCGTTTTGCCGCCTCCAAACCGGGGAAGCTGACAGTAATGAATGAACTGGCCCAGTTTAATTTGCCCGATTCAACGCTTATATATTATCCCCAGGTTTCCAAGCGTGCCGATGCCGACAGGTTTCATACTGCTTTTGAAGAGAATTATACCAAAGCCTCTATAGACACCCTGCCCAAAGAAATGTTTGCCTTTTCGCCAGTCCTGGTAAGCACTAAGCATATGCCCAAGATTATCATTACTGAATCTGATTTGGAAGATTACCCGGGTATGTTCCTTGAAAAGGGAAAAGGCAGGGGGTTGCAGGGCCGCTATGCCCCTTATCCCTTGAATGAAAGGGTTGGAGGGAGTGAATTCAAACAAAAGCTGGTAACTGAACGTGCCCCCTATATTGCCATAACCAATGGTACACGTCATTTTCCGTGGAGGGTAATGATGATTGCCCCAACGGATGCTGATATTTTGGTCAATGACCTGGTTTACCGCCTTGCTCCTGATCCCTCTTTTACAGATACGCAATGGATAAAACCGGGTAAGAGCACCGAAGAGTGGATCACTAATCTTAACCTTTACGGGGTAGACTTTAAAGCCGGGCTGAATACGGCTACCTATAAGTATTACATTGATTTTGCCCGTCGCTTTGGATTTCAATATGTCATGCTGGATGCCGGGTGGTCGGATCCGGGTGATCTTTTCAAAATCACCCCTGGAATGGATATGGAAGAGATAACCCGTTATGCCAAAGATAATGGAATCGGGCTGATTCTCTGGACCGAGGCCCTTACCATGGACCGGCAAATGAATGAAGCCTTGGAAAAGTTTAAACAGTGGGACATCAAGATCGTCATGACTGATTTTATTGACCGTGATGACCAGTTGGCCGTTAACTTTTACCATCGCTTTGCCAGGGAGTGCGCCAAAAATAAGCTGATGTGCATGATTCACGGGGCTCCCAAGCCCGCGGGATTTTCAAGGACTTACCCCAATATGCTGGCCCGTGAAGGAGTTTTGGGGTCGGAGTACAATGCATGGTCCTCAAAGGCAAATCCCCAGCACGACCTGCTCTTGCCATTTATCCGGATGACAGGAGGGCCCATGGATTATGAGCCGGGAATGCTTCAGAATGCTTCCAAAGCGTATCCCGTCAAGATGGGCATGGAAAAGGTAATTGCCCAGGGCACCACCATGCACCAGATGGCCATGTTTATGATCTATGAAAGTCCCTTGCAACTGTTCTCAGGCAATCTGTCGGATGCTGTACGAGAGCCGGAACTGATGACTTTTTTGGGCAAGATACCCACCGTGTGGGATGAAACCCGTATTCTGAAAGCCGAGTTGGGAAACTATATCCTGGAGGCACGCCGTAATGGCGATCAGTGGTTTATCGGGGCCATAAATGCATGGCAGGCCCAGGACTTTACCCTGACCCCCGACTTTTTGGGTGAAGGCACGTATTTCATGGAAACAGCTTCTGATGGGATTAATGCAGAGCGCAACCCCCAGGATTATGCAATAAAAAAAGCCGAGGTTACTGCTTTGTCGCCCCTTACCATTCACCTGGCTCCCGGGGGAGGATATGTGGCCAGGATAGTTAAAAAATAAAGAATGGATTACTAAACTTAAATAACTAAGACAATGAAAAACTTAACGAAAACCTTCATTTTAATGATGACTGTTCTTTTTGCCTTCGCTTGTAATAACAATGCAAAAGTGAAAGAAAAGGATCAAAAACCCATGACCCTTTATGCTGATGTGGATAAAAACACGGCGATCAACACCTTATCGGATGATGAAAAGAAAGAGGGCTGGCAACTGCTTTTTGATGGAAAGGATTTTACCGGCTGGCATGGCTACAACATGAAAGGCGTCCCTGACAGCTGGATCATTGAGGACAATGCCCTTACCATGACTACTGAAGGAAGACAGGAGAGCCAGGATATTATAACCGACAAGACTTACAAGAATTTTGCCTTTACTTCAGAATTTAAACTCACCAGCGGGGCCAACAGCGGGGTCATCTTCCAGGTAAAGGAAGATACCATATATAAGTTCCCTTATGAAACAGGTCCTGAATTTCAGGTGATCGATGAGGATAACTGGCCCGGTAAGCTGGAAGACTGGCAGAAATGCGGGGCTAATTATGCCATGTATCCTCCCAAGGCAAAAGCTGCCAAGCCGCTAGGAGAATGGAACCGCATGCTACTGGTAGTCAATGGGAACCATGTCACCCAAATACTGAATGGGGTGGTAACTGCTGAATATGAGAAGTATTCCGATGAATGGAAAAAGCTGCGCGAAAGTGGTAAATGGGCCGATTATCCTGATTACGGCAAATATGATGAAGGCCATATCTCCTTGCAGAACCATGGAACAAAGGTGTGGTACCGTAATGTGAAGATCAAGGAAATTTAAATCCGGACTGCCATGTTAAAGCTTAATCATTCAAGAAGAGATTTCCTGAAAAATGCCGCCATAGCAACTGCAGGAATTACCATAGTGCCCAGTATGACAGTAAGTGGTCTTGGACACCGCGCTCCCAGCGACAAGATGAATATCGCAGGTGTGGGTATTGGTGGCAAAGGCCATCCCAACCTGGTGGGCATGAACACGGAAAATATTATTGGCCTGTGTGATGTCGACTGGAAATATGCCGACAAGTGCTTTAATGAATTTCCCAAAGCAAAGCGTTACTGGGATTGGCGCAGGATGTTTGATGAAATGGGTAAAGATATTGACGGGGTAATGGTAGCCACGGCGGATCATTCCCACGCCATTATTGCGGCCACGGCCCTTTCTATGGGCAAACATGTTTACTGCCAAAAGCCCCTAACCCATTCTATCTATGAATCGCGCTTGTTGACCAAACTGGCCGCCAAGCATAAGGTAGCCACCCAAATGGGCAACCAGGGAAACTCGGGTGACGGGGTTCGCCAGGTATGTGAATGGATATGGAATGGCGAGATTGGAGAGGTGAAAGAAGTACACGCCTGGACCGACAGGCCTATCTGGCCTCAGGGGCTGCAAAGGCCTGCCCAGAAGATGACCCCTCCCGATACCCTGAACTGGGACTTGTTTATCGGCACAGCCCCCATGCGTCCTTACCATGAGATTTATACCCCCTGGAACTGGAGGGGATGGTGGGATTTTGGCACTGGCGCTTTTGGCGATATGGCCTGCCACGTGCTCGATCCGGTATACCAGTCATTGAAATTGGGTTATCCTGAAAAGGTAAGTGGCAGCTCTACCCAGGTGAATACGGAAAGCGCTCCTCAGTCTGAAACGGTAGAGTTTGACTTTCCGGCCCGCCCTGATGTGAAGACCCAAAAGATGCCCCCGGTAAAGGTGATGTGGTATGACGGGGGAATCCTGCCGCGCAGGCCGGACCTTTTGCCTGAAGGTGAAAACCTGATGGCCGACGGACTGGGGGGATTAATATTTGTGGGTGCCAAAGATACCATGATCACCGGTTGCGGAGGATTTAACGCCCGACTGCTTTCGGGAAGGGTTCCAAAGGTGACTCCTTACCTTCGAAGGGTTCCCGGGGCAATAGGTTATGTCGACGGTCCCCATGAACAGGACTGGATCAGGGCCTGCAAGGAAAGCCCCGAAAACCGGGTGGAAGGTACTTCCCATTTTGGCTATTCAGGTCCGTTCAACGAAATGGTACTGCTGGGCGTACTGGCCATCCGGCTGCAGAGTCTGAACAAGACCCTCAAATGGGATGGGGAAAATATGCGCTTTACCAACATTTCACCATCGGAAGAATTGAAGATTGTCACCTCTGATGAGTTTAAAGTCATTGACGGGCATCCGCATTTCAATACACAGTATGCCACATTCAATGCCCAGGAGGCTGCCGCCGGGTATATCCAACATACCTATCGCGAGGGTTGGCAACTGCCTGCCATGCCCTAAACGTTGATTTAAATTATATGAAAAAAATGAATTCAAAAGAACGTTTTCTCAAAACGATCAACCACCAGTCTCCTGATCGCGTGGTAGTGGATTTTGGCGCTACTTCCGTTACTGGTATTCACGTTCGGTCGGTTGAAAACCTTAGGAAATATTACGGTTTGGAAAACAGGCCGGTGCGTGTCACTGATCCTTACCAGATGCTGGGAGAGGTGGATGCGGAACTGATGGATTTGATGGGGGTGGATGTAGTGGCTGCCCGGGGCAAAAACAACTCTTTTGGATTCTATAACCATGAGCCTCTCAAGGAATATAAAACCCCATGGCACCAGGTAGTGCTCGTTCCTGTTGGATTTAACACTACCACCAATAAAGATGGGGATGTACTGATGCACCCCCAGGGCGATCTCTCCGTGGAGCCCTCGGCACGTATGCCTAAAAACAGTTTTTTCTTTGATGCCATTATCCGTCAAAAGCCCATCGTGGAGGAAGAGCTTGATCCGTTGGATAACCTTGAAGAGTATGGACTGATCTCAGATGATGATATTGAATACTGGCAAAAGGCTACCCATCAGGCCAGCGCAACGGGAAAGGCTGTAATAGCAAGTTTAGGAGGCACCGCTTTGGGAGATATTGCCCATATCCCGGGGATGAAATTAAAAGAGCCAAAAGGCATCAGGGATATTACCGAATGGTATATGAGCATTGTCATGCGTCCGGATTACATTAAACGGATCTTTGACTACCAGTCGGAAATTGCCCTTGAGAATTTCCATCGCCTGCATGAGGCCATTGGCAAAAATATTGATGTGGTTTATATCTGCGGAACAGACTTTGGCACCCAGGACTCCACGTTTTGTTCTCCCGAACAGTTTGATGAATTGTGGATGCCCTATTACAAAAGAATCAACGGGTGGGTGCATGCCCACACTTCATGGAAAACCTTTAAGCACTCGTGTGGCGCTATCGAACCTTTCATGTCAAGGTTTATTGAAGCAGGCTTTGATATTATCAATCCTGTTCAGGTAAATGCCAAAGGGATGGATCCTGTTCATCTGAAAAACACTTATGGCAAACAACTGGTCTTTTGGGGAGGAGGTATCGACACCCAGGTCACCTTACCTTATGCTTCAGCGGAAAAGGTGAGGGAAGAAGTGCTCAGGCTATGTGACATATTTGCCTCTGGCGGGGGATTTGTATTCAACACCGTGCATAACATCCAGGCCAATGTGCCTGTAGAAAATATAGTGGCAATGGTAAAAGCGGTAAAGGAATTTAACGGGGAGAGGTAGCACTGGCAGGACATTGCAGAATAATAATGAAAAAAGCTGCTTGCGGTAAGCTACTGGCTGGAAATACTCCGATCAAAGGTAAGGTTAGTTGAGTGGTATTGCCAGGAGCCAGTTGCTTGAATAAACAATTAACCTAATTTGAGATGTCAGAAAAATCATTGGCCCATAAAAATATTGTCATCATAGGAGGAACTACCGGGATGGGCTTGTCGGCTGCCAAAGCTTTTGTTGAAAGCGGGGCGCATGTCGTGGTGGTGGGCCGGCATGAGGAAAGCGCTGCCAACGCTAAAATCATATTGGGAGACAAGGCAGAAAGCATGGTGGGTGATGCTATCAGACCTTCAACGGCGATGGATGCCATTGAACTTTGCATGAGCCGCTTTGGAAGTTTTGATGGCCTTTACCATGTGGCCGGGGGCAGTGGAAGAAAAATGGGCGATGGCCCTTTGCACGAGCTGACCCTGGAAGGCTGGAATAAAACCCTTGAACTGAATCTTACCTCCACGATGCTTTCCAACCAGGCGGCCGTCAAACAATTTTTGGCCCAGGATCGTGAAGGCACCATCCTTAACCAGGGATCTATCCTTGGCTCTTCACCTTCCCCTCATTATTTTGCCACTCATGCCTATGCGGCTGCCAAAGCTGCCGTGATCGGCTTCTCCCGTTCCATCGCTTCCTATTATGCAAAAAACAATATCAGGATAAATGTTATTGTCCCCTCTCTGGTTGAAACACCCATGTCTGCAAGGGCTGTAAAGGATGTAAATATACAGTCGTTTATCAAAACCAAGCAGCCTTTGGACGGTGGACGCATGGGCCAGCCTTCTGATCTGGACGGACTGGCCGTTTATTTTATGAGCGACCAATCAAGGTTTACCACCGGGCAGGTAATTGCTGTGGACGGGGGATGGAGCATCAGTGAAGGCCAGATTTAATTGAAACAAACTAACTTCTAACTAAATATAATATGTCAAACGTAGCGATAGGAATTGATCTTGGAGGAACCCGCATAAAAGCAGTCGCCATTGATGAAACGGGCCATCCGCTGCACCATCATTATCATCCAACCATCGATGAGAGAGAAGGTGTATGGAAAAATGATGTTGCAGTTGCTTTAAAGGAAATACAAAATAAACTGCAATGCTATGATGCGCCTGTGGGCATCTCGGCACCCGGACTGCCCAATATGGAAAATACGGCCATTGCCTATATGCCGGGCAGGTTGTATGGGCTGGAGAATTTTATCTGGACTGACTTCCTGGAAACCAAAACCTATGTGTTAAACGATGCCGTTGCAGCCATGATGGCCGAGGCGCGCTATGGGGCTGCCAAAGATAAAAAGAACGTGATCATGCTTACCCTGGGAACCGGTGTTGGGGGTGCTGTTCTAATTGACGGAAAACCCTACCAGGGTGCTTTTAACAAGGCCGGCCATATCGGCCACATGGTTGTAGACAGTGATGGAGAACCTGATGTGACAGGCATCCCGGGCAGCCTTGAAGATGCTATTGGCAACTGTACCATCCAAAAGAGAAGTAACGGGTTATACACCTCCACCGGTCAGTTGCTGGAAGCCTATCGTCAAGGGGATAACTTTGCCACGGTGGTTTGGCTGACTTCAGTCAAAAAACTGGCCATTGCACTGGCTTCCCTGACCAATATCCTTTCCCCTGAGGCAATTATTCTTGGTGGGGGTATTACAGAAGCCGGGAAAGACTTATTTATCCCATTACAAGGCTTCTTAGGCAATTATGAATGGAGAACCGGGGGCAACAGGGTCCAGATCGTAAAAGCTGAATATGGCGATCTTGCAGGGGCTGTAGGAGCTGCCTGCTTTGCCAGGGAAAAGGGGTGAAAGTTAATTGGCATGGGGCATGGAGAAGTCAAACGGTAAATGAGAAGATGACATGAGATTGTCAGTGAAGGGGTCAGGTTAGATCTCCCTCTTGTCGCAAGTAGTCCCCCAAGCCCACAACTACTACCAATTAGTGACTACGGCTTCTTACTCATAAAAGATGGGATGAACCAGTTTTTTAGAACCCATCCATCCCATGGTGTTTGGTGGTCTTATTTTTTGCGTTTTCGAAGGACCTTAAATTCTTTTTTGTTTAAATCAAAGCCAGATCCTTTGGATAATATGTGAACCTTGAGGTTGTCAATATAGATAGGATCCCGGTCCTCAATTTCCTCATAATTGGTATTTTCAATATGTTCCCCTTCAATGATTGTAACCGTTCCTGAACCAATGGCCCTTAACTCATGACCTTTTGTAATTACCACAGCTGTATCCTCGCAAAGGCCGATGCCAATGGTGTCTCTTTTTAGTAACAGAGCTTCTGTCAAACGGGAAAATCTCCCCCTGCTCAAAAAATGGGTGTCAATGATCGTTCCCGGTAAAAAGCCAAAGCCATCTGCTATCTTGGTAATTCCTTTTATGATGGCTTCTTCGCTTTTGCCCCCATGGATCATGAATTCTGACATTACCATGGCCCCTGCACTGGTACCGGCGATCACAAAATCATCGTTGAAATATCTGTCCCTCAATATTTCCATAAATTCCGTGTCTTCAAGGCGTTGTATCAAACGGGACTGATCTCCCCCGGTGATAAATACCCCGTCGGCCTGACGCAAAACTTCCAAATTCTCTTCCTTGTCGGCATCTTTCTTTCCATGGATGATCAATACTTCGATATCGTGGCCCAGCTTTTTGAATGCATTTTTATACAATTCCTCAAACTCTTCCTGGTGCTGGCTGGCCAAAGGAAGTAATACGATGCGGGGTTTTTCTCCCTTCATCTCTTTGATTACTTCCTCCAGCACACCATGCTTAAAATCAAACTTTTGTTCTGAATCTTCATTTTGTTCTGTTTTTCTTGCTTCATTACCTCCTATCGGGATTAATTTCCCTTTTGGTGTTTTCATATCTGAGTAATTTAAAAGTTGAACTCTCGTTCATCGGTTGCCTGGTCATCCAACATTAATTCTTGTTCTTCTTTTTCCTGGGGTGCATTGGCCTTTACATATTCATAGGCCTCCTTGATATTTTCGGAAAGAAGAACAATGAGCGATCCTGGGATGGCAGTAAACAGTGCGTGACGGATGGCTTCGAACTCATTTTTAATAATTTCTACTGAAACTTTTCGGTCTGAAGCTGCTATTCCTGAATAAATCAGTTCAACAATTTCATTCTCGTTTCTGCCCCGGGTATCTTCATCAATACGGATGATCACTTTATCGAACAGGTCAGCGGATGCTTTTCCCATATTGAAAATGTCGATGTCCCTTCTGTCGCCAACAGCCGTTACAATTCCCACCTTCTGAACGGCATTGTGTTCGCGGATAAAGTCGCCCAAGGCTGACAGGCCATGGAAGTTATGGGCATAATCGAGTAAGAAGCTGAAATTCCTGAACTCCATATAGTTCATTCTGCCCGGCATATTTTCGAAGGATGGCGCGAAAGATTGTAGCGCCTGGGAGATGAATTTAATGTTGATAAACTTTGCATAACCTGCCAAAATAGCCGCCATGATGTTTTCGACCATAAAAAGGGCTTTTCCTCCAAAAGCTGCCGGTATGTTTTCCACATTTTCGCTCATCACCACGCTGTTGCCCTTGTAAAGAATGATCTCCCCATCTCGGTAAACGGCTGCAATACCCCCGTTTTTCATGTGTTCTTTGATTCGCGGGCTGTAGGAATTGATGCTAAACAGGGCAACGTTACATTTGAGCCGGTCTTTCATCCGGTAGGTATGTTCATTGTTTTCATTCAGGATGGCCATTCCGTCTTTACTGACCAGTTCGGGTATCACTGCCTTTACCCGGGCCATATCTTCAACCGTATGAATATCTTTTAAATCCAGGTGATCTTCGGCCACATTGGTCACAATGCCCACATCGCACTCATCAAAAGCAAGACCTGCCCTTAGCATTCCACCTCGGGCACATTCCAGCACGGCAAAGTTAACCGTGGGGTCTCTTAACACCTTTGCGGAACTTACCGGTCCTGTACAATCGCCTTCTTCAATGGTTTCCCCGTTGATATAAACACCCGTTGTTGAAGTGTATCCAACGGTAAAACCTGCCGTTTGGGCAATGTGGGCGATCAGCCTTGCCGTGGTGGTTTTACCATTGGTCCCCGTAATAGCCACAATAGGGATCCTGCCATTGTTGTTCTTATGGAAAAGCATAGCTACGATGGCTTCCCCCACAGGCCTGGGGTTTCCTTTAAAAGGATTGGTATGCATCCTTAAACCAGGCGCTGCATTCACCTCTATAACCACCCCTTTGCCTGCCTTTAATGGTTTGGAAATATCTTCACAGATAAAGTCGATGCCACAGATATCCAGTCCTATGGTACGGGCCGTCCTTTCGGCCAGGGAAATAATTTCAGGATGAACATGATCGGTTACATCTTCTGATGTTCCCCCTGTACTCAGGTTAGCTGTTCTTTTTAGATAGATGATTTCTCCTTTGCGAGGTATATCCTCCAGGCTCCGGTTCTGGAATTGGAGGAATTCTTCGGTATGCTTGTCAATTGTTATGCGTGTAAGAATATTGTCGTGATGATCGCCTCTTGAGGGATTCAAATTGGCCATATCCACCAGTTCACGGATGTTTGAAAATCCATTGCCGGTAACCATGGCCGGTGTTCTTTCGGCAGCAGCGACGAATTGATAGTTTACTACCAAGAGCCTGAAATCTTTGCCTTCGAAGTATCTTTCAACAATCACCTCATTGGAATAACTCTTCGCTTTAATGAATCCTTCCAGCACCTCTTCCATGGTTCTCAGGTTAAGCGATACTCCTTTCCCCTGGTTGCCGTTATGGGGTTTGATGGCCAAAGGGAAACCAATATCTTCGACCACTTCCATCAATTCTTCCCTGTCGGTGATGATATCACCCTCAGGCACGGGTATAGAAGCATTTCTAAGTATCGATTTTGTTTTTTCTTTATCGCAGGCAATATCCACCGCAATATTTCCGGTGTGATCGGTGATACTTGCCTCTATCCTACGCTGGACATTGCCATAACCCAATTGTACAAATGAACCTTTATCGAGCCTCATCACAGGAATACCCCTTGCCATGGCTGCATTGACAATGGCCGTGGTACTTGGTCCAAGGCCATCTTCCAAAGAAATTTTCTTAAGGGCATCGATATCGGCCTGCAGATCATAATCAAATGATTTGGCCAGCGCATCGGCTATGCTAATGGCAGCATGGGCAGCATAAATGCCTGCCCTTTCTTCCGTAAAGGCAAACACGATGCTGTAAACACCCTTTTCATTGGTGCTCCTTGTTTTGCCAAAGTTGCAGTTCATTCCTGCCAGTGTTTGTATCTCGAGGGCAATGTGTTCAATCACATGGCCCATCCAGGTTCCTCGTTTTACTCTTTCAAAAAAGCCACCCGGTACGCCTTCCGAACATTGATGCTCGTACAGGCCGGGCAGCAATTGTTTCATTCTGTCTAAAAAACCATTCATCTCATTGGTGGGCTTGTATTCATATTCGCCGATGTCAAGCCTCAAATTGATCAGCTTATGATTCAGGGACCAGTAATTTGGACCTTTTAGGGGATGTATGTCGATTATTCTCATTGTTTTACGTTTTAGTGTGTTTCTTGCCAACAATGCCTGATCTGAAAAGTTTAAAAGATGCATCAGGCACAACTATCCTTTTTGATGTTTTGCTGGTTTTATATTTTTTGTTTAATTATTTAGTTAACAGTATTGTATATTGAAAAATAACTTTTAATAAATAAATACTTCAGCCTGATGGTTTTGCTTTTGATAGCCCCGGTACATCCCTTCCCCGTTAAACACCATCTCAATGTTTGCTTGCCGGTCAATAGCAATCAGTCCTCCTTCACCTCCTAACTTTTTAAGTTTATGCATTACCACCTCCTGACAGGCATTTTGTAATGTCATTCCCTTGTATTCCAACAGGGCAGAGACATCATAGGCGGCTACGCAGCGGATAAAATATTCACCGTCGCCTGTACATGAAACCGCACAGGTTGTATTGTTGGCATAAGTGCCTGCGCCCAAAATGGGGCTATCACCGATGCGCCCGAATTTTTTATTGGTAAGTCCGCCTGTTGAAGTGGCAGCAGCAAGATTGCCTTCCCCGTCTATGGCCACCGCGCCCACCGTTCCTTTGTTCTTGCCCGCATTGGATTGGCATTCCTTCAATTCCTTGTATTTTTTTTCGGTATAGAAATATTCCTTAGGCACAAACTCAAGTTCACGCTCATCGGCAAACAGTTCGGCGCCCTGACCGTTTAAAAACAAGTGATGGGATTCTTCCAGTACTGCCCTGGCAAGCAATATGGGGTTTTTGACATTTTTTAATCCGCAGGCGGCGCCCCCGTCCACCCGTTTGCCGCACATGATCGAGGCTTCCAGTTCATGGGTCTCATCCGAAGTAAATGCCGAACCTTTACCGGCATTGAACAGCTCGTTATCTTCCAGTAAAACGACCGCTGCCTGAACAGCATCCAGGGCGCTGCCGCCTTTTTCCAGTATTTTAAAACCCGCATCCAACGCATCCTTCAACCCTTGCAGGTATTGTTTTTCAAGGGCTGCCGTCAGCTCTTTGGGGCTGATCACTCCGGCGCCCCCGTGAATGGCTATTGCGTACATTTGGTGGCTTTTATGTGAAACTTATAACATCCTGCCTGCACAAAAAGTTTTTATTTGATCGCAGTAATTCCTGTAAGTTAAGCTGCGGAAAGAAGTGTCGGGAAAGGCCCTAACGTATGGCAGAAGGATGAACGATAGCCCCGTCTTATCAAATACAGGAAGCTTTGGTTGGTTTTGCTTTGATGTGCGAAAATGAATCCTGTAAATCCTCCGCCATGCAAAACTGCATGATCAACAGCCTCCATGTATCCACTTTAGAGTTCCTTGCCTTTATCTGAATATTATTACTTTCTCTAAGGTTGCTGTAACCTTTCTGTAAGGTTGCTGTAATAAAAATTACAGAAAGGTTATTAAAAAATTACAAAAGACTTACAAAAAGTAGGTTACAACCAAGACATATCAAACATGGAAAATGATCCCGATAATTAATTTTTCCAAAAGAAATATTTTGATTAGTTGAAATAATAAAATAGTTTTGGAAACAAAAGCAATCCATATGAAACTAATTTATTCCGTTCTGGTAAGCTTGATTTTCCTAACTTTAATTGTTTCCTGTGAAAAATCAGTGGAGGAAGAGCAAATACCAATGAATTATCTTTCTTTTTCCTGTAAATTAAATGGTGAACCCATTACCATAAAGTCTCCGTTGAAAATATCTTATGAAACCTTTGGTGGTTATTACATAAGACTATATAAGCTCAAAAATAACCCAAAGGACTCGGCCGTCATTGGCTATTCCAAAAGTTTTGGAAACGACAGCCTTTATATTGAAATTGGTTATAGTAGAAGTATTTTGGTGGACACTACCTTTCACTTTATGTCTCCCGGTACGGAGGTAGTAAAGCAGGTATTTGCTCCCGGCACCTTTCGAAATTTATACGATGACCCGCAATGGGGCCGTGCAACTGTATTCCCTCAGGTGGAAGGTTTTTATATTCAGATAAAAAATAATAGAAATAAAACGAACTATACAAGCTATCTTAAAGATATATCTGATTATTCTGACCAGAAGAAATACAGGGAATTTTTAAGTGGTAATTCCTGCCGGATTAACAAGTTAATGATTGTTGACGGTAAAAAACAATCCTATAGTGGAGATGGATATTATATTGAATCTGAATTTGATTGTAAACTCTATAAAAATAGTAATATAACCAGCAATTCTATCCGGTTGTCAGATGGACATTTTAATGGCATCTTTAATAATTAGAGATAGGGCTATTAAAATATCAGCATGAAATTTTTGGCTTTTGTAACTTGTGGGATGTAATGAACTCAAAATTCATACTGTAAAAGATTTAAACAAATAGTCATGATTCAAATTGGAAGAATTGAATTTATAACCGACAGCAATGGCCTTGATCAGATGAAGGAAAATGTGACCCTGCATACCTGCAAGACCAATATTGATCCACAACTGATGTTCAGGCAGAGTTTTGCGGGCGTGACCAAAAAGCTTTTTGTGGGCAACTGGACCGATCAGGGCTTCTGGATTTCAAGATATAAGCTGCAATTGTATCAGTTCAGACCCGATATCATTTGCCGTTTTAATATCGAGAACAGAACTTCAACTGTCAAAGTGAATATCCAATCTTCTATAGGCTTTTCAAGTTTATTTACCGGGATGATTATCATTATACTCTTTTCAGCTCCCTTTGTATCTTCCGGTAAGTCAGGATTTCTTACTGCGGTAGTAATTATGACCATTTTATATGTATGTCTGGCATCTGTTGAATACGATAAAACAATCAAGGCCATCAAAAACAATGTCGTCAATGGAATACAAAGGACGAACAGCAGCCTGGATAAATGAGCGGGTGGCTACTTTTGATAAATTAGATCAGGTTATCAGCATTCAGTTAGGGATTGGAAAAGTCACCGGCTCTCTTTAAATTGCTTATTATCATAAATGCCGCCAATTAATGCCTTGCAGATAATACTTTCTTCCTGTTCAAAGTATATTTCCTGAAATTCGTACTACAAAAAATGTAACCAATTGTCCATCCCCTTGACTAAATAATCAAAAACACCAATTTCAATGAATGATTCTAAAGAAAACCGGTTTAAGCAGATCATTGAAGAAAATAGCAGCAGAATTAAGAGTATCTGCTCCTATTACAACTCCAATACTGAAGACCGCAAGGATTTGTACCAGGAGATTCTGGTGAATATATGGAAAAGTCTTGATAAGTTCAGGGGAGATTCATCCATCAGCACCTGGATTTACCGTATTGCCGTGAACACCTCGCTGAGTTTTAACGGCAAGGCTTACCGCCATATGAACCTGAATTTGGAGAGCGTTCCGCAAAGCATGAATATGCTGCTTGAGGAGGATGAGCTGGATCAGAAAATTAAAAAGGAGCAGCATCTTGAAGATCTGGAAACCCAGCTAAACATGCTTTCCATTATCGACAAGGCAATGATCACGCTGGTACTGGAAGGATGCTCCATGCGCGAGATTGCCGATATTATCGGTCTTACAGAGCCCAATGTGAAGGTAAAGATCCACCGCATCAAAGAACAGTTAAAACATCAATTCAACATCAAAAATCAATAGCCATGGAAACAATACAACAAAATAATCCTGATCTGAATCTTGAGAAACTGGTTTCAGGACTTCAGCATGAAGATGCGCGCAACTTGAGACTGACCAGTAATTTTATGTGGATCATGTGGATCATGGCCCCCCTGTACCTGATTTTCGCCATTGTTGGTTTCACTGGTGAAGAATTTTCTACCCAGCACATCGGGTTTATCTTCTTTTCACTTGGATTTCTTGTCTTTGGATTTTTATTCTGGACCCTGAGAATGGAATATAAATCGGTTGACTACGGTATTCCTACCATAGAGATGCTGCAAAAAGCTGTTAAACGTTATAAATTCTGGCAGGCGAAAACCTACCTGACCATCATCCCTGTTATCCTGGTATGTTTTGCCACCAGCTTTTCCATCGAGCATTTACTGCCTTATCCAGATCAGATCAAACGAATGGTCATTGTCTTTGTGATTTATCTGCTGGTACTCTGTGTAGCCTTTTTCATCGGTTACCTGGTCTGGAGAACCAGGCAGAAACCCCTTCGCGATAAAGCATTGGCCATGCTGGCGGAGATTGAAGGGTAGGAATAGTTTTCATACTGATAGTCTCACTTGGAGTGAGACTATCAGTATATCAATTGAGACTATCAGCATATTCCCCATTATATGTACTTGCCCTCTATTTTAAGGTAACTTTCTTAGTTCCTCCATCTACCTTAACCACATAGATTCCTGACTTGAGGGATTTAGAGATAAAGGTGCCAGCCTTTTTGCCTGATTGTAACAGTCGGCCAGTTACATCAAAAATGTCCACCCTTGAGGTAACTCCTTCAACAACAATGCTTGAATTTCGGGTATAAATTAAATTGGTGGCCTCTTTTATCTGGGAAATGCCCATTGGAATCTTCCAGTTGACAACGGTAATGCTGATATTGGCATCATCCGGATACACTGCCTTACGGTTTGGACGTTCTGCACCCGTCTCATCTACTTCAGGGTGGCTCCAGTCGGGCCTGTTGTACAACCGGTATTCAATGGAAATTACCAAAGGAACGGTAAAAGAGAAAGTGCCATCTGCATTTTTAGTCCCTTTGACAGCTTTTGTCATATCCCATCCGATGAAGCTTCCCTGGATCCAGACACTGTCAGTGCCTGCAGGAACGGTAGCCGTAATATGAATATCCCCTGTTTTTGAAGGATCGAAAATCAATTTGAAGGAACTTACTACAACCGTACCGCCATCGGTGGAATATTTAAAATTGGCAGCCTGGCTTTGTTCATAATCCCATGCAGGGCCAGAGGCAAACTTAAATTCCAGGGTGGCCGGGTCCACAGCTTTAAGGGTTGTTTTGAAAATAACTCCTTCAGTGGTAGTTTCCGCTTTTGTCATTTTAGTGGCTGCCGAAGGACTGGCCCAATTGTTAAAAGTACCTGTAATGTAACATTCAATGGTGGTCAAAGGGGTCAATACTTCTATATTGACATCCTGTAAATTACTGGGATTATACACCGAAGCCCAACTTGCGACAACATCCGTTCCATTGGAATCAGAATATTTACGGTTGGCAGGTAATTCTTCCCCTTGGGCAGTTTTTTCTATATATGCCCAGCTGCCATTGCCGCTCGAATATTTATATTCCAGATTGGCCAGGGTGACTCCGGAAGCAAAAGTGGCATCGTCCAAAGTAACTGTAAAATGGGTGTCATCCACTTTTACCCCTTGCACCATGGCTGCAGGGTTCCATCCTTGAAAATTACCAACGATCCAAACCTGGTAGGTAGGCGTTGGGACCGTCACATTAAAAACCACATTAGCGGCCCTTGCCGACTGCCATGCAATTAACATGCTCAAAAGAGCAATCATTAAAGTAAATAATCGTTTCATAATGCTAATTTTAAATTGTTTAACTTATACAAGATTGAAGGATTGAAGGATGGAAGGATTGAAGGATTATTTAAGCACCCTTCAATCCTTCCATCTTTATTTCAACTTCACCGCTGTAATTGTCTTATCATTCTGGTTAAGTGTGAAGCGATATACTCCATCCACCACTTCTTCGCTTAATACATTGATATTTCCATTGGTATCTGTGGGACCAAGGAAAGGAGGAGAGACCGTATAGTTTACCCCCCATTCTTCATGTCCATCCCACCAGCCCCGCTTATGGAAGAACTTGAAATCCAGGGTGCCGTACTTGTTGCCATCGGTATTGGGTGTGTTCTTGCAATACATCGTGGCCTGGTATACACCCGGGGCTATCAGCCTGCAAGGCATATAATCGAGCGGACTGTTCCAGTTCCAGCTTGCCGTAGCCTCATAAGGAGCGGAAGGGCGTCCAAAGCCGGTACCACAGATCCACAGCGCATCGGGGTAAAGGGTTTCGGGCTGCGGTTCGATGTATAAATAGTTTTTTGTGGTCAGATAATAGGCTTTATAAAGGCCTGTTTTGCCCAAAAATTTAGCCTTGTTGGCCGCGGTGACTTCAAAGTAATCCGGTGAGATACTATTGGCCAGATCGGTTGTAATGCCTGAAAAAGTGACCTCTACATTCTCGCCAAAATAAATATTGCCTCCCCGGAAATCAATATTGTTGATCAGCGAAGCGGGGTGTAGAGGTAAATCTGCTATTACATCCAAAGTAGTAACCGGCTCCAGTAGTTTGCCCCCCAGCTTTGAGGTGAAATGCAATGCATCAAAAGTAAATTCAGAGATACCCACCAGGGTGGCATCCGTTGCATTAATGGATTCTCCTGTCTTGTCGATAAGCCCTATCCCATCGCCTACCTTGCCAAATACCAGGCCCGACCAGTCGATACGCTTGAATCTGTCCAGCTTGGTGGCCAGTTTATAGTTGAACGAGGTACTTAACTGGAGTCCCTTGGCCTTATAAAGCAGGCTGTCGGCATTAACAAGATCCAGCTTGGTGGCATTGCCGGATCCAAGATCGGGAACAATATACAACTCAGTAATTACAGGCCGTTTGGCTATCGTGCTGCTAATTACCGTATCTTTCTGTATTCCGCTCACATTAACAGAAGTAAGGTGTATCTCCACCGGGGCATTGTCAGGACGGTTGGCCTCAAAAGGCACCCGGTAAGTTCTTTTCACACTGGCATGATTGCCTTTGGTTCTGATCACCTCAGAAGTTACCTCATTGTTGTTGACAACTATCTTTACCTTCAGGGTGGATAAAGGGGCTACCTTATCGGAAACACCCACCCTCAGGTGAATGGAATCGCCATAGGTGATCTGCTGTTCGGCAACAGTAGCGGTATCAATCCTGGGGGTCGACTTAGGGTACCTGACCACCACATCCTCATTTTTGCAGGCCCAGAAGCTTAAGAGAATGCCAATTATTACTACTAGTTTTATACTATTTTTCATGACTTTCTATTTGGTCGGTTAATAAATAGGTTGTTGAATTAATAACCGGGATTTTGCTGCATCGACGGGTTCTTGTCAATCTGGGGCTGCGGTATGGGAAGCAATGTCCTTTCCGGGGTCACCTCGTTCATGGGCAAACGGCCCACGTCCCTGCTGTTCAGGGTATTCATCACACTGAACACCTTGCCTGTACGCACCAGGTCGAACCATCGCTGTCCTTCAAAGGCCAGCTCCAGCCTTCGCTCGTTTAAAACATCATTGGCAGTAACGGTGGTCAAGGGAGGAAGTTTTGCCCTTGTGCGGATACGATTGACCAGTGCAGTGGCCTCAGCCGTATTGCCCTGGTTCACATAAGCCTCCGCTTTAAGAAGCAGGATATCGGCCAGTCGTATTTTTATCACACTGTGAAATTTTGAGCGGTATTTGTACATGAACGGGTATCCTTTGGAGGGGTAATGATTGCTCCATATCACATCGGCAAAAACGATGGTCTGCCGCTTACGTTCCATATCCCCGGCCTTGTCAAAGGCGGCCATCAAATCACGGGTGGGGGTAAACCACTTGGCCCAGTCATAGACGC
>DATGYU010000386.1:0-11186 GCA_035297625.1 Prolixibacteraceae bacterium
ACGAGATGTGGAAGAAATTAAATGCTGAAGTCAAGGCATGGGAAGAAGTGGACCCCTCTACCCCGGTACAGCCTGCCATTCATTATATTGCCGCAGTTGCCCAGGGAATTCCAATGGATGACGGCAGTTATACCAAACGCATGCCAGATGCACAGATCGACTCGGCGCTATCCATTGCCAAAATGGGAAATGCCATTGTTTTTCTGGACATACAGGTAGGAAAGAGCAATGTTCAGAAGGAAGTACCCAGGCTGGAGAAATACCTGAAAATGCCTAACGTACATCTTGGCATAGATCCAGAATTCTCGATGAAGGAAGGTCATGTCCCCGGCAGAAAGATCGGGACCATGAATGCGGATGATGTCAATTTCTGTGCAGGATACCTTGCCAAACTGGTGAAGGAGAACAACCTTCCCCCTAAGATATTGATTGTGCACCGCTTTACACAAGGAATGATCAGAAATTACAAAGACATAGCCTTGCGTCCCGAAGTACAGATTGTGATGAACATGGATGGCTGGGGAGAACCCATACTGAAATACAGTACCTATAAACTGTACATCCATAAGGAACCGGTACAATTTACAGGCTTCAAGCTGTTCTATAAAAATGACCTGAAAAAAGCGCCTCATCGGATGCTTACTCCACAGGACCTGATGAAGCTGAAGCCACAGCCTATCTATATTCAGTATCAGTAGATGGTTGCTGATGGCAAAATGGGGACAATGGGGACTCCTGCCAGAGGCCAGAGGCTAGTTGCCAGTAGCTAACCCTACCCTTGCACCTGCAATGCAATTAATGCCTTGCGGTAAGTCTCGATGGCCCTGATTCTTGCTGTGGCATGATCGACCATGGGATGCGGATAATGTTTGGTTCCATATTCAGGCACCCATTGGAGGATGTATTGATGATCGTGGTCAAACTTACGGGTTTGAAGCAGCGGATTGAAAATACGGAAATAAGGGGCGGCATCACAACCTGAGCCACTCGCCCACTGCCAGCCCCCATTGTTGGAGGCCAATTCATAGTCGAGCAGCTTTTCAGCAAAATAAGCTTCACCCCAGCGCCAGTCGATCAGAAGATGCTTGGTTAAGAAGCTGGCAACTACCATTCGCACCCGGTTATGCATGTAGCCTGTCTGGTTCATCTGACGCATTCCCGCGTCCACAAGGGGGTAGCCTGTCTGCCCATTGCACCAGCGGCTAAATTCATTCTCATCATTACGCCAGGGAATGTGATCATAGGCAGGCTTAAAGGAGCTTTTGGCAACATGAGGGAAATGCCACAGAATATTCATGTAGAATTCACGCCATATTAATTCATTTAAAAACACTTCAGATTGTTGTTGTGCAACAACCGTAAGCTTCCTGATAGAAACGGTCCCAAAACGAAGATGAATGCCCATTCTGGAGGTACCATCCATGGCAGGGAAGTCACGCGTATGGGCATAATTTGCTATGACAGGCAGATTAAATTCTTTGGAAGGAAAAGCCATCGTTTGGGTCAGATACCCCAATTCAATGAGTTCTGGGAAATAATCGGTCACCAATGGCTTTAGGTTACCCAGAAGCTTTTCGCTTTCATAAAAATGGATGGACTCCCTGGCAAGCGTTTCTTTCCAGCGGTGGCTATAAGGGGTAAAGACGGTATAGGGCTCACCATTGGTTTTTACCACCTCGTTCTGATGAAATACAACCTGGTCTTTAAAACTGTAGAAGTTAATATCAAGAAGGCTGAGTATCCTTTCCACTTTTTGATCCCGCTCAATGGCTTCAGGTTCATAATCGGTATTTACATACACTCCCTGAATGGAATATTTGCCCGCCAGTTGTTTAAACACCACTTCGGGCGATGAGAAATAGATTTGCAGACTGCTGTGATACTTTTCGAAAGTACGGTTTAAGTCCATTAATGCCTGATGGATAAAGGTTAGGCGGGCATCATCTGAATGGGGAAACTGCCTGAGAATAGCAGGGTCAAAAACAAATACAGGCACTACCGGCAATCCTGTCATTAACGCCTCATACAATCCATGATTGTCATCCAGGCGCAAATCGCGGCGAAACCAAAAGATGTTTATTGCTTCCATTCCCAAAAGTTATTAATTGACTACACATTTAATTACAGTAATATGGCTACAACAGCTTCATTTAAGAAGTAGCAGCTACATATGCGGCAGTATGCATTAATTGTATGGCTTCCTGAACAGCTTTTGTTACAGGGGTCTCAGGAAGTTTTTTTATGAATGCAGCAGCGGTCTTTCGTTGTTCCCTGTCAGGCAAAATACGTCTAAGCAAATTGGTCTTTGCTACCATAATAGCCAGGATGACAGATTCTTCATTAGCTTCCGTTTTACCAAGAAGGGTATCTTCCAGCTCCTTGCGCAGATTTTCAACCAGGGCTCGGTCCATTAAAAACACCTTATCGTAAGGAATAAATAAAAACCGCCTCTCCTCCACCCTCAGTACATTTTTGTGCATCAACTCACGGATAAACAACTTACGAATTTTACGGGCCCGCATATGATACCAGGAGATCCATGTCCTTATTTTACGATCTTTCCCATGCAACCTGATGGGATCCATAAAGAATTCATGGAGGACATCACTTTGAACAGTAGGCTTTAAGAGGTGGACCAATTTATTATCCAGCGTGATAATGCCTTTGTTCATCAGTTCCACCAGTACGGAACCTGCCAGCGTAATTCCCAGCGTTGCGGAAGCATTCATCCAAAAGCCTCCACTCACAGGATTGATGGAAAGGCAAAATAACTTTTCACTCAGTTTAAGCTCGGGTTTCATTTTGTTAAAGCTGAAATTTTCAGTTCTTTTATACTCTCAATAATTACCAGTTAAAAATACATATTTATATGATGAAACGAGGATTTGCAAGCGACAATAATTCAGGTATTCATCCTGATATTTTGAAAGCGATTCATAATGCCAATGAAGGACATGCTGTTGGATACGGAGGCGATAAGATTACCGAAATGGCCATCCAGCGTTTCAAACAAGAGTTTGGAGAGGATATTGATGTTTATTTTGTGTTTAATGGCACCGGCGCCAATGTATTGGGACTCTCTACCCTATCTCATTCTTTCCATTCCATCATTTGTGCCGACACTGCCCATATCCAGACGGATGAATGCGGCGCCCCTGAAAAGCTTACCGGCAGCAAGCTGCTTCCCGTGGAGACCATCAAAGGGAAAATCAATCCTGATGCTATCAGGCGCTATTTGCATGGATTTGATTTTGAACATCACTCACAGCCAAAGGTTATATCCATATCGCAGGTAACCGAACTGGGGACATTATATACGGTGGAAGAAATAAAAGCCATTACCGATCTGGCCCATGAATACGGGATGTATGTCCATATGGATGGGGCCCGCCTTGCCAATGCCGCAGTGGCACTGGATCTGCCATTCCGTGCCTTTACCAGGGATGCCGGGGTGGATGTATTATCCTTTGGCGGAACAAAGAATGGCATGATGCTGGGGGAAGCAGTCGTCTTTTTCAATGCTGAACTCACGAAAAGCACCAAGTATATCCGCAAGCAAAGCATGCAGCTTTACTCGAAGATGCGCTTTGTGAGCGCGCAGTTCCTTGCCTATTTTGAAAACGATCTGTGGAAGAAGAATGCCACGCATTCCAACAAGATGGCCAAACTGCTGGAACAGGAAGTAAAGAAGATACCAGCCATTCAGCTTACGCAGGAAGTAGCTGCCAATGGTGTCTTTGCCATAGTACCACATGAAATAATCGCCCAGCTGCAGGAGAAGTATTTCTTCTATGTTTGGGATGAGCACCGTTCGGAAGTGCGTTGGATGACTTCTTTTGACACACAGGAGGAAGATATCCTTAACTTTACCGCATTGATAAAATCATTGGTCTAATGCCTTTATTCGACTATTACCCGCGAAAACAGCCGACTATTGATCCGGATACGGAAAAGAAGATTTTCAAGTACAGTCTTCTGTTCCCCATAGTGATCGTTGGACTGTTTTGGCTGGTAAAAGTCGTTGAGGATATTTATGATCTTGATCTAGCGGAATACGGGATCTTACCCCTTCATCTGGAAGGACTGAAGGGGATATTCTTATCTCCGTTTATACATGGCAGTTATGACCATCTGATATCCAACAGCCTTCCATTTCTGATACTGGGCTTTTCCTTGTTTTATTTTTACCGTAACCTGGCTTACCGTATTTTATTTTTGATCTACCTGTTATCAGGCCTCTGCGTATGGTTGGGAGGAAGGGAATCCTACCATATCGGTGCAAGCGGTATAGTCTATGGGCTTGCCTCCTTCCTGTTCTTTAGCGGAGCGCTTAGAAAAGATGCCAGCCTTCTCACAATTGGCATCATCGTCATATTTCTCTATGGAAGCATGTTTTGGGGAATGTTCCCCTTTAAACCTGACATATCGTGGGAGAGCCACCTTTGGGGCGCGTTAAGCGGGCTAATCCTATCATGGTATTACCGCCATCAGGGCCCTGCACGCCATAAAGCCAGCTGGGAAGATGAACCGGAGGAAGAAGATGAAGAAGAAGCCACAGAGGAAATGGAGACTCCTGAGGAGGAGACAGGGAAAGTTTAAAGTTTCAAGTTCCAGGTTTCAGGTTTCAAGTTCCAAGTTTCAGGTTCAAGGTTACAAGTTGGGCTATACTCGATTGGTGACATTGTTTCATTAAGGTCCTTAATGTCTTTAACGTGGCTGGCAAAGGGTGCGACTGCCACTGTTTACTGTTTACTGACCACTGATTCAGGTCTTCATCCGCCATTCATCCACGCTTCCCTTAAGCTAAATTTTACAAACCAATAAAACCAATAGCCTCCCTGAGGGATGTAATAAAAAATCTTAACTTTGCCCTCCCATATTTAAACAGGTTCTAAAACAAATGATTAGTAGAAGAATAATCCGAATCAAAGTATTACAAATACTGTACGCGTTCTTTACCACTCCTGATACCTCGATCAACAATACTGAAAAAGAACTGTTTTTCAGCCTACAGAAGACCTATGATCTCTATCATTATTTGATGGCACTGGTGGTTGACATTCAGAAATTTGCGGAAGAGCGCATTGATCTTGGTATGAAAAAACATCGCCCTACCAGCGAGGATCTGGCTCCCAATACCAAGTTTATTGACAATCACCTTATCAAACAACTCAAAGATAACATCCAATTAAATAAATACCTGGCAGTATCAAAGCTTACATGGAATGACGAAGAAGATATGATTCGCCGTATTTACATGAAGCTGATTGAACAGGATTTCTACAAGGAATACATGCAGACCCCGGGTCGCAATTACACCGACGACCGTAAGGTTGTGGAGGATATCTTTAAATACCTGATACTTGACAATGAAGATATTGAATCGTTATTGGAAGAACAAAGTATTTACTGGAATGACGACATGGATTTTGTGGTGAGCATGATTCTGAAGACTTTCAAAAAGTTCAAGGAGACCAGCAGCGAGAACCAGTCGTTATTGCCCATGTTCAAGGATGATGAAGACCATCAGTTTGCCAAGGACCTGTACCGCAAAGTGGTTGTAAACCACAACGATAATGTGGCACTTATCAAACAGCATACGGTAAACTGGGATATTGAGCGCATTGCCTATATCGACAACCTGATCCTGGAACTGGCATTAAGCGAATTCCTGTATTTCCCCTCTATACCGACCAAGGTTACCATGAACGAATACATTGAGCTGTCGAAATACTACAGTACGGAGAAAAGCCGTAATTTTATCAATGGTATTCTTGACAAGGCCTTGAAAGATCTTAAGAAGGAAAACAAGATCCTAAAGGCAGGAAGAGGGCTCATTGGAGAAGAGGCTGGGGAGTGAAGAAGTTTAAAGTTTAAAGTTCCAGGTAGGGTGACTGTGAGCAGGATAAATTGTAAATTGTAAATTGTCTGATTGTAAATGGCCAAATTGCTTCCATACAGGTTGATAATGTTTTCAGCAATGCTATTTGCTTGCAGTACTTTGATTGTTTCCTGCAACCAGGGAACACAAAAGCCTGCCTCTGCTGAACAGACATCAGTGAAAGGAGCGGCAAAGTTTGCGTTTTCAGAAGAAATCCATAATTTTGGTTCCCTGAAGGCCGGCGAAGTGGTTGCTTACACCTTTACCTTTAAAAATGAAGGCACCCAACCACTGATCATTAATAGTGTGGATGCGGGATGTAACTGTACCGAGGTAAAGTTACCCGAACAGCCTGTTGAACCGGGCCAGGAAGGCAATATTGAAGTCATTTATAATTCAGCCGGAGAGGCGGGAAGGCAGTTAAAGACCATTATCCTGTTTTCAAATGCAGAACCTTCCCAAATGAAGCTTTATATTAAAGCAGATGTAAAAAACGATATAATAGAGATAAACAGTTAAAATTTAATACGCTTACACATGAACTACTTATTAATGGCCGGGCCAGCAGACGGAACTGCAACAAATCCGTTAATGTCATTTCTTCCAATGATCCTTATCATTGTGGTTTTCTATTTCTTCATGATCAGACCACAGATGAAAAGACAAAAAGAACTGAATGCCTTCCGCAACAGTTTAGCTAAAGGAGATAAAGTGGTTACTACTGGTGGTATCTACGGAAAAATTGTTGAGATAAAAGACAATACAATACTTCTCCAGGTAGATGATAATGTTAAGATCAAAGTAGACAAGTCTGCTGTTGTAAAAGACATGAGCGACGTGCCTGCACAAAAGTAATTGTACCGGGAATAACGAAACACAACAAGGGCCGATATTATGTCGACCCTTTTTTTTTTATATTTGACCCCGTGAAGACAAACTGGGTATATAGAACGATTAAATATATTAAAGGGATATATTTTAAGAACGACAAGCGGGTGGGAAGCTTCCTGGTTTGCGTAATCATTGCTTCGGGCTTTTGGTTCCTCAATGCCCTGAATAAAACCTATACGGTGAAGATGCTGGTTCCCGTGACCTACACCAATATGCCAAACAATAAAATACTGGCCAATAAGCTTCCAGATAAGTTTGAACTGACCATCAAAGCCCACGGCTTTCATATACTCAAACATAAGATCGCTTACTTATTCTATCCATTGGAATTCAACGTTAAGGAGATGACCGACAACAGGATGAATATCAGTAAGAGAACTAATTTTATCTATCCCGCCCGGCAGTTCATTACTGAGTTATCCAGTCAGCTCTCCAATGAGAATGAGATGGAGATATTGAAAATGAAGCCCGACACCTTAACCTTCAAATTTGATAAGCTGGGACAGAAATGGGTAAAGGTAAAACCCCTGGTAACGGTAGACCTTGAAAAACAATACCAGATTTCAGGAGAGATTACCACAAGCCCTGATTCCATCCTTGCCAATGGCCCACAGTCGGTACTGGATACCCTGGAGGTGGTTACTACCAATTTAAAAAGATTTAACGCTGTGGCCCAACCTGTAAAGGAAAGCGTCTCACTTCCAAAAATCAATGAGGTCATCCTGGATACCACAAATGTGACGGTAAACATTCCTGTGGAAGAATATACAGAAGAGCAACTCTCCATACCTGTCATGCTAAAAGACCAGCCTTCGGATGTAATTGTGAAGCTTTTCCCTGAAAAGGTGAAATTAACTTTCCAGGTGGGATTAAGCCGTTTTCATGATATCGATCCCGAGGATTTTAGGCTGTCTGTTTCCTACAAGGATATACAGCAAGGCAAACAACGGCTGAAAGTTAACGTAGAATTATTCCCTTCCTATTTGTACGATTTAAAGGTAACGCCGGAAGAGATCGAATATTTAATTCAACATTAGTCATGTTAAAGGTTGGAATCACAGGAGGTATCGGAAGTGGCAAAAGTACGGTCTGCCACATCTTTTCAGTGCTTGGCATTCCTGTTTTTGAGGCGGACGTGGTGGCTAAACAGATTCAGAATACGGACCCTGACATACACAGACAACTGGTTGAATTGTTTGGCGACGCTGTTTACCTGCCCGATCATTCTGTTGACCGAAAATATCTGGCAGGGATTGTTTTCAATGATATAACTTTGCTGCATCGCCTGAATGCCATCATCCATCCTGTTGTTCGAAAGGTATTCAACGAATGGTGCCTTGAGCAGCAATCGCCCTATGTATTGCTGGAAGCGGCTATTCTTTTTGAAAGCGGCCTGTACAACCTGATGGACAAAACCATTGCAGTGAGTACTGATGAGGCGGAACGCATTCAAAGGGTCATGAAAAGGGATAAGATGACAGAAGAGCTTGTGAAACAAAGAATCCGCAATCAATGGACGGATGAACAAAGAATTAATATGGCTGATTTTGTAATCCATAACAACGATAATCAACTAATCATACCACAGATAGTGGAGATCGATAAAAAATTAAGGATAAATGGCTAAGAAGATATTTGGTAATGCAGAGAAATACCTGAATGACGCGGGGAAGTTCCTTAGCGGCTCAGGCAAATGGATAACAGGAGGACTGGGATGGGCAATTGGTGGCCCTATTGGTGGAATCCTGGGTTTTGTAGTAGGCTCCATGTTTGATGAGAATCAAAATGGGGGAGCACAGCAATACCGCCCCGGACAAACGACCACGCAGGGTGGATATGTGATGAGCCTTTTGGTATTGGTGGCAGCTGTGATGAAAGCCGATGGTAAAGTAATGAAGTCGGAACTGGACTATACCAAGGAATTCTTTGTTCGTTCCTTTGGACCGGAGGCAGCCAGCCAGGCGATCATGATGCTGCGCGACCTGTTAAAACAAGATATCCCTGTGATGGATGTGTGTGTTCAGATCCGAAAGAATATGGATCATCCTTCCCGGTTGCAGTTGATACACTTCCTTTTTGGCATTGCCAGCGCCGATGGCCATGTTCATGCTTCAGAGCACCAACTGATTGAACGTATGGCTCAATACCTGGGTATCAGTGAAAAAGATTACCGTTCACTGGAAGCCATGTTTGTAGCCGACACCAATGCCGCCTACAAGATTCTGGAAGTTGAATCCACCGCTTCTGAGGAAGAACTCAAAAAAGCATACCGTAAAATGGCTGTAAAATATCACCCTGACAAGGTCCATTACCTGGGAGAAGATATCCAGAAAGCCGCCCACGAGAAGTTCCAGAAAGTCAACGAAGCCTGGGAGATTATAAAGAAGGAAAGAGGGATAGTTTAGAACAAGTGTTCAGTGGTCAGTGGTCAGTGTTCAGTATACAGTAGTCAGTCTGTTTACTGATTACTGAACACTGTTTTACTGAACACTGAACACTTGATTTAACGATGGAAGCTCTGACTGATAAACTTCAGGCCTTCCGCAAGCCCCGAACGCCAGTAACCCCATTCATGGCCACCCTGACGGGTACGGTATTCATGAGCGATATCCAGTTTGCGCATCTGAATATGTAATTGGGAATTGCCTTCAAAAAGGAAGTCATCATCCCCGCAGTCAATGTAAAAACGAATGCCTTTTAGCTTGTCTTTTGGCACATCGTAGATCAGGTGAAGGGGACTGTGTGCTTTCCAGTTTTCGGATATTCTTTTATCTCCTTTAAGGTCTTGACCAAAGATGTCGCCAAAGAACATTTTATAATTGTCATCAGGCATGGCTACAATTTCCTGATCTGTAAAAGTGCCCGAGCTAAAAGCTACGCAACTGGAAAACAGGTCAGGATGGCGCATCGAAAGCATCAGCGAGCCATAGCCTCCCATTGACAAGCCTGATATAGCACGAAATTCTTTCTTTGCCCTGACACGATAGGTCTTTTCAATGGATGGGATAAACTCCTTGACGAACATGTCTTCCCATGGATTGGCCATCTTGTAGTCGTTGCAATACCAGGTAACCTTGCCATTGGGCATTACAATAATTACTGGTGAAACCTCCCCTTTGGCGACCCCTTCATCAGCAATACGGGCCACTTCGCCAAATTGTACCCATCCGGTCTCATCATCCGAATAGCCATGCAACAGATACAATACCGGATAGCTCCTGTTGGAGGAATCATACCCTGCCGGCAGATAAATAGAATATTCCACTGGCCCGCCCAGTAATGCGCTTTCCATCTTTAGGCTTTCCTTTATCTGCCCTCCTTGCGAAAATCCTGCTGCACTCATTAGCAACAGGACACAGAATGATAGAATTTTTTTCATTGATTTATTTTAGTTTAAAGTTTAAAGTTTGAAGTTACCCTCCTCCAAGGCCAGACTTTAAGGACCTTAAGGACTTTAAGGTCCTTAAAGCAGGCCAGTAGCCCGGCAATTGAAACCTGGAACTTGTAACTGTTTATCTCTTCAAGTCGGCAGCTGCTGTTTCCATCAGCAGATAAAAGGCCTGGCCTTCCGGTGCATAATAAGGGCGGTTAAAATTGGGCACTCCACAGACATCATGGACATAGCCCAGCTTGTCGACCTTGTCATTGGCCGCTTTGCGCATGATTTCAGTGGGTTTAAGGTAGGATTTATCCAGGTAGCCTGCTGCCACTCCTCTAAAGATCGAATAGCACAGCATCTGGCTTAAATTAACTTCCACAAAAGTATCCGGGCGGTTTACCACATCATGAAACAGCCCATCGGGCCTCAGGTATTTAAGGCAGCCATCAATTACATCACGGGTGTATCCAATCAGCAGTTTCTTTTCAGCCATCATACTATCGGGTAGCATTTTAATTACCCTGGTCATCCCGGCTGCCGACCAGCCGTTGCCAACCCCCCAGTAGTCTTTACGGTTCAGGATTTTCTTCTCATCATCCCACATGTGCGAATAGAGTTTATCCTGCTGGTTGTACAGATATTTGCGGTAACCTTCAATCTGTTTCATGGCTTCCTTATACTCCCCGGCAGCAGCCAGAAAAGGAGGCAGCATGTAAGTCGCATCCGACCAGATGCCCTTTTGCGGCTCCTGGGTATGATATATTACTCCATCCGATGATTTATGGTTGGTAGTTCTGATAACTTCCAGCATCTCGTTGGCTCCTTTTTGAAAGATGGGATCGCCTGTCAGCTTGCCGGCATAAAGAACAGCCTCTCCAACGCTCGAACAGTCGTTGATTGGCCCATTGCCCTTCAGTACCGAAAAACGTCCTTTTTCCTGTCTCAAAATAGCGCCCCGGGCAAAGGAAATGACAAGGTCATTTTCTCCCATTTCCAGAAAAGTCTGGGCTACGGTTCCCTGTTCCCAATCGTAGC
>DATGYU010000387.1:0-4286 GCA_035297625.1 Prolixibacteraceae bacterium
CCCCGTTTCAGCTATTTTTCAGCTCCTGTGAGCAACATCACCCCAGGACCTGAGATTACTATTTTAGATGCTTACAAAGGTATCAAAGGAAAAAGGTTTGAATACATTACCCGTGAACTCAGGCTGATTACCGGTATTGAGCACAGAAGGAAATACAAGGCTAAATATTTTAATTATGCCTGCTTCTCGGGCACTTTCTCCAAAAGGGGAGATAAGTTTTTAAAGAAACATTCGGGCCTTCTGACCCTTGACTTTGACCATGTACCCAACGTTTTGGAATTAAAATCCACTTTATTGAACGATGGTTTATTTGAAACCCAGTTAATGTTCGTTTCTCCTTCAGGAGATGGATTAAAATGGATTGTTGCCATTGATATCAATAGGTATACCCACCTGGACTGGTTTAATTCCATTGCCAGGTACATCATGATGAAATACAATTTAGAGGTTGACAAGTCGGGAAAAGATATCTCAAGGGCTTGTTTTTTACCTTATGACCCTGACGTGTACATTAATCCCAAATACAGGGTATAGATTACGCTGAAAAAGATTTCGCGGATTTATTCGGATTTCGCGGATGGTGCTCTGAATGGGCATTGCCGGTTATTCGAAGGGGTTTTTCTTAGTGCACTTTGTGGTCTTCACTTTGTGGCCTTTGTGGTAAAAATCATTTAACCACAAAGGCCACAAAGTGAAAAAATACCCAAAGCACACTAAGCAAAATATACGAATTGTTCCGATCCAATGCTCTCTAACCTCTGGCATCAGCCAAAGGTATTACGATCGATTACCTGCGATCTCTGTTCAAAGCAGCATCCGCGTAATCCGAATAAATCCGCGTAATCTTTTTTATCATGAGTGAAACATTTGATCCAAAGGAATGGCTGGACAAAGAACCGGCCAAACCAACACCATCAAAACCGGTAAATTCCAACCTGGATAGTTCATCAGAAGTTGATAAAGTAATAACCCGGATAGAAGCAAACTTTACGGATATTACAACTTCGTATACCGACTGGCTGAACGTAGGTTTTGCCCTTGCCAATGAGTTTGGGGAAGCAGGCAGAAGTTTTTACCATCGTGTAAGCCGTTTTTACAATGGTTATACCAAAATAGATACCGACAAGCAGTATGACCAGTGCCTGAAATCGCAGGGGCATGGTATTACCATCAAGACCTTTTTTCATATGGCAAAGGAGGCAGGGATTGATTGTACGAGGGAACGATGGAACGATGGCACGAGGGAACGAGGGGACGAGGGGGTGAAGGGAAGAAGTAAGTCCAATCCTTCAACAGAACCATCCTTCAGTCCTTCAACAGATCCATCGAAAGGCAATGGCGAGAACTTCGTGCCCTCGTCCCCTCTCCCCATCGTGCCCTCGGAGGAGGACGATCCTCCCGAAGAGGAACAGCCTACCCTACCCGACTTTATCTTTGACCAGATACCTGATTTTTTTAAAAAGGCAGTACAGATAGCTGAAACCAAAGAAGAAAGAGACATTCTGCTTTTGGGAGCCATAGTTACATTGAGCTCCAGCCTGTCGCAGATATATGGTATTTATGACGGTTATAAGGTATATCCTAACCTTTATCTTTATGTAACCGCCCAGGCCTCTGCCGGTAAAGGCAGGTTGAAACTGTGCAAGAACCTGGTGAACCTGATCCACTGGGAAAAAAGAAAGGAATCGCAGCAGGCTTACCAGCAATATGAAATCGAGATGCGGGAGTATAACGCGGCAAAGAACAAGGATATGGGTCTGGAAAAACCTGAAAAACCACCGGTTAAAATGCTCTTTATCCCTGCCAATAATTCCACGACTGGTTTTTTCCAGATCCTTTCAGACAATGACGGTAAAGGACTGATCTTCGAAACCGAAGGCGACACCATTTCCCAGTCTTTTAAAACCGATTACGGTAATTTCTCCGATGGCTTTAGAAAGGCTTTCCATCATGAATCGATTAGCTACTATCGCAGAACTGACCGCGAATACGTGGAGATAGACCGACCCTGCGTTTCAACGGTTATTACCAGCACCCTCGCCCAGATACTGAGCCTGATCCCCAGTGTTGAAAACGGATTGGCAAGCCGTTTCATGTTTTATTTTATGAATATCAAGCCAGTATGGAAAAATGTATTTGCCTACAGCAATGATATCGGCCTGGAAGCTCATTTCAACCAGCTTGGAAAAGATTTTTATTCCCTTTATAGCAGCCTTATCGACAAAGATCCCATGGTATTCAAGCTTACCGAAGAGCAGCAACAAGAGTTTAACACCTGCTTTGCACAGATGCAGGATAAATACCTGGTGCTGCAGGGACTGGATTACATGGCTATCATTCGTCGCTTAGGTTTGATTGCCTTTAGGGTCATGATGGTCTTAACAGCCATGCGTATACCTGAAACAGGGGATTACTCGGTAAAACAGGAATGTGCAAAAGAGGATTTTGAAACTGCTTTGGCAATTATCAGGATCATGGTGCGCCATGCCTCCTATATCGTTTCACAGCTTCCGGCAGAAGTAAAGATAGAAAAGAGGGAAAATAAGAAAGAGAGTTTTTTTGATCGACTGCCCGAGAAGTTCTGCAGGAAAGAGTTCCTGGAACTGGCCACCAGCCTGGGGTTTGGAAATCGAACAGCAGATAAATACATTGCTGCATTTTGCGAAAAAGGTTTACTGGAAAGACCTCAACTGAATGTTTATATGAAAAAGCCGGATCAATAGCTTGCACCGTTGCACCGTTGCACGGTTGCACGTTGTGTTTTTTATGCAACCAAAGTTGATAGTCTGAAACCGCAATCCTCAAAAGGCTCAAGCTGTCAATGCTAATCCATAATGAATTCGTCAGGAACAGTCCTCACGATTAAAAGGTTCTTTCTTTAAAAAAGAATAGAAGGGGGAGCCTTTTCTATTTATTAAAGAAAGTATAGCATAAAAATATGGATGGTTGCACAAAAAAGAAAGCGTGCAACCGTGCAACGATGCAACGATGCAACGGTGCAACGGGGGAGCTGCGGTCTGTGACCGCATTTTTTTTAAAACGGAAAATAAAAAATGCGCTTTTGGAAAGCGCAGCTCCCCCTTGTGACTGCATTTTTTTAAAGGAAAATGAAAAATGCGCTTTTGGAAAGCGCAGCTCCCCCGGGAAATTCATAACTTTAATCATCAATACCTTTGCCATGGAAAAGAAAGAAGCCTACCGCCATATCCTGCCTCATTATCAGCAACCGGGGCAGGCCTATTTTGTCACCTTTTGTTTGTGGAATGCTGTTGCCCATAACGCATTGTCTGATTATACCCACAAACTGCACGAGCTTCGCTTGCAGATTGAATACCGCAAAAGACACCATTTGTTTGATGCAATGCTTACGGCCCTGGACGATGATTATCACCACACCAGGCGACAATATATCCATGCCTATGATCAGCTGATGGCTCAAAATACAGACCGGACCATCGATCTGAATAGAAGAGATATCTCGGAAATTATTATCGAGGGCCTCACTTTTTGGGCGGACACGCTCCTGGAAAATCAAGCATGGTGCATCATGCCCAATCATGTGCATTGGGTTTTCACTACAAAGGAAAAAGACAAGGATGGCAAGCCTGTTTACCTGTCAGACATCATGGAGTCGGTTAAAAAAAATACAGCCAGGAAGATCAATAAAATAATTGGCCGCCAAGGCCATCTGTGGCAAAAAGAAAGCTTTGACACCACCATCAGGGATCATCAGCATTTGTACCGCACCATGGAATACACGTTAAACAATCCGGTGGCCGCCAAATTTGTAAAAGATAGAAATGAATGGCCCGGAAGCTGGGGGAGCTGCGGTCTGTGACCGCATTTTTTAAAATGAAAAATGAAAAATGCGCTTTTAAAAAGCGCAGCTCCCCCTGTGACCGCATTTATTATAATGAACAATGAAAAATGCGCTTTTAAAAGCGCAGCTCCCCCTTAGTATCGCTTTGTAAAATCTGATAACGGGATTTAAATCGGTAATCAAACTAAGCGAAAAGTCCGGCAAATGAGATGACCATGGGGAGCTGCGGTCTGCGACCGCATTTGTTATAATTGAAAAATGAAAATGCGCTTTTAAAAAGCGCAGCTCCCCCTAACAATTCTTTGCAGCCAGCCTCTTAGTGCTGATTGCCTTTCGGATCATGATGATCCTCACGGCCATGCGAATACCCGAGACCGGCGATTACTCCACCAGCCAGCAATGCAGTGAGGAGGATTTTGAAACAGCCCTGGCCATTATCCGGATCGTTGTCAAACATGCCTCCTTC
>DATGYU010000388.1:0-1894 GCA_035297625.1 Prolixibacteraceae bacterium
TACCTGATGGATTCACTTTTCCGAATACCACGTTGGCAACGGCGGTTCCCTGCTCCTGACCCAGATACCAGCCTTCCATCATGGCCGGTGCTTTTTCTGCCAGGTAATTAACCGACTGGGGCCTTCCGTTGATAAGAAGCACAGCCGTTTGTTTTTTCAATTCAAATATGGCTTTGGCCAGGTCGTTCTGCCTGCCCAGCAAATCCAGATCGTAATAATCGCCTGTATGGTTTTTCCATTCCTCGCGGCAGGTAAGCTCATTGCCTCCCATGACCAGCAAGACGGCATCACAGGATTTGGCCAGGTTGACGGCTTCTTTTATTCTGCGCTCTTCAGCCTGCGGTGTCTTTTCCGTGGCTGTAATGGTGGTGTCATTTTCATATATCTTAAAGCCTTCCGCATAAACCACTTCAAACTTTCCCTTGCCATAAGTTTTCAGGCCTTCCAGGATAGTGATACCGGGAGATTTATCATTGGAATAATTGCCATAATGCACTTCATCGGCGTTAGGGCCAATGACTGCCAGTCGCTTTATTTTGTTCTCGTTAAAAGGAAGGGTTCCGTCGTTTTTAAGCAGGATCATTCCTTCTTCAGCAGCCTTTAAGGCTATTTGCCGGTGCCTTTTTTGCATGTCCTGCTTTTCGCTTACACTCACTGTTGGGATATAAGGCTGTTCAAACAGGCCCATGATGAATTTATTTCTCAACACCCGGGCTACTGCCGAATCCAATACCGATTCCTTTACTTCACCCGAGCGGACAAGGGAAGGCAAAAAGCGAAAACAATAATCTTTCCAGCTGCTTGGGCATTCGAAGTCCATACCAGCGGAGATGGCCCGCTTGCCGGCTTCTTTTTGGTCAAGGGCAGCATGCTGGCGGTAAACCATCCGGTTCACGGCATCATAGTCGGAGATCACATATCCGGTGAAACCCCATTCGCCACGAAGCACATCGTTGAGCAGCCAATGGTTGGCATGGTTGGGCACCCCGTCAATTTCATTGTAAGAGGCCATTACCGTGCGTACATTGGCCTTTTTTATGGCCATCTCGAAGGGATAAAAATGGGCTTCGCGAAGTACCCTTTCCGAAAAGTTGGCAGGGGCAAGGTTGGTACCTCCTTCCGGTTGCCCATGACCCGAGAAATGCTTGGCACAGGCAATAAGGTGGTTCCCGTCAATCATAGGAGACCGGCCCTGCAATCCCAAAATGGCAGCTACACCCATTTGGGCCACATGATAGGGGTCTTCTCCAAAGAACTCATCACAGCGGCCAAAACGGGGATCCCGCAGCAGGTCAATGACCGGGGTAGCCGCATGGGTGATGCCATAACTGCGCATTTCTTTGGCGATGGCCGTATACACCTGCTCAACCAGCTCAGGGTCCCAGGTGCTTCCCAAAATAGGAGAAACGGGAAATACCGTTGACTGATCCTCATTGCCCACAAAGCCATGACATCCTTCCCCATTGGAAATTGCCGGGATGCCCAGTGGGGTCTTTTCCATGAAATATTTCTGGATGGCATTAAAGCGTGCGGTATAATCACCCTGGTTCATTTCCACTTCAAACTGAAGAAAGCCTATTCCGTTGCTCACGGTATCGCCCAGCGCTGTGATGGCTTTTTGCAACACTTCGGGCTTACTTAAATCCATTTTAGGATGCCATACGTCCAACTGACGGCATTTATCCTCCAGGGTCATTCTTTGCAACAGGTCTTTTATGCGCTGTTCTATGGGCGCCGCAGGGTCCTTATAAAGGGGTTTTGCTAATGTCCCCTGTGCATAAGAATTAATGACAGCCAGAATTAAGAATACTGTTATAAAAAGGGTATGTTTCATTGCTGTTACGTATTTAAACTATTGTATCATTCTGGCAACCTCCGCAGGGATCGCCTTTCC
>DATGYU010000389.1:0-7422 GCA_035297625.1 Prolixibacteraceae bacterium
TTTGAAACTTTCAAACATGAAGTGGAACTGATTCGTGAAAATCTGAACACTCAACTGGAACTGCTGGAAAAGAAAGAACATGAAGTGGAAAGCCTGCACAAACAACAGGTTGAAAAACTGGAACTGCTCTCGGGTCTTTCTGCTGAAGAAGCAAAAGCTCACCTGATTGAATCCTTGAAGAATGAAGCCAAAACAGAAGCCATGTCTACCATCAACGAGATCATGGAAGAGGCTAAACTGTCGGCCAATAAAGAAGCCAAGAAAATTGTTGTTAAGACCATACAGCGAGTAGCCACTGAAACGGCCATTGAAAACTCGGTTACCATCTTCCATATTGAAAGCGATGAAATAAAAGGACGTATTATTGGTCGTGAAGGCCGTAATATCCGTGCCCTGGAAGCTGCTACCGGTGTTGAAATCATCGTGGATGATACCCCCGAAGCAATCGTTCTTTCAGGTTTTGATCCTGTACGCCGCGAGATTGCCCGCCTGGCCCTGCATCAGCTGGTGACCGATGGACGTATCCATCCTGCCCGTATTGAAGAGGTAGTTGAAAAAGTACGCAAACAGGTTGAAGAAGAAATCATTGAAACAGGAAAACGTACTACCATCGACCTTGGAATCCATGGATTGCATCCTGAACTGATCCGCATGATCGGTAAAATGAAATACCGTTCTTCCTATGGACAGAACTTACTGCAGCATTCACGGGAAGTAGCCAACCTTTGCGCTATTATGGCTACCGAACTTGGATTGAATGCCAAGGCTGCCAAACGTGCCGGTCTGTTGCACGATATTGGTAAAGTGCCTGATGATGAACCGGAATTACCACACGCAGTGCTGGGTATGAAACTTGCCGAACGTTTCAAGGAAAAACCAGATATTTGCAATGCCATCGGTGCTCACCACGATGAAGTGGAAATGACTTCCCTGCTGGCCCCGATTGTACAGGTTTGCGATGCCATCTCAGGTGCCAGACCAGGCGCCCGCCGTGAAGTGGTGGAAAGCTACATCAAACGTTTAAAAACACTGGAAGATCTGGCCCTTTCCTATCCCGGAGTACTTAAAACTTATGCCATCCAGGCAGGTCGTGAATTAAGGGTAATTGTAGGAAGTGATAAGATTGGTGACAAAGAATCAGAACAGCTGTCGTTTGACATCGCTAAACGTATCCAGGATGAAATGACCTATCCCGGACAGATCAAGATCACTGTAATCCGCGAAATGCGCGCTATCAGTTACGCTAAATAGACAAGAATAATATTTTATAGCTCTTCAAGGCCAATCCGTCTGCTGACAGGTTGGCCTTTGTTTTTTGCAAAAACTTGATTTACCTTTTTGTATCAACCTCAATTATTGATGCGAAGGGTTAATGGAAATGTAGAAAAAAGTCCCGATATTTGATTTAGTTAAATTTAACCTTGGCGGCATTGTTAATTCAATGATATACTGCACTATAATATGAATGGTATGATTTCTTTTCTATTGTCTGTTCCTCAATATGTACGTTTTGTTCTGCTTGTTATTTATGTAGGTTGTATTGTGGCCTTGTCGTTATTGCCTCCTCAGGACTTGCCGCAGGTTGAATTGTTTTATGGCGCTGATAAATTAATTCACCTAATGATGTACTTCATCTTTGCCATGCTTGGTTGTTGGGCACTTAAGGCAGAGGAAAACCGTGCGAGGATATTTTTAATTATTCTTGTAACGGTAGGCTGGGGTATTTTCATGGAATTCATGCAGCTTGAAATGCATGCCGGACGGTCGTTTTCATGGTACGATGAGTTGGCAAACGCCACAGGGGTATTGACCGGTATTCTTTTTTACCTCCTGACTTCCAATAATACTGTTAAAGGATAGTTTTTCAGGCAAATGAATAATAGATCATTATTTTCACGAAAGTCAGTTTAATATATCTTAATATTGTATTGAAAAAGTGATTAATTCTGAATCTAACATCGTTCATATGAAAATCAGGATAAAAAAGTTCATTGGATCGCTTAGCCATACAAAACTGGCCTTCCTTGTTACCGGTATAGCAGCAACCTGCTGGTTCTTAATCCGGGTGATACCAAAACCCAGCCGTGCAGCCTATCCCTGCATGAGAGCTTCAGCCCCATTCATGTCGGCTTTTGTGCTGTACCTGGTTGGTCTGGCTTCTACCATTTATTTATTTAAGGAAAAGAAAGGCAGGCTGTTACTTTTCAAATCAGCATTGGCAATTGTTTTTGTTGTCTCCTTACTTTTCTCCTTCAGCAGTTCCACAATATTGGTTGACCCTTCTTATTTTGCGGCCAATCAGCCCATTGGTGTCGCCCAGGGTATCTTCCCGGGCAGGGTGGTCTGGATTCATAATCCCAATGCCACCAATGCCAATATGGCCAATACGGCGGATGACAACTGGTCAATGGATATAAACTGCAACCAAAACCTTGTTGATGCGATGCTTTCCTCTGGTATCCGCAGAATAGGCGGGAAAGCCAATGCAAATGAAGCATGGGATGAAATCTTCAAATATTTCAACAACAAGCATGGCAGGGGGATGGTAGGCTATACCCCGGGTGAAAAGATTGCCATAAAGATTAACCTCACTAATTCGGCCATTGGCGCCCCAGGGCCTAACCGTATGGATGCATCGCCGCAGTTGGTTATGGCCATTTTGAAGCAACTGGTAAAAGTGGTTGGAGTTGCACAATCGGACATTTGGATTGGTGATAACTACCGCACTTTTAGGGATAATTACTACCTTAAATGCCATACCTATTTCCCGAATGTTCATTATGTGGATGGCACTGGTAATGATGGACGTGAAAAAACGGTCCCATCGGACACACAACTGCTGAAATTCTCTGACGGTAAAGAGACTTCTTCCATTCCGCAGCATATGGTGAATGCTACATATATTATCAATATTCCCTGTCTAAAATCACATGACAGCGCAGGAATTACCCTTGCTGCTAAAAACCATCAGGGAAGCATACTATATAAAGGTGTTTCTCCTGAGAATCAGTCGGCCATGTATATGCATTATGCCCTTCCTGTAAACAATCCCAAAACAGACCAGTATCGTCATTTGGTGGACTATATGGGTCATAAGGATCTGGGCGGCAAGACCTTGCTATACCTGGTGGATGGCCTTTGGGCAGGCAGAAGCTGGGAAGGTTTTCTCGAAAAATGGCAGATGGCCCCTTTTAACAATGATTACCCTTCTTCTTTGTTTTTGTCACAGGATGCTGTGGCCATCGAATCGGTATGTTATGATTTTCTGCTGGCAGAATATGCCAACAAGCCGTCCAGTCAAAAATATCCATACATGAGTGGGGTGGATGATTATATGAAACAGGCTGCCGATCCTTCCAAATGGCCTGTCGGTATTACCTATGACCCGGAAGGGGATGGTACTCCCATCGCAAGCCTTGGTGTTTACGAGCATTGGAACAATGCCTCTGATATGCAATACAGCCGAAACCTCAAACAGGGCAATGGCATCGAGTTAATGAAATATTTGTCTCAGTCTTCGGATACCTATAAAGATGAGATAGCTACTGGTATCTCCCCAAAAGAAGGATTAGGTTATCGTATATTCCCCAATCCTTTTAGTGAACAATTAGTTGTTGAAGCAAAGGACAGGCTGCCTTTAAAAATGCATGTTTATGACCTAAACGGCCATCTTGTATTCAACACCATTGTGAATAATTCGTACACCTGGATGGGCAATACCAACAGCGGTACTGAAATTGCCAAAGGTACTTACCTTGTACGACTGACTGAATTAAAATCCGGGAAAACGGTACTTAGTGAAAAGATTATCTATCAATCCAAATAAATTGTTTAACAAGCTTTGTTCTTAAATTCTAATTAAACCTATAATTTATGTTTTTGCGTTATCTATTATTTTTGTTTGTTGTCATGTTCTCTGTCAATTCTTTTGGCCAGACCCAAAAGGATACCATTTTTGCCGTACAGTCAGTAACCCCTGTAGTAATTGACGGAGCAGCCAGTGATGCCTGTTGGGAAAAAGCTGTTTGGAATCCAATCAGCCAGGTGTGGATACCCTATGCAGCAAAGATGGCTGCCGGTGATTTTGAAGGAAAGTTTAAAGTCGCATGGGACAGCCAATACCTGTATTTACTGGTGGAAGTGGTGGATGATATGCTTTCAGATGACCATACCAATCCGCTTCAAAACTGGTGGGATGATGATTGTGTGGAAGTATTTATTGATGAAAATCGTTCCAAGGGAAATCATGAAAAAAACAACAATGCTTTTGCTTACCACATCAGCCTAAAATATGATGCCATCGATTTAGACGCTAGTGGAAACCCCGTTAACTATAAGAACAACATTGTTGTAAAGATGGATACCATTGGCACCCATACTTACCTTTGGGAAATTGCCATCAAAAATTACAGCGCTGCGTTTACTCTATCCGACCCTGAAGCTAGCAGGGTTACATTAACGCCCAACAAGCTGATGGGATTAACAGTTGCTTACTGTGACAATGACCAGACTACTGCCAGGGAAAATTTTATTGGTTCAATGTATATGACCTCGGCAACAGCCAATAATAATTACATAACGGCTGATTATTTTGGCTCTTTGAAACTTAAAGCTTCGACCACAACTAATATCACCCGGGAAATGGAAACTACCAATCAATTGGTAAAGGTATTTCCCAATCCTGTCCAAAATAGGATTAAGATTGAAAGAAAGGACAATGACCTGAAAGTACTTACTGTTGAAGTACGTTCGCTAACAGGTGCCCTGGTAAAATCAATCCTGTTAAAAGAGAACGAGGGTACGATTGATATAGATGATTTGAAGGCTGGAATGTATCTTATGAGCATCATTTCTGATAAGCAAATTCAATCGGAAAGAATTGTAAAACAATAATAAGCTTTGCAATAGTGATAGCCAATCTTATTCCATTTTAGAGGGAAGTAAAAAGAGGCTGTCTAAAAAGCAATTATCAAAAGCTAAGCCACAAAAACGCAAAAGAATATTCGTTTATATTCAATACTTTGCGTCTTTGTGGCTTAGCTTTTAAAATGGGTTTATTTGCTTTATGAGCTCTCCCTTTTTAATGAAAAATAATGAACCCTGATGGAAATAAATTAGGTATCTTTCTAAATTAATATGGATTTTACTCGCTGTATTTGCGCTATAAGTTCGCTGCTTGTTCGCTAATAATTCGAAGAGCGAAGGACAACCAGCGAATTGTTAAAGGTAAAGCTCCCTAGATGATTAAAATGTTCTTTGGATGTTTTTTGAATTTCCTAAATGTGATATTGATGCGGGTCAAGATAAATTCGACAGCCAGGAAAAAGGTTATTAATGTTGGATTTTAGGGGTTTTTCTTTCTATCCGGGTGATAGATCTCCTGATAATTAAACACTAAGACACAAAGAGCAAAATAAATATTGATTAATATTCAACACTTTGTGTCTTTGTGTCTTAGCGTTTAAAATGGATTGATTTGCTTTTCCGTTCGTTAGTTTTGCTCAATGGCGCCACCGCTTCCCCGGTATAACTCAAGGGGTGAGTCCAGATCAATTGCAACAACCGTTACATTCTCGTCCAATTTGTTGACAGGTACGGTAATTTGAAGCACTCCGGGAATTTTATTCCATTCAGCACCGCCATTGCGTTTAAAGGCAAGGGTTTCATTGGTCCCGATAAGCCTCACATTGGTAACCTTATTTTGAATTCCTTTTACAACGATATCGTCTTTTGGACTATCCAGTACAAAGCAGTAAATCGTTTTCTTATCTTTTGATACGGTTGTCGGTCCATAAAAATGACCGAATGGTAATCCACGTTTGGTGCCATAAATAGCTTCGGCATGCTTATGTGTCCAGCGGCCCAAACCTTTTAATCGTTCAACCTGTTCGGGGGTGAAAGTACCATCTTCCATCGGACCGGCATCCAAAAGTAGATTACCGCCCATGCTAATGCAATCGGCAAAAACCCTGATGATATAATTTACCGATTTTTGATTGTTGTCTTTCTTCTGGTATCCCCATGAATCATTAATGGTCATACACAATTCCCAGGGGCCTTGCGGGCCAAAAATAGGCACTCCCTGTTCAGGGGTTGCATAATCGCCGTAGCCGGCCATACGTGCGTTTAAAATGGCATTGGGATTCCATGAAAGCATGGTTTCGCGCAGTTCCTTCATTTTCCACTGTTCGGCAGTGCGGGTCCAGTCACCATCAAACCACCACAGGTCAGGATTGACGAGGTCATAAAGCTCCTTTAGTTGTCCGTTACGGAATTCAACGAACTTATTCCAGCGTGCCTGATCTTCAACACCTGATTTGGGGTCATCAAAAGGATCACGGCCTGCATGGGTTTTGTCATTTCCATTAAAAACGGTAGCATAATCGGGCTGCGACCAGTCGAGATGCGAAAAATACAGTCCCACCTTTAGTCCTTCCTTTCGCAGGGCCTGGGCATAAGGGGTTATTAAATCGCGGGCGGCAGGCGTTTTCTTCACCACGCTCAGGTCACTTAACTTGGTATCCCACAAAGCCACCCCATCGTGATGTTTGGAGGTTAAAACGGCATACCTGGCTCCAGCCTCCTTGAAAAGTTCCGCCCATTGCTGAGCATCATACTTTTTGGCGGTAAAGCCATTGAGCTGCTTCATATAATCTTCATAGGAAATCTGGTTATTTTTAAACGACCAGGATTCCGCTATTCCATTGACTGCATAGATGCCATAGTGAATAAAAATACCCAGTTTGGCATCCTCGAACCATTCCATCTTTTTAGGGGTAACAGGTTCCGGCTTGGAGGTCTGGGCAAACAATGAAGATGCAAAAAGCATCAATAACAAGAATGTACAGGTTTTCATAGTTTGGGTTGTTAAGTTTTATTAAATATAAAGTTTGCTCATTTTAGGATTGCTGATCCGGTTTGAGAAAAATTTACTACAATATTAAGATTTATAAATGGGAAATGACCATCCGAAGTGCCAAAAATAGTTGAGTTATTAAACATCAGATAGCCTGTAAATATTCTGTAAAATTAGTTTGATTTACCACTTATAAATCATAAATTTGATAGCTATAAGGTTTTCATGTAATCATTTTGTCGTTTATAAAACTTCTAGGATCAAGGGGAAATGTTGGGGAATTAAATCAATAAAGAAAAAATCAGGAATAAGAAACAAGGAATAAGGAATTAGGAAGTATCTCAGGGCCAGGCCATACTTTTACATTTGTTATTTCTTATTCGATATTCCTTATTTATTTTATCCACAGCATTTCGGATTGATCCAACTTCTGCCAATTCGCAGGCCATTAAAATCATCAAGCGATAATTGCTTAAAGTATATCCATAAAAAAACCGGTTATAAGCCGGTTTTTTTATGGATAACTATCTAGTCACGTAAGTTCGATCTAAAACAGAATAAGAAAT
>DATGYU010000390.1:0-1529 GCA_035297625.1 Prolixibacteraceae bacterium
ATTATTGGCCCTATTGTTTTTACTAACAGGCTATTCATGTGCCAAAAAGCAGGAGTTGATACAAAATAAGGAACGTCAGCAGGATATTCAGCGTATGCTGTCTGTTCAAAAAGAGCTAACTTCCAAAAGCCTGATCCCCATCTGGGATATCTTCAACCAGTCGCTTTCTGCACAGGAAAAGCAGGCCATGGAATTTCTCTATGCTTACATGCCGCTAAGCGATCTGGGGGATTACACCTCTGATTTCTTTTTAAAAAATGTGAAGATGAGCCTGCAGGCCCGTGAAGAGATGCCCTGGGGAAAGATCATCCCTGAAGAGGAGTTCCTGCATTTTGTACTGCCATTAAGGGTCAACAATGAGAACCTGGATAATTTCCGCGAGGTGATGTATCCGGAAATCAAAGAGCGCATCAAAGGCATGGATATGAAGCAGGCTGCCCTGGAAATCAATCACTGGTGTCATGAAAAAGTAAATTATCGTGGCACAGATTCCCGTACCAGCGCACCCTTGTGCACAGTGAAAAAGACTTTTGGCCGTTGCGGCGAGGAGTCCACCTTTACGGTTACTGCCATGCGTACCGCTGGTATCCCTGCCCGTCAGGTATATACGCCCCGCTGGGCACACACGGATGATAACCATGCCTGGGTAGAAGTGTGGATCGACGGCAAATGGAATTACCTTGGGGCCTGTGAGCCGGATGTAGACCTGAACATGGGCTGGTTCAGCGAACCTTCCAAAAGGACCATGCTGGTGCACACCCGTGCCTTTGGCCATTATTTTGGCTCGGAAGATGTTGTCACTGCTACGGATCGTTTTTCGGAATTGAACCTTACCTCTCATTATGCCACGGTAAAGAAAGTCACCATTAAGGTTTCCAATGAAGACGGATCTCCCGCTGACAGTGCAAAAGTGCAGTATGAGCTGTACAACTATGCCGAATATTACCCCATTGCCGCAGGCTACACCAATCCCAAAGGATTAACAAGCCTCAATACCGGTCTGGGAGATTTGATCATCTGGGCTGCTAAAAACGGCAAATTTGGCTATAGTAAACTGTCGGTACCCGAGACCGATACCCTCCGGCTGGTACTTAATCAAACCAGCCCAGTAAAAAAGGCTGAATCCTTTGACCTGGTTCCCCCGCATGCGGTAAAAACAACAATGAATGTTAGCGAAGATGCTAAAAAACAGAATGACCGCCGGCTGGCTCATGAAGATTCCATCCGTAATGCTACCATGGCCACCTTTAAAGACTCTGCTTGGATTGCTGGCTTTGCTCAAAAGACCGGGTTATCTGTAGATACCATTGGCCGTCTGATCACACTAAGCTATGGCAACTGGGAACAGATCTCCACTTTCCTGGAGAAAAATGCTCCTGCAAACAGAAATATGACCCTCGAAATGGCCATCCAACTCTCAGACAAGGATTACAGCGATGCACCAGAAGCGGTTCTTACCGATCATTTGGTGCAAACCGCCCAGTCAGGAGTCGAAAAGCTGGTGCCTTCCAAAGAAATGTTTAACCGCT
>DATGYU010000391.1:0-3353 GCA_035297625.1 Prolixibacteraceae bacterium
TGTCGTTTCTTTAACAGGTTCAACGACCGGCTGTTTTTTCTTTAATACTATTATTTTCTTTGAAAGCTGTTTCAATTTGTGCTATTGTTACTGAATTAAAAATGTTTTCGGCTTTTGTAAGCCGTTTTGACTCCCTTAATAGGAATTGCAAATGTCGCAAAAAATCATTAATAAATTCAAGTTGCCGGCTACAGGCATTTGGCGATTGGCAACTGGCAAAACCAGCCTGCTGTCATCATACATTATCTTTGATCGAAGCGTTTCTTGCCAGTAGCTGGTAGCCAGCAACGGTTTAAGTGATCGGTATCTTATAACCGGCACCAACCGTTAGTTACTTTGTCAATGGCCTTCTTGTTTGTATTGTTTATATACTTCGATGATCGCATTTCTTACATCATACTCTGTTTGAAGCTGGGCTAAAATTCCCTTGCTGTTAAAATAAATCATGAAAGAGTCTACCTGGAATTCACTGAGGCCGGTAAGTTCCATCACCAGTTCTTTGTTGTAATACTGGGAAAGTGATTCCCATTTCTTTTCCGTTACAATGGCTTGGCGGGTCTCACGCTTTTCCTTTTCCCTCTTGCTGGTGTAATACTGAAGAAAACTTGCCGGACTAAAGATCGCCGCCAGTACCGATGGTTTTTTCTGGTAGACATCCCCACGAAGCTGGGGGTCGATGTTTAGTTTCTTACCCACAGGTACGCCATCCATGTTTACTTTTTGCTTTTCCCCCTTTACATTGACCTGCGGCAGGGCAAACCGCACGGGCTTGGCATATACAATCAATACGTTCATCTCATTGTAATTGGCCGGAATATGAAATACGGTTTTTGTAAAACCAAGGGAAGACACCTCCAGGCTGTCGATATTTAAAGCATCAACTGTGAAAAAACCCTGCTCATTGGTAGTAACCCTTGAGTGGGTACGATAATTGGTAACAGAGGCATAAGCTACGGGCGTTTCATCATCCAGGTTTAAAACCTGTCCTTTTAACCTGATAGGCATCGGGTCAATTTCATCTTCCTGGGCCTTCAGCTGAAAGGCACCAAAGAGAAGGATGAGCAACAGGATAAGTTGATAGTTTTTCATGATAATTCCGCCTTGCCGTCAAAAGTAACAAAATCAATACAATTAATAACAATCATAACAATTCTTAACTGCTTTTAACAGACTTACACACCTGTTAAATTGTGAGAATATAAATGTTATAAAAGAGGGGCAAAAGGAAATAATTTATGATAATTTTATTAACTTAACAGCACCTATTATACATCCTCTATAAACAATTCTGATATGGAAACTTCCGCCAACAAAAGAAGAAAGATTATCGTTCGTTGGTCCTTTTTTGTGGTCTTACTGGCTGCCCTTATTTATGCAGTAGTTTATATCAATTCCCTGCTGCCCATTGTCACCGGATACCCGGCCAAGTATTTATGCTCTGCTGTTTTCCTTTCCAATCGTGACCAGCGGGAAGTAGAGGCGCTGGATCTGAATTTCTCCTTTATCAAATATGTCACCAATAAAGTGGATCAAAAGGATTCCAGTGTTACCAGTTCTTTTCTTTGGGGTAAGTCGAAAGCCATCTTCCGCAAAGGATTTGGAAGTACTTTACTTAGAGGAACCGATGAAACCACGCTTCGCCGAATTAAGTTTCCCAATATAGTCGCTACCTACAGCCCTGATATTGTTGCCTGGCCTTTGGGCAATCTGATGCCCGATACCCTAATCAATGATGACACGCTTAAACTTGCCCGTATCACCCAAAAGCTGATGCAGGAAAAAGGTTACAATGGCAATGCCTTTGCCTTTATGGTTGTGCACAAGGGAATCCCTATCGTGGAGGCTTACCAGCCACAGTTTAATTCAAAAACCCGGTTTCAGAGCTGGTCCATGGCCAAAAGCATCACCAATGCACTGGTGGGTTTAATGGTTAAGGAGGACAAAATGCAACTCATGCAGCCTGTTAATTTACCCCAATGGCAAAATGATGATCGTAAGCATATTAAACTCAATGATCTTATGCAGATGCAAAGCGGCCTTAAGTGGAATGAAGATTATGGCAATCGCTCGGATGTTACCCTGATGCTTTACAATGAACCTGATTTTGCCCGGTATACCTACAGCCGCCCGCTTGAATTCCCTGTGGGAAGCAAATGGTTGTATAGCTCCGGTTCTACCAACATCATCAGTTACCTTATAAGAAAGGCAATTAATAACGATGCTGATTATTACGCTTTTGCAAAGTCCCGTTTATTTGATAAAATTGGCATGACCTCAGCCCTCTTTGAAGTGGATGCTTCGGGTACACAGGTAGGCTCATCTTACCTGTATGCCACTGCCCGTGATTATGCCCGTTTTGGGCTTTTGTACCTGCAGGATGGTATGTTTAACGGGGGACGTATTTTACCCGAAGGTTGGGTAAAGTATACCACTACTCCCGGCTCTGGTAATAAGGGGGAATATGGCGCTTTGTTTTGGCTGAACAAATCAAAATACTTTCCTTCAGCGCCTGAAGATATGTTTTCCTGCAATGGGCATGAAGGCCAGCATATTTTTATTATTCCATCCAAAGAACTGGTGATCGTAGTACTGGGTTATTCCCCCAAGCCGGATAGGATAATGGATTTTGATAGCCTGCTGGGGGATATCCTTAAAGCGGTTAAATAGTTACTTTTTTATTTTTTGGAAACATAGACAATGGCTTGCTTTACCAATTGCCGGTAGTTGGCATTGGTATACGATTGCTTATCATGCCCCGGCTGAAGGTATACAATATGTGATTTTTCCATTTGATGACTCCATCCAATAATTGGACTGCTTAATGGGCTGTTGGTCTTCAGCAGCACTTTTACGGTTGGAAGCACTTCCGTATTACCGTATACTTCATCCAAAAGGCTAAAATCCTTCATGCCTTTTGTTACCGGATGTTTTTTATCCGCAATCATCACCGGAAAGGTAACATCATGCTGATAGGTAGAAGTTTGCGGGGTGTCTTTCTCTTCATGATATTTGCCGCCAACAATGGTCTTGTATTCCGGCCAATCCTGGTAGGAGCACAGCGAATGATGCAAAAAAAGCAACCCCTTGCCCAGTTGGAGCAACTGATAATAGCTCTCTTTTTCTTTCTCTGAAATGTTTTTAGGCATATCATAAAAGACCACCGCATCATAGGTCTTTGGATTTATTTGCCCTAGTAGTAGATTGGCCTCGGGATGTTTTAATTCCTGGTAGCTGATTCCCTTCATGGAATCAAACATCTGAAAGAATGCTTCACGCTCAAAATCATGACCTCCCGTTACAATAAGAATACGGATATCTTTTGCCGATACGCCTGAAACAATCACTCCAATAAG
>DATGYU010000392.1:0-1938 GCA_035297625.1 Prolixibacteraceae bacterium
TAACGCCTATGCAAACCTTCGGGACTAAATATCAACACATTGGAGATTTGGTATAACTTAGTGTCCTGGTGTTTAAATGTCAGTTTTTTATCTTTCGAATTCTCTCCTCCACAATGCGGTAAGTTTTACCCGCATACCTATCATTTCTTTGTTATTGCCCCCTTGGAACATACCATAAAGCAAACGGACGCAAACTAACGCAAACGGCACCGTTTTTTGGATAAGCAACCATCAGTATCTACCTTTCGTGATATAAAGCAGAAGGAAGTTTATATTCCGCTACTTACATCACCCCTTAATAAGGGTGATGGATTACTATAGATCAAGTTCTTTGACATACTGAAAAAACACAACCGGATCATTGGAATACTAATATATTGCCAATTCCCCTGGCTTTAAGTGCAAGGCCGGGGGAATATATTTTTTTTCTATTATACTTTACACCTGTCAGATAAAGTACAATAGAAAAAAAAAAGAAAAGCGGCTAAAAGCCACAAGTATTCGGAAGATTTAAAATGGGCATCAAAAATCACATAAAGCTTCTTCACTTAAAACCTCATTTACTTAGAAAACCTCAGTAGAAAGGAATAATGAAATAGAAACCAACCTCATTACCTCATTAATAATCAATGAGGTAATGAGGTTGATATAGGGATTATTCAATTTTCTACTGAGGTTGATTTCAACCAATGAGTTTTTAAAGAGAGAGGATTTTTCATCTTCCGAACACTCCTAGCTAAAAGCCCGCTGATTTGAATTTTGGAAATAATAAAAAAAGTAAGTTAGTTTTACGATGGTTCCAGTCCTTTAGACCTGACAGGTTTTTGAAACCTGTCAGGTCTAAAGGACTTAACCCCACCAACACGGAATACCTTGGTAAGTTTGTACACCGATTCACCATGAGCCCAACAAAAAATTGGGTTTTCTGCATCTGACTGCAAAAAGTAATATTAACTAATCTGTTTCCAACCGCAGGTACCAAGGCTCACGTGAATATATTTTTGTATTTTTGGTAACCATAGACTAATCAATCCTCCATCTATGAAGACCATTATTGAGCTTTTTGAAACCAGTGTCAGTAAATATGCAGATAACATTTACCTGTGGGAAAAGAAAAAGGGTAATTATGAAGGGACTACCTACCGGCAAACCCATGACCTGGTGTTTCGTTTTGGAGCAGGACTAATGGCTCTTGGACTTCAAAAAGGAGATCGCGTTGGACTGCTTTCGGAAGGGCGCAATGCATGGATGGTTTCTGAATTGGGCATTTTATATGCCGGGGGTGCCAATGTGCCACTTTCGGTAAAGCTGGAAGCAGCTGCCGAGCTCAGTTTCAGATTGGCACATTCGGGTAGCCGGATGATCATTGTTTCAAAATGGCATGCTTCAAAAGTGGAAGAGGTACGAAAAGATCTGCCCTTGCTTGAAAAAGTGATTTACCTTGACGGTAAAGACAATCCAGGCGACAATGATATCTCCTATGACGAGGTACTTGCTTTGGGCGATGCTTTTTTAAAAACCCGCAAGGCCGATTTTGAAGAAAGGTATAAATCTATTAAGCCTAACGATTTGGCCAATATCTCCTACACTTCAGGTACGACGGCAGATCCAAAAGGCATCATGCTTTCTCACCTTAACTATGCAGCCAATGTGGTTCAGGCCAACACACTGATGGACATTACCGAAGACTGGAAAACCCTTGCTTTACTTCCCTGGGACCATGCTTTTGCCCATACGGCCTGCCTGTATTGCTTCATGTATAACGGGGCAAGCATTGCCGCTTTGGAACAGGGTAAGACACCCATGGAAACGCTTAAAAATATTCCTAAAAATATAAAAGAGGTAAAACCCACCGTGATGATGAGCGTACCTGCCCTGGCCAAGAATTTCAGGAAAAGCATAGAGGCCGGTATCCGTCAAAAAGGACCAACTGCTGAA
>DATGYU010000393.1:0-2674 GCA_035297625.1 Prolixibacteraceae bacterium
GATATTGGCAGTTCCCAGTGTTTCATATTTTTGGCCATCCAGTGAATAAGAGGCTGTGTAAATGCTGCCTTTCTTCTCCAGTTTAAGGATCAGAGATTGGTTGCCTACTATTTCATTTTTGAGATTGAAGGATGCCACTGATTTTGCAATGCCATTTTCTTCCATCATCAGGTCAATGGTACCCGGTTGAATCGGATCATTTCCGCCACCTCTTGAAGTTTTGACAACTGCCCGGAACATTAGTTTCAGGAAATTCTCATCATTTTGGTAAACCAGTATTCCGGCATTCTCAGGCTGCGAAGGAACTCGTGAACCCACCAGCTTGGTCTCGATGGTCCAATCATTGTTTGCACTTTGCAAAAGCATGTTTTTGGCATTATTGGTAGCCTCTGAAACATCTCCTGGCTCAGTGGTAATGGTAAGAGCACCCTGTTTTTTGGAAAGGCTATGCGTAGCCTGATTTTCCCTGATCCATGTCCATTGATTCCCCAATGTTCCATCAAACTCATCACTCATGGATTTGACATCAAAATTCAGGTAATAGGTATTCTTTTCAAGGGTAATATTGTCGATAAACTGCACCACTGTTGTGCCTGGAATTGCTTTTGCCTGTTCGATATCAACCGTCACATTATTTCCAATTGCAGAGGCTTTAACTACCGGTATTTTTGACTTACTGCTTAGCAAATAACTGTAGGCTTTCACATTTTTATCAAATCCCTGGATATCTTTCCCGTTTACTTTGATCGACTGAGGATTCAGATCAGGCATCACTTTAACGGGATAACTGTTTGAAACAGTCACATCGTCAATCGTAACATCTGCATAAATTGATGCAACACCAACGCCTGTGGCAGTAACTTTACCGCTAGCATCCACACTGGCAACCGATGGATTATTGCTCTTGTAAATCACTTTAGCTTTTGACAAATCATAGAAACTGTCGTCAGACATAGCAGCCGTTACGCTTGTTTGTGTGGTGTTTCCCGGCCTTAATACCACATTGTTGCTTTCGGCAACAACAGTTGTCAGTACAGGTTGATAGGCTCCGCTCATGGTGGCCTCTACCTGCCCTTTGATATCTCTGGAAGAAGCGCCTATCTCAAAAATGTACTTACCCTGATCGAAAGCTATTCTACCATTTTTAGCATCCCAAAACCAAAGGTCGGCACAGTTAATATCTATGGAAACTGTTTTAACCTGACCTGCAGCAATGGTAACCCTTTTAAATCCTTTTAGGCGTTTAATTGGTCTTTCAAGGGAAGCAGGGCTATCGGGCGTTTTCAAATACACCTGTACAATTTCATCACCATCAACCGGGCCTGTATTTTTAACGTCGACATTAACCGTGATTTTATCATTGGGGGTAATATTGCTTTTGCTGATAGAAAAATTACTGTATTCAAAAGTGGTATAAGACAGTCCATAGCCAAATTCATAGGATACCTCCTTATCGTAATACCAGTAAGTCCTTCCGTTTTTGCCATCGCCTCTTAAGCTGTAATCATTAAAATCAGGAAGGTCTTTTACCGATTTATACCATGTGACGTTTAGTTTACCACCGGGGTTTACATCTCCAAACAGAATCCTGGCGATGGCAGTTCCCTGTGCCTGACCGTTGTATCCAGTCCAAATAATACCGGGAATATTTGTGTTATTCTTGAATTGTTCCACTTCAACCATCCCCATGGTCTGCATTACGACTATGGTATTGGGATTCACTGCAGCAATTGATTTAATCAATTCATTTTGGTTACCTGGTAAGGTGATAGCAAAACGGTCTGATTCTTCGCGGCCTGTACTTTGGTCAGTGCCCACAAAGATGATGGCAACATCAGCAGAGGCGGCCATATCAAAGGTTTCCTGATCGATGGCAGGACTTGCTGCTTCGCGGTAAACCAATACAATGGTTTGAGGACCTGTTATTCCAAGAGTATTAATTTTCATTGAGACAGTTTGTGGCCTTCCAAACCCTCTGAAACCACCTCCAGCAGGTTGAGGTGCAGGTTTTATAGTTTCAGTAGCCAATATATTTCCGGTAGCTGAAGTCACCCTAACTTCCAAAATCCCTCCATCGCCCGATACATTCATTTTAAACCTGATGGAATCAACATTGGTAATGTCGACATTGTTGTATGCTGTCCAGTCTCCATCCTTGATGCCTTGAATGGATGTTCTTCCAAATCGCGGAGATACAATAATTCCGGGAGATGAGGCATCAAATTTGGTGGCATTGTACTCCTGCAAAACAGCACCACTGCGAATGGTAGAAAAACTGTTGATGGTAATAAAGTCTGTTTTTCTATCAGTATTGCCGCTTGCCCTTGAAACCACCTCTGTATTCAGGTGATGTGCTTTGATATAGTCCTGAATCCCTTTCAGAGGGCTGATTCTTAAATTGGGTTCAACCTGACCTGAATAATCGCCCAGTTCTACCTTATCGGCCTGAGGACCTAATACAGCAATCTTTTTGATGTTTTTAATATCTAATGGAAGTGCTTTGGTATGACTGCCGCCAACAAAGCTGTTCTTTAAAAGAACAGGAGTTTTGGTGGCAACTTCAATGGCCAGATCATTATGCGAAGGATCATTAATGATATTCGGCTTGATTCCATAATAAGGGACTATTTCCTGTGGGTCAAATTCACCGAGTCTCATTCTTGTGGTGAAAATA
>DATGYU010000394.1:0-12293 GCA_035297625.1 Prolixibacteraceae bacterium
AGTAAATAAGTAAAATTTTGTTTTCATAGCTTTTGTTTTTTAATGAATACTCGCTGATCGTCTGATTCGTATAGAAAGTTATGAAATATAATTGATAAAGCCAAGCTTTTATAGCAGGTAAATATGTCGATGTTCAAGGACTTATAATCTTTATATATGCTTTCTCTCCAATCGCTTACTTTAATGAATAACCGCGAAGAAACCTTGTTGTACACAAGTTTTGATGTCCCTCAAATGGGTGTATTTTAACTTATGTTGTTAACTTTGCGGCTTTACTTGATACAGGGAGATATTATTTTTTGAAGATGAAACAAACTACTGCTGAATTATGGCTTCGGTTTGCCGATAACCTTCGCCGGTTTATTGTTTCCAGGGTGAAAGACGATGCCTTGGCCGACGACCTTTTGCAGGAAACCTTTATCCGCATCCATTCAAAGGTGGATGAACTGCGCGATGAAACCAGGGTGCAGGCATGGGTTTACCAGATTGCCCGCAATATCATAGCCGATTACTACCGTAAATCGAGCCCTGAGACTATTACTCAAGTACCTGAAGTAGCGGCAGAGGAACAGGAATCGGATGAGGCCATGACTACTACCATCCGCGATATGGTATTGTTTATGGAAGAACTACCCGATCAGGATTGCCAGGCCCTTTGCCAGGTTGAATTTGAAGGAATCAGCATTAAGGAGTATGCCCAAAAAGCCGGCATTTCCTATACTGCCGCCAAGTCAAGAGTTTCGCGTGCCCGCTATAAGCTAAGCGATTTGCTGATGAACTGCTGCCATTACGAATTTGATAAATACGGCACGGTGATCAGCTATCATCCCATCCGGTGCTGTTGCTGCATTAAGAAGTAGAGTTACAAAGTGCCCCTCCCTTTCAACAATAACTAAATTTCTTATCTTTTATCATTTACTTCTTCAGCAGGCTATAGGTGATGCTTAAAATTGATCTTTCAATACATATAACAAGCTTTTTTTACTTTAGCCATAATGTTTAAGTATTTAACCTGTAATAATGTGAATCAAGGTTTTAGCAGGATGTGCTAAAAAAACTCAATATGGCTGGTATTTGAGGCATCCATCTGTTCCAATAAATAATCCCTAGCTTACCATCAAAGTTCAGGATAAAGTAATATCCCGGATAAATCACATTTGGTATTTAAATACTACCTATATACTATTGTAATACTAAAACCTTCATTTTAGTATTACAATAGTATATAAGTAGTACTTTATATCCAAACCTGGTCCAATTGGATTTACTATTTGCATTAAAAGAGTTAATTATTTTGCAGGTATTTGGTATGATCCTATTTGGACATTGTATCAAAATTTACGAGGCAGGATCTCTACGGGTTGCGTCCTTTTTTAAAAGTTGCGTCTATCAGGTGTAAATTCAAATTATTCACCTAAAAAAACTTTTATAATGGAACAGATCACTTACATCCTCAATTTTATCATTCAATCCTTTATACATGTATGGCCTTATTTGCTTATCACCATCCCTTTGGCTGTATGGGTCAACCTTAGTGATTTCTCCAGGCACTTTAAGACACTGATGACCAAATCGCCCTGGCTATCCATTTTGTTGGCTACGGTGGTGGGCGCGTTCAGCCCGTTTTGCTCCTGCGGGGTGATACCCGTTATTTCCACCTTACTGATTGGAGGGGTACCATTGGCTCCGGTCTTTGCCTTTTGGGTAGCCTCCCCATCAATGGACCCCGAAATATACTTTTTAAGCGTATCTGTGTTAGGTTGGAAACTAGCCATTTGGAGGTTGGTCAGCACCTTTTGCATCAGCATTTTGGCAGGTGTGATAACTCATTTGCTTGTAAAATCAGGCTATATCACCTCTTACCTTCGGGAAAAAACTGAAAATACCGGTTTATTTTCATGGAGTAGTTTATTTAACCGGGCAAAAATACTTTTACTAAGCCAAAACAAGGAAATTATGAGCACTGCTGTTGTGAGATGCTGTGCTTCAGAAATACCTTATGCCGTTGCATCCATTAGGTGTTGTTCAGAAAAACCGGTGGTTTCCAATTCCTGCGCCTGTTCCGCAACGTACCAGGCTATTGAAGAAATTCCACTTGGCAAAAAAATCTGGAAAGAGTCGTTAAAATCGGTTTGGATGATCAGCCGTTTTATGGGACTGGCCTTTTTGTTGAATGCCCTTTTGAATCTCTATGTTCCGCAGGAAGCCATTGGAAAGCTGTTAAACCAGCAAGGATTTGTTTCGGTAATCATAGCGGCCATTCTGGGCGTTCCGGTTTATACCAGTAACCTGACGGCCTTGCCCCTGGTAGGCGGGCTGCTTCATTTGGGACTGCACCCGGGAGCCGCACTGGCATTTTTGATCTCAGGCCCGATGACAACCATTCCTGCCATGGTGGCCGTTTATGGAATTACCAGCCGCAAAGTATTTGGGCTATACGTCTTTTTTGCCTTATTCGGAGCCTTGCTTTTTGGAATGCTTTGTTACTTTTTTGGTTGATGCCATTTGTGTCAGGTAAACACCACATCGCCGTCGCCGTCCTGAAGCTCAGGGTATTGATGGTAAAATCCGGTAAGCTGACGAGAAATGGCTACCAGGCGACGAATACGTTTTCTGAAAATAAAAGGATGGGGAGCTGAGCGCATTACATTAACCAGTGAAGGGCGAAAAATGGTAAGGGTGATTGCATTTTTCTCAAGTGCCTGCCCGTAAATGACTTTAAGCACCAGGGGGGCATCGTGCTCATCAAAATAAGCATAGGGCACTTTCATGTGGCCATCTCTTATGGAAATTAACAACAGTCCAATTGTTTTTTCAGCAATTGAAATATGCAAAAAATACTGTTCGAAATGCCGGACGATATAGGAAAAAGGATATTCAAAAGCATCCGCAGGGGTGCTTTTTTCACGGTTTTTTATCCAGGGATTGCCAACAATCCATTCCAGTTCTTTGTGGCCAAGGCGGATAAACTCATTTTGGGAATGCTTTTCAATGTATGCATCCAATTGAGGGGGAATAGAATCCAGGGTTTCAATTTTTACATCCTTTAAGCCCCATAAAGAAAAGCGGTTAAAAACCGCCTGTCCCGATGGCGAGTTAGCCTTTACCTTCTTAAGGCCAAACCTTACTTTGCTGATCAAACGAAAGGGTGAAAAAAGAAGATTTAGGGCATGATCCGAAAAGTGGATCAAAGGCTTGATTCTTTTGGCGGAAGGTATTTTTGCAGGCAGGATCTCGTGCAGGTTGAATTTTAAAAATCCCCGGATGCCGTAAGGTACATTTGGGAAGTCAAAGCGGCCAGTTTTTTCCAAAATACTTAAGGTATGGGGGGTCAGGTCGGTCATAAACATGCGTTCATGGTAAAGGGCAAAGGCTTTCATCAAAAGGGGAAAGGCGATTTGCCGGCCTTTATCCGCATCGGCCCACCAGCAGGTATTCGAGGCTGCCTTTTGATTGGCCTGCCCGTTAACGTAATTTGGAAGGATTCCCGCAAGGGCCACAAGGGTTTTTTCTTCAAAAGCAATAATCAGGGCAACATCATTGGCATCGGCCAAGGGGTTCAGGGATTGGGAAATGGCCCTTAACGGGGTAATGGGCTTTGGCTGAAGCTGCTGCCACAGTTCACTTTGAACAAAGCCAGGCAGTTCGCCTATTGTAATTTCCCGGATCTGCATTTAATGCTGCTTTTTTTCGATCAGATCGACAAAATCGCCAAAACTTGTGATGCCAATAATCTCCATGATGTCGAAAGTAACCCTAAATTCTTTTTCTATGTTAGCGATCAAAAGAACATGGTTCATCGAATCCCATTTTTCCACATCGGCTGAGGTGGTTGCTTCTGTGATAGGGCTGTTTTCGCCAAATATCTTTTTGGCAATCGTTTCTATGCGGCTGAATATCTCTTCCCGGGTCATGATGATTGGTTTAAAAATCGGTACAAAAAGAATTGGTTGTAGGGCAAAAATCCTGATTTGGCATACAAGCCTTCTCCTTTTGGTGTGGCATGTAAAATTATTGGTTTTTTTGATTGCTGGCTTATTTGCCAGACAATTTGTGAAACCAGCAGATGCCCAAAGCCTTTCCGCTGCGAAGATTTACTGGTGGCAATCATGTAAAGACCTGTTGAATCGCCTGAGTCATAAGATAGCAGAGTAGCTACGCCTACTTCGTTGTGCTTGAGAAGATAGATTTCAACTCCCTGGCGGTTTCTAAGAATTTCTATCATTTCCAGGTCAAAAAGGGTAGGGGCGATCAGTTCCGTAGAAACAATATTTACCCACTGCTCACGGTCTTCCGGGCGCTCAAGGGTGACAATCCCGATATTTTCGGGCAACTCGGGGGCCTGCAGCCCGGGGGTGTATTCTCTTGCCATTCCTTTCCAGCCAAGGAAAGGATAAAAACCGCCGGCACGCAAAAAGGGATCCATCTGCCCGATGTTGTCATCCGTGGCTATCAATACCTCGGGATAAAGACCTGAGCGTACTTTTTCAAACAGCTCAGGCGAGGTTTCATTTTGTGGTAAATGACCGGGAATTCTGTAAATGATCCGGGGCCAGGTGCCGGGATTATTCCTTATAATTGACCAAAGCTCCTTTTTTTCAGCATAAATGCCTTTACATTGAGCTACCTGATCGTAAAAGGCATACAGGTTATTGGTAATTTCCTGATGGGTGTTATTCATAGATTTGGTTTGAATAGGTTTCAAACAGTACATTTTTATCTACTTTGCCTGCGCTGTTAATAGGAAACTGGTTAATGGAAATGATCTTTTCAGGTATCAGCGGTGCGGGAAGAAGGGTGCGAAGACCATCCTTCAGCAGATCCAGCGGCTGATTGCATTGTTCTACAAAAACCACGATACATTCTGCTCCGCCTTGATTACGAAAGCCGTATGCCTTGGCTTTTTGGCCATTGGTCAAGCTGCTTAGCGCATATTCTATTTCGGCAGGCTCTACGCGGTAACCGCTGATCTTTAGCTGTTCATCTTTCCTCCCTAAGTAAAAAAGAAAGCCTTCCTGATCTTGAATAACAAGATCGCCCGAGCGGTAGTATCTTTCTTGAGGTCCTTGAGGTTCTTCCACAAAAAGGTATTTGTCATCTTGAGACGGTAAGTTCAGGTAGCCTTCCATCACCTGTGGACCGCCGATGCAAAGTTCTCCTTTTTCTCCTGCTTTTACCCTATGATTGTTTTCATCAACAATTACTGTTTTTACCTGATTTAAAGGTTTGCCGATTGAAATAAGGCCGTTGTACACTTTATCACCCAGCTGTTCCATATTGGTGCGGTGGATGGTACAGGTAATGGTAGTTTCGGTAGGTCCGTAAATGTTTGATATTTCAGCATTGGGCACACAATGGGCCCATTGCCTTAGGATTTCATATGGCAGGGCTTCTCCCCCAAAATGGGAATGTTGAAGCGAATGGAACTGCAAAGACTTAAAATAAGGACGAAGGTAATTGAGTACCGATGGGGTAAACTGGGTCCATGTGATGTGATGCTTTTCCAGGATTTTTACAATCGACAAGTACTTAAAACCACCGGCAGGCAGGGTGTAAACACTCGCGCCTATCAGAAGTGGAATCAGGTAACCGGTAAAGGCCGCATCGGAGGTCAGGTCGTAGGTTTGCAAAAAACGGTCCCGGGAAGTTAAATCCGGGTAAAGAGCCATAAAACCATCGATGAAAGCTTCCATGTTTTTGCTGGTGATAACCACCCCTTTGGGTATTCCCGTACTTCCTGAAGTAAAGAGGATATAAGCCCGGTTGGTTGCAGGGGCAATCTGCAAGGCATCGCTGCTTTTCAAATCTTTGTTGCAGACCAGTGTTGCCTTTAATTCTTCGCTTGATGGCCCGGGCTCTGAACTAAGAATCAGCTGCAGGCTGGATTGCTGAATTTTTTCATTGTTAAGAGCCAATGGATGCAATGGGTTCAGGGGAACAAAATGATGGCCCGAAAACCAGATGGCAAAGATGGCGGCAAAAGTTTCGATGGAATCATGACACATCACCCCAACGGGCAGACCGGTCGTTTGACCACAATGTTTTTGAAGCAATTGCTGGTTGGCTGCTATATACGCTGAAAATTCCGAATAGGTATAATTTATGTTTGAAATGCAAAAGGCCGTATTCAGCGCATGGCTTTTAAAGGCGACATCATATTTTTCCCACAAGTTCATTATCGGCTCACTTTATTTTTTCCCAATACAGATTTCATATAATACCAGACATATTCGGTGCGGATGATCTTTTTGCTGCTTGCCCCGTCCCCTGTCTCCATTGGAATGCGCTGCAGGTGATGGAGCATCTTCTCATCCTTCATCCCGGCGGTGCCAAAGCTTAAATCCCACATTTCGTTGATATTGGCCCATTCAAAGACCGTATTCGGCACGTTGAAATCGGTATAAGGAAAGGCAAACAGCCGGAGTGATGGATGCAGTTCTTCATTTACAAATTCCATGCTCAAAGAAATCTGTTCTTTAATTTCATCTTCCGAAGAAAGGAAAAATTCACGGTGATCCATCCCGTGGGCCCCTATTAAAAAGCCGTCATCCTGTAACTGCCGGATTTGCGCGAGGGTCATGTAAGGTTGATTATTTTTAAGAAAATCGCCAAAATTAATGTCATAGATGCGTGCCACCTGGTCAAGCAGCCAGTTGTCGGTGTAGGCTGTGCGGTGTAAAAACTCCAATAGGTTGTTGTTGTTGAAGCGCTTTTGCAGCAGTTGGTCGGTCTTTTTATCTTCCACAGGGGTTGATTTTTTGTGATCCAGGGCGCTGAGTATCAGGCTGGCTTTATGACGGTGGAACAATTCGTAATTGCCCACAAAGGAAGGATTGATAAAAAAGGCGGCCTGTATGCCTTTTTTTTTCAGAATAGGGGCAATGATGTGATAGCAGGATGAAAGGCCATCGTCGAAGCTGGGGAAGAAGAGCTTTTTTTCAGACTTGCCCCTTGAAGCCGACAGCCGGATAAGGTCATCTGCATTGGCAGGCTTATAATTTTTCAGCAGGTAATCCAGGCTTCGTTCAAAATCCCTGACTGAAGGCACCTGGTATAATTTTGAAAGATGTGCAGGCGGCTCATCGGAAACAGCATGCCAAAAAGGAAGTACAAAGCGGTGGTTTTTAAACAGCATCAGCTTTTCAAAGGGCAGGATTCCCGAGAAAGAGGATATTAGATTTTTAACAAATGCTGTATTCATCGTCCTGGTTATTTTTTTATCCAACGCAAAGGTAAGGGCAATTTATTGTATTTTAGGCAATAATAGGTTTCATTTTCAGCGCCGAATCCTTCATAAAAACGGGCAATGCCGGGAATGACGGATCCTTCAAAATCAAGGGTCAAGGGCATGGAGGCGTGTTCACGGATAAACTGGTCCACCATTAGGTGCATGGCATTGACCTTTTTGCCTTCCAGGCTGGACACCGCGTTCAGATAGGTTACCCGCCGTTGGGTGAATAAAAAATAGGCCGCAGCGCACAGGACATTCTCCCGGGTGTAAGCCCCATAAATGATCCCGCTGCCTTGTCCGGTGCCGTATTCAATAATCTGGTTTAAAGTTTGCATAACGGGTTGGGACGGTTTGTCGATGCCCAAAGAAAACTTTAAATCCATGTATTCTTTGGATTGTATTCCTTTTACAATAAAAACTCCGTTGTCGACGGCCTTTTTTATTTGCCTGCGAGTATGTTTTGAATAATTGTCTTTAAGGGCTTCGTAAGGAGCCGAGAGCGGAAGGATGCAGTTCTTCCTGTGCTGCAGCTCAAAGCCTTCAGGAAAGGGTTCTAAATGGCCTGCATGAAGATGTAGAACGATGTATTTGAACTTATCCCGGATCAGGGTAAGAAAACGGTTTTGAATCGAATGAGCCGCCTCGGGAAAGATGCCCATCTGCTGGGCAAAAATAGGCTGTAGCAGAAAGGATAGGCCCAATTTATGGCGGATGGTTAAAGGCATAACATATTCATAATCGCCATACACCAAGGCCTCCCATTCAGGGAACACCAAATCGAGGTACCATGATTGCACATAGATAAGCGGGTTTTTGGAAACGGATACACATGCATCCCACTTCTCGTAGTCGATCTCCTTGTTCTTTATCAGCCGTATATCAGGATTATTCATTGGTATATTTTACTCCTGTTTGTTGTATCTGCTCGAAAACCTTGCGCCAGCCCAGCCATTGGCCTGATTCTTTCAACGATTCATTATGCCAGAGGCTGATAAAAGTGCCGTTTACCTTTTTTACTTCAAGCATGAGTTGTTCAATAAGCTGCCAGGCCTCATCGGGATTGATCTGCAGGTAATTTTTAAGGGTGACATCCATCACCTGGAAAGGCTGAATCAGAAGATTGGTACGCCGGTTTCGGCTCAGATCGAAAAAGTGATAAGGAGTGCAGATTCCTGCCCTGAAACCGACAATGGAAGCAAAGCCCATGGTATAATCCTCGTCGATGCCTAATTTGATGAGCTGCTGGTAAGTTTGAGGGAACTTAAGTTTTAAAAAATGCTGGCGGCTTTTGGTCACGGGCCTTGAGATGATATCTTCCAGTCGTTCTTTCTCGGTTTCAAACAGCCAAGGTTTGCTGTTGGAAGCATAGGAAGGATGTATGCCCACTTCACATACTGAGGCCAGGTTGGCAATAAGCTGGCGAAACTTTTTGTTTTTAAAAGAGACATTCTTATCGAACTGGTCGCGGTTGCCTACCAGGATAAAAAACACAACATGGCTTAGCATGCCTTTATAGGTCTCCAGGATGTATTTATAGGTATCGTAAGGGTCATTTTTTAACCCTATGAAAACCACAAAACGTTGGCGCAGTTCTTCCCATCGGCCGTTAATAATGGCCTTTAAAATGGCCCCAAAGGATATCATCGGACTTTTATTTTTAAAGGCCCAGGCATTGTCGATATCAATGGAAGTGATAAACTGAAAAGAACGAGCCGGGATTTTAAACTCTGGAAACTGCGCTGAGATCTTTTGGGCGACCCAATAGGCCATCATATCCACAATGGGCTTATGATGCAGGTTTTGACGAACCAGTATATTTTCCGAATCAGTAAAACGTTCATGTTCATCGGTATTCTCCGACAGGTATTCTTCATAGCGTGAGACGATATAAAAAGCACAAGCAAAGGGATCGAAAGGTAAAAATGAATCCATCGATGAAGGAAAGAAAAGCTGCATTTCCTGATATTCCACCATTTCAATCTCGTGAATAGTGATTGTTTTTTCGTTCAGCAGCGGATGAGTCTTGAGAAATAGACCGCCGTTCAGATTGGTTTTAGAATAGTTGATTTTGGGAAGAGATGATTTCAAAAATTCATCTTCTTTGGAAATAAAGAGCAACTCCACCCCCAGTATGGTTTTAAATATCAGGTCGAATGAATACTCGATTCTGGGAGTGACAGTGGGTGTATAAATCAATAATGTTGAATGATATGTTTTTTCCACAGGAAAAAGTTCAAATCAGGTTAAATATTAATCTGTGTTTTAGAGCAGACCATCAAAACAGTTAAAGGAACCGGTTTGAGGCCTAAAATTAGCAATTTTAAATCGATTCGCGGTCTTTATTTTTCAATCATATCAAGCCTTCATCGGCAAAGGAGAAATAGGATTCGTTGCCAATGATGATATGGTCCAAAACGGAGATGTCCATATGTTTGCCCGCTTCTTTTATTTTGCGGGTAATTTCCTTGTCAGCCTCACTGGGAACCAGGTTTCCCGAAGGGTGATTGTGGCATAATATGATGGAGCAGGCCAGGTTCTCCAAGCCCATTTTGAGTGCCTTTTGCAAAATGATACGTACATCAATCACTGTTCCGGATAATCCACCTTGGCTAACCATAAATTTGTCAATCACCACATTGTTGCGGTTGAGTAACAATATCCAGAACTCTTCATGGGAAAGATCGCTGAGCAGGGGTTTGAAGATGGCCGCAGCATCGCTGCTGCTCACCACTTTTATCTTATCAAGAGGTTGCGATTCCTTGCGGCGCCTTCCCAATTCCATGGCTGCCGAGATGGTAATGGCCTTGGCCGGTCCGATACCTTTGAATTTCTGATAGTCGTCGATAGTTTTTTTGCCCAGTTCATTCAGATTGTTATTTGCTGAAGCCAGTACCCGTTTTGACAGTTCAACAGCGGATTCTTCCAAACTACCCGAGCCAATTAAAATAGCAATCAACTCGGCCTCTGATAAGGAACGGATTCCCTTGGCCAGCATCTTTTCTCGTGGACGGTCTTCTACCGCCCATTCCTTGATACTTAGTTTTTTATACATCATGGGTGTTTTTATGCTTAACTAAGTTATGAAACTGCACTGACTTGACCAAACAGAATGCCAATAATCCTAGGCAAGGGGGCTCATAAATTTGAACATTTTTATTTATTCAGACGAAAAATTAGGTGCAAATTACATTAAGGGAAAAAAGATTGTGATTCTAAGAAATGTTTCAGAGGAAAATTGGGATTCCCCTTTGTGAAATATATTCAAATTGTTTAACTTTAATAAGGTTGGAAATATCTCATTAGAATTTATTTAACTCAAAATTATGTAACTATGAAAAAATTCCTTTTACCACTTATTGCAATTGCATTGTTTGTAATGCAAGGTTATTCTCAGGACGTCTTCGTTAAAGGCGACAAGGTTCTAAATCTATCCGTTGGATTGGGTAGCGGACTTTATAAGGGTTCGGGCTATGGCAGTAAAATTCCGGCAATTGCCGCTTCCTATGAAGCATGTGTCAAGGATGAACTCTTCGACGCCAACAGCGCTTTGGGCATAGGAGGATATGTGGGGTATACCGGGGCAAAATACAACTTCGGCTCGGGATATGGATGGAAATACTCCGATATTATTATTGGTGCCAGAGGAGCTGTCCATTATCAATTCATTGACAAACTGGATACTTATGGCGGTTTGATGCTGGGATATGATATTGTAAGCTCCAAATCCTATGGAACCGGAGTCTTTAGCGGTAGTGCTACAGGCAGCGGATTTTTGCTGGATATCTTTGTTGGGGGCCGATATTATTTCAGTGACCAGTTTGCCGGACTGGTAGAAATCGGATCAGGAATATCATATTTAAATATTGGGGTGGCCATAAAATTGTAATCAATAGATATTTCCTTTAACTGGTAGGGCCATGGGATTTACTCATGGCCTTTTTTATGCCTGATGGTTAATGCTAATTTCTGATAAAATCATTGACAGGGCCTATCAATGTTTTACTTTTGTGGCCAGAAACAAAAACGGACTATGGAATATCTCTCCTCGCTGGATGTAAGTGCCTTTGAATGGTTGATTGTGTTAATTTGCGGAATGCTGATCGGTATGTCCAAAGTAGGAGTTCCGGGGGTTTCGATGATTGTGGTACCAGCCCTTGCCTTTATCTTTGGGGCCAAACAATCCACAGGGGTGTTGCTTCCCATTCTGATGATGGCCGATTTGTTTGGAGTGGCTTACTTTCACCGTCATGCCAACTGGACACACCTTGTAAAGGTATTGCCATGGGCTGTAGTGGGCCTTTTTATCGCCCTTTGGGTTGGCAAAATGGTCAACGATGAGCAGTTTAAAAACCTGATCGCCATCCTGGTGTTTATCAGCATCGGGCTGATGCTCTGGCAGGATAAACACAAAGGCACCCATCTGTTCCCCGATAAATGGTGGTTTTCAGCCTTTATGGGCATTCTGGGTGGTTTTGCCACCATGATCGGTAACGTGGCCGGTCCTGTGTTTGCCATTTACCTTCTGGCCATGCATCTTCCCAAAAACAGTTTCATTGGCACCGGGGCCTGGTTTTTCATGATCATTAACTTTACCAAGTTCCCCCTGCAACTATTTGTATGGCATAATATCACCACCCAGACCCTGCTGCTTGACCTTGTCACTTTACCTGCTATTGCCCTTGGGGCTGTTATTGGCGTTAAAATGGTAAAGATCATTCCTGAGCATGCCTACCGGGGGGCGGTAATAGTTATTACTGCCATATCAGCCTTTTTGCTGCTGTTGTGAGATACACTTTTCGAGAGTTTGGAGAAGGGTAATATGAAATAAAAAACAAGAAATAAGGAATAAGAAAGTACCTCTTTTAACTTTCTTATTCCTTATTTCTTGTTCGATATTCCTTATTGTTTAAGATTCATTACCAATGGAATATAAAACAGCAGTTTTATATTCTTTCCAGGTTTACCATCAGTACATCGTTTTCACGGATATCCAGTTCTTTTGATAATGGCGATCCGGCTTTTACTGTTATGATTTCTCTGGCAACGGGCGAGCCGTCGTTTT
>DATGYU010000395.1:0-15623 GCA_035297625.1 Prolixibacteraceae bacterium
GAGTGCATTTTCTGAAACTGTAAGGAAATATTTTATCTGTTACCCGAAAGAATTGGACATTAAATAATTAAAATCTATTTTTGCCGGGCATTATAAATGGGAATATGGAATTCAAAGCGCAACACATAGCTGATTTTCTGAAAGGTACAGTAGAAGGTGACCCTGAAGTGACTGTATCCGGAGTCGCTAAAATTGAAGAAGGAACCCCCGGGACCCTGGCTTTTTTGGCCAATCCCAAATACAATAAACACTTATACGAGACCCAGTCGTCGGTAGTAATTATTAATCATGACTTTGAACTGGAAGGCCCTGTAAAGGCGACCCTGATAAGAGTGGCTGATGCTTACAAGGCTTTTGCATCCCTATTGCAGCTGTATATTCAGGCAAAGGGAAACAAAGTAGGCATCGAGAATCCCTCCTTTGTTGATCCTAGTGCCACCTTGGGTAAAGACATCTACCTGGGCGCCTTTGCCTATATCGGCAAAAATGTAAAGATTGGCAACCATGTAAAAATTTACCCCCATGTGTATGTGGGCGATAATACCATTATTGGCGATGACAGCACCCTGTTTGCCGGGGTGAAGATCTATGAGGATACACGCATCGGACAGGGTTGCATCCTTCATGCCGGGGCGGTTATCGGTGCCGACGGATTTGGGTTTGCTCCCACCGAGGATGGCACCTACCAGAAAGTACCCCAGGTTGGAAATGTTATTTTGGAAGACATGGTTGAAATAGGGGCCAACACCACTATTGACTGTGCTACCATGGGCTCAACAATTATCCGTAAAGGTACCAAGATTGATAACCTGGTCCAGATTGCACACAATGTTGAAGTAGGTGAAAACACCGTGATGGCGGCCTTAACCGGCATTGCCGGAAGCTCAAAAATAGGCAGTAACTGCCGTTTTGGAGGGCAGGTAGGGGTTGCAGGCCACCTGACGATAGGTGATCATGTAAATATTGGAGCCATGTCGGGGGTTAATCACAACATCAAATCCAACAATACCGTTTTGCTGGCACCTGCCATGGAGATAGGCCAGGCGGCCCGTGTGACGGCTGTTTATAGAAACCTGCCTCAGTTACGTGAACAGGTAATGGGCCTGGCCAAACAGGTTGCTGAAATTAAGAAAAAGCTGGAAGAATAATTAAAATAGAGAATGGCAGTTAAACAAAAAACTTTAGCAAAGGAATTTTCCATAAGCGGCAAAGGGTTACATACCTCTTGCCAGGTTAGTATGACTTTTAAACCAGCGCCTGTCAATCATGGATTCAAGTTCCAGCGCGTTGATCTGGCCAACCAACCCATCATTAGTGCACATGTTGATTTTGTAGTAGATACCGCCCGGGGAACAGTAATAGAAAATCAAGGGGCAAGAATCAGCACCATCGAACACAGCCTTGCCGCCCTGACCGGAATGGATCTGGACAATGTACTGATTGAAATTGACAATGAAGAAGTGCCCATCCTGGACGGCAGTTCGCGTTATTTTGTCGAAGCCATCGAAAAGGCAGGCATCGTAGAACAGGAAGCCAATCGAGATTATTTTGTGGTTACCGAGAAGATGGTCTACAAAAATGAGAAGACAGGTTCAGAAATGATCCTGCTGCCCGATAGTGAGTATTCGGTAAACGTGCTCATTTCCTTTAACTCCACGGTGCTCAACAACCAATACGCCTCGATGAACTCCTTGTCTGAGTTCAAGAGTGAGATTGCCAACTGCCGCACCTTTGTATTTTTACATGAACTTGAATTTCTGCTGAAAAACAACCTTGTGAAAGGAGGGGATGTCGACAATGCCATTATCATTATCGACCGCCCTGTCTCCCAGGATGAGCTGGACCGTTTGGCCGATTTGTTCAACCACGAACGGGTGGAGATAAAATCTCAGGGTATTCTTAACAATATCGATCTTCAATATGACAATGAATGCGCGCGCCATAAGCTGCTGGATGTAATAGGCGATTTGGCCCTTGCCGGCAAAAGAATCAAAGGCCGCGTGATTGCCACTAAACCTGGGCACAGCGTGAATACCGCTTTTGCCAAGATGATTTCCAAGACGATCCACAAGGAGGAATGCAGGGTAAAAGCGCCACTGTATGATGCCAACACCCCCACCTTAATGGATGTCAATAAGATCAAGAGTTTACTTCCTCACCGTTATCCCTTTCTTTTGGTGGACAAGGTTATCGACATCCAGGAAGATTCTCTGGTGGGCATTAAGAATGTAACGGCTAACGAACCATTTTTCCAGGGGCATTTCCCCGATGAACCCGTCATGCCGGGAGTACTGCTGGTAGAAGCGATGGCCCAGGCAGGAGGAATCTTTGTACTGCGCAACCTGGAAGGAAAATATTCTACTTACTTTATGAAGATCGATAACGTTAAATTCAGAAAGAAAGTTGTTCCCGGTGATACCATTGTCTTTAAAGTGGTGTTAACCTCACCCATTCGCCGTGGCATTGCCGAAATGCGCGGACTATGCTATGTAGGCGATTCCATTGTCGCAGAAGGGGATTATATGGCTCAAATTGTGAAGATAAATTAATAGAAACAGAAAATAGCTTAGAAAAATGAAACAACCATTGGCTTACGTACACCCCAATGCAAAAATCGCCGATAACGTAGTAATCGAACCTTTTGCAACGATAAATGATGATGTAGTGATCGGTGAGGGAACTACAATAAGTTCAAGTGCTACCATTATGCCGGGGGTGCGTATCGGTAAAAACTGCCGTATCTTCCCCGGTGCAGTGATTGGTGCCGTTCCCCAGGATTTGAAATTCAGAGGCGAATATACAACAGTCGAGATAGGAGATAACACCACCATCCGTGAATTTGTTACCATTAACCGTGGCACCGTAGCCAAGGGCAAAACCGTCGTAGGAAGCAATTGCCTATTGATGGCCTATGTTCATGTGGCACACGATTGTGTGGTAGGAAATAATGTGATCTTAGTCAATAATACCCAGCTAGCCGGTGAAGTAATCGTAGACGATTATGCCATCCTTGCCGGAATGGTTGCCGTTCACCAGTTTGTTCACGTGGGCTCTCATGTAATGATTGCCGGGGGATCATTGGTAAGAAAAGATGTGCCTCCCTTTATCAAGGCAGGCCGTGAGCCCCTTTCCTATGTGGGAATCAACTCCATTGGCCTTCGCCGCCGTAACTTCAGCAATGAAAAAATACGCGAGGTGCAGGAGATCTACCGTTACATCTATCAGAAAGGGTTGAACATCTCGCAGGCTGTTGAAATCATCGAGGCCGAGATGCCAGCTTCCACCGAACGTGATGAAGTACTGCTGTTCATCAAAGACTCAAAAAGAGGTATTATCCGCGGTTATATGCCCGATTAATCATCCTGAGCAAAAGAATATGCTAAAGCCCTGAAATGACCTTTCAGGGCTTTTTGTTGTTGTATGATTCTGTAGAAACAAGGAACAGGGAATACAATTAACACCGGAAAAAACAATCAACCCAAATATTTATAAATGACTGAAAGGCTGTAATGCAATGCAAAGGGTATCCCGCAAGGAATTTTCTGTCAATAGAAAAACTTTTGTTCAAAGCAATGTTTTTGTTTCTCAGGCAATGACTATACACCCTGCAGGTATGGATGTTAACCGCTAGCAAGACATTTTAATACAAAAAGATTATTTTGGTGCTGAATGGATTGCCAAAATATATGTATATATTTATCCCTCTGATCATATTTGTTTGACTGTCGCTAGAGGATTTAAAACCTGTTTATTAATGAAATCAAGGCTTATCACCATTCATCAATTGATAATGGTTATTTTATTACTTATAGTCGTTTTAACGGTTACCGTACTTTTGTACAGGGGTTATGGCTATTATTCCACTCCAATTGAAGGCCGGTATTTTCATCCCGACAATGATTCCCTGAAATCGAGCGGGATTATTGGACATGGCCTTGGCATTATTGGATCGCTAATGATCCTGGGGGCCGTATTTGGTTACATGGCCAGGAAAAGGGTGCGCTGGATGTCAAATTTTGGGATATTGAAATACTGGCTGGAAGGACACATCTTTTTTTGTACCCTGGGCCCTGTTCTGATCCTGTTTCATACCACTTTTAAATTTGGAGGAATTGTTGCCATCAGTGTCTGGTGCATGGTGGCCGTTGTGCTGAGCGGCATCATCGGCCGGTTTATTTATATCCAGATACCCCATACCATTGAAGGACGGGAACTCAGCCTTCAGGAACTTCAGGAACAGGAACGGGAGCTGGACCATCAACTTCGATCAACCCTTGCCATGAATGAAAGTATTTTTGACTTGCTGCATTCCTATTCTGATGAAAAACCTACCGGGATCAGCAAATTCATCGGATGGAGCCAAAGCGAAAAAACAGCCCTTCGAAACCTAAAGGAAGGACTGCAAAAGCAACAGGTGACTCCAGTCAAGACCCGTGAAGTGTTGCGAATATACAAACAACAGATTTCAATGAAGAAACGAATTGAACGCCTTGCAACCATGCAAAATCTATTTAAATACTGGCATGTGGCCCATTTACCCTTTGCCCTGGTAATGCTGGTGATTATGATTATTCACTCCACAGTAGTCATCGTATTTGGTTACAAATGGATTTTTTAAGCCATGGAAGTACTGATTGAAAATATAATTATCTATTCACTGGTAGCTGTCTTTATGCTGATCATTGTTTTTGTCTATCTGCGTAAGCAAAAAAAAGAATCGCTGATAGTAGAAGAAAAGATAGCATTTGCCCGGGAAGAAGGCATTTATGAGCCTATGTCCCTTCATCCGGTAATTGATGTGAATAGCTGCATTAAAAGTGGCGCCTGTGTTAAGGCCTGCCCTGAAAAAGATATCATAGGCATAAAAAATGGAAAGGCAACGGTCATCAATGCCAATCATTGTATCGGACACGGGGCTTGTTTTAATGCCTGTCCGGTACAGGCTATCACCCTATGTATCGGGACGGAAAAACGGGGAGTTGATTTGCCCAATGTGGATCAGCATTTTGAAACCAATGTGGAAGGTATTTTTATCTGCGGAGAAATTGGGGGCATGGGATTGATAAAAAATGCGGTAGCGCAAGGCAAACAGGCCGTTGAAAACCTGGCCAAAAGAATCAACAGAGCTATTGACGCGCAGTACGATCTTATTATCATTGGAGCCGGCCCTGCGGGAATATCCGCCTCTTTGGCCGCAAAAAAGAATAACCTGAAGGCCTTAACCCTGGAACAGAATACCCTGGGAGGTACGGTATTTACTTTCCCCAGGTCAAAAATTGTCATGACTTCCCCGATGGATCTGCCCTTGGTGGGCAAAATCAAATTAAATGAAACCAGCAAACCTCAACTGCTGACTTTATGGAATGAGGTGCTTTCCAAAAACGATATTTTCATTCAGGAAAACACCAGGGTAGAAACCGTATCCGTCATCAACAGGCATTTTGTGGTAAAAACCCAGTCGGGTCAGGAATACAGTTCGCGCAAGATACTGCTGGCCATTGGAAGGCGTGGCTCTCCCCGTAAATTGAATGTACCGGGGGAAGAAAGTGCTAAGGTGGCCTACCGCCTGTTGGAACCGGAACTGATCTCCGGCAAGGACATCCTGGTAGTGGGCGGGGGTGATTCAGCCATTGAAGCGGCCTTGTCTCTGGCCGGCCAAAACAGGGTGCATCTGTCCTATCGGAGTGAGGCTTTTGGTCGGCTAAAACCCAAAAACAAGGAGAAAATAAACGTGTCGATAAAGGATGGGAACATTCAGGTGCTGTATAATTCCAATGTTACTTCCATAGAAAATGAAACGGTGAAGATTCAGATAAAGGACTCGCAGGATGATTTGGTATTGAAAAATGATTTGGTTTACATCATGGTCGGGGGAGAACTTCCCACTCAGTTTCTTGAAAAGATGGGTATAGAGATAATGACAAAGCATGGGGAAGCCATTTTAAAGCACAAAAAATAACACCATGGGTTGGGTAATAAAATATAGGAAGCTGGTTCAATTATTAATTTGCTGTTTAATTCTCTCATTGATTGCAGTGAATGGGTATGCACAAATTTCTCCGGGGGAATTAACCAATGCGCATGCCTCACTGGAAGGGATTTCGAATTGTACAAAGTGCCATATTATGGGTGAAAAAATCACCAACGAGAAGTGTCTGGCCTGCCACAAGGAGATCAAACAGCGGATGGATCAGAAGAAAGGCTACCACGCTTCGCTGAAGGTGATCGATCAAAGCTGTGTATCCTGTCACAGTGAACATCATGGCAGGAGTTTTGAAATCATTCACTTTGATAAGAAAACATTCGATCATACCCTAACAGGTTTTAAGCTGGAAGGGGCCCACTTAAAAAAGCAGTGCGCCGATTGCCATCAACCTGACTATATCGCTGATCCAACCATAAAGAAAAACAAAACAACCTATCTGGGCCTGAATATCGGGTGCTTAAGTTGCCACAAGGATTATCATCAAAAAACACTTTCCGATGCCTGCCTGACTTGTCATACGATGGAAGCTTTTAAACCGGCAGCCTTGTTTAATCATTCAAAGGCTAAATTCCAGTTAAAAGGCAAACATGGACAGGTTCAGTGCATTAAATGTCACCAGACGAACGCTCAAAACGGCCAGTTGACCGGGCAATTTACAGGCCTTCGCTTTAAAAGTTGTGTAGATTGCCACAAGGATGTTCACAATAACCAGTTTGGTCAGAATTGTATGCAGTGCCATACGGAAGAGTCGTTTAAGACGGTTAGGAATTTAGGGGCTTTTGATCACAACAAGACCGCTTTCCCATTAACAGGCAAGCATAGCCCGCTGGCCTGCAAATCGTGTCATAAAACCAGCTTAATTGCCCCTGTACCCCATGCGAAATGCACGGACTGTCACGCCGACTATCACAAAGGACAGTTTACACAATCCAACCCAAACGCCGACTGCTCACAGTGTCATACCATTGAAGGGTTTACCCCCACCTTGTTTTCCATTGAAAAGCACAACCAGACCAAATTCCCTTTGGAAGGCGGACATGTTTCTACTCCTTGTTTCGAATGTCACAAAAAAGGAAAGGATTGGTCTTTCAGGAATATCGGAAAAAAATGTAGTGACTGCCATGTAAACATTCACAACACTGAGATAGAAGAAAGCTATTTCCCGCAGCAGGATTGCCAGAAATGCCACAGGGTTTCCTCCTGGAGTGAAGTTAGATTTGATCATCAGCTTACCCACTTTGCCCTGGAAGGAAAACATAGTGACCAAACCTGCAGGAAATGCCACTTTGAAGAGCAGAAGGATGGTACTTATAGCCAGAAATTCGCATCATTAAAAAATATAAGTTGTGAAGGATGTCACACCGATGTTCATCATGGCCAATTCAAAGAAAACAACCAAATGTCCTGCCTCAAATGCCATGGCTTTGAGAACTGGCAACCTTTAAAATTTAATCATGACAATACGCGCTTTAAACTGGAGGGGGCACATAAGGGACTTGCTTGTAATAAATGCCACAAGGAAATAAAAGACCATAACATCAACTATAGAAATTACCAATTTAAAGACACCCAATGCATAAACTGTCACTTACGGTAACCTGTTTACTGATTGCTATCTTTTTGCATGCACAATCACCCCATGGAAAAGATTTTAAGATGGATTGTGCCCAATGCCATACTTCGGATAACTGGAGTTTTAGTAAGGCAGCAATGCACTTTAGCCACGACAGTACTCCCTTTAAACTGACGGGAGAGCACCGTAATGCCAACTGCAAGGATTGTCACTCCTCCCTTGTATTTAAAGACCAAAGGCAATCCTGCATGGAATGTCATACCGACATGCATAACAATACATTGGGAAAAGACTGCGGCAGATGTCATACCCCAAGCTCATGGCTCATTCAAAATACCAGGGAACTTCACCTTCAAAGCCGGTTTCCGTTATTGGGGGCCCATCGAATGGCTGATTGTACGGATTGCCATACCTCCTCCTCCCGTTTGCAGTTCGAGCCCGTTGGCATTGAATGCAGCAATTGCCATATGAACGATTACCAACGCACCACATCCCCCAATCATGTTGCAAAGGGCTTTTCAACCATTTGTACAGAATGTCATAGCGTCAGCTCTAATAGCTGGAACACCACCACCGTCAACCATGATTTTTTTCCTTTAACAGCAGGCCATGCCATCGGTTGTACCCAATGCCATGTCTCTGGTAAATTTGATAAGCTGCCCACTGACTGCAATAATTGCCATCAGAAGGATTATAACCAAACGCAATTGCCCGGCCATGTGGCGGCCGGGATACCCAGCACCTGTGCCGAGTGCCATACTTCCAATGCATGGAAGCCTTCATCCTTTAATCATATCAGCACCGGGTTTGAATTAAAGGGCGGTCACCATAGCGTGGTGCAGTGCTCGGATTGCCACAAGGGAAATTTATCATCGGCACAACCACAGTGCATCTACTGTCACCAGGTACAATATGACAATGCACTAAATCATAAAAAGCTAGGCTATCCTGTTGACTGTACTCTTTGTCATAGTGAAACCAACTGGCTGCAGGCTTCCTTTAATCATTCCTCTACCAGCTTCCCATTAACAGGAGCCCACATCAGTGTGGAATGCAACCTGTGTCATACCAGTGGATTTAAGGGAACTCCTTCAGAGTGTAACAGCTGTCACCAAAAGAATTATTCTGCAGCGCAGCTGCCCAGCCATGTGGCGGCCGGGATCCCTAATACTTGTGCAAGCTGTCACACCACTACTGCCTATAAGCCATCCACTTTTAACCACACCACCACCGGGTTTGAATTAAAGGGAGGACATCAAAGCGTGGTGCAGTGCTCGGATTGCCATAAAGGGAATTTATCTTCGGCACAATCCCAGTGCATCTCCTGCCACCAGGTGCAGTATGACACTGCCCCGAACCACAGGCAGCTGGGCTATCCAACGGATTGTACCCAATGCCACAGCCAGGCCAACTGGCTGCAGGCTTCCTTTAACCATTCCACTACCAGCTTCCCTTTGACAGGAGCTCACATCAGCGTGGAATGCAACCTGTGTCATACCAATGGATTTAAGGGAACCCCTTCAGAATGCAACAGCTGCCACCAAAAGAATTATTCTGCAGCGCAGCTGCCCAGCCATGTGGCGGCCGGGATACCCAACACCTGTGCCGAGTGCCATACTTCCAATGCATGGAAGCCTTCTTCTTTTAATCACACTACCACCGGGTTTGAATTAAAGGGAGGTCACCAAACCATCGTGCAGTGCTCGGATTGTCATAAAGGGAATTTATCTTCGGCTCAATCCCAGTGCATCTCCTGCCACCAGGTGCAGTATGACACTGCCCCGAACCACAAGCAGCTGGGCTATCCAACGGATTGCACCAATTGCCATAGCCAGGCCAACTGGCTGCAGGCTTCCTTTGACCATTCCACTACCAGTTTCCCTTTGACAGGAGCCCATACCAGTGTGGAATGCAACCTGTGTCATACCAGTGGCTTTAAGGGAACCCCAACTGATTGTAACAGCTGCCATCAAAAAGATTTTAACCAAGCGCAGCTGCCCAGCCATGTGGCGGCCGGAATACCCACCACCTGTGCAAGCTGTCACACCACTACTGCCTATAAGCCATCCACTTTTAACCACACTACTACAGGGTTTGAATTAAAGGGAGGGCATCAAAGCGTGGTGCAGTGCTCGGATTGCCACAAGGGGAATTTATCATCGGCACAATCCCAGTGCATCTCCTGCCACCAGGTGCAGTATGACACTGCCCCGAACCACAAACAATCAGGCTACCCCACCAATTGTGCTACCTGCCATAGTCAGAACAATTGGCTGGAGAATATTTTTAACCATACATCTACTGGGTTTACACTGACAGGCGCCCATATTTCTGTAACTTGTACCTCCTGTCATGCCAACGGCTTTACGGGCACTCCAACCGACTGTTACAGTTGTCATTCTGCCCGCTATAACAGTACAACTAATCCAAACCATCAGGGGGCTGGATTTCCCACAACTTGTGCCACTTGTCATTCTACCACTAACTGGACATCTTCAACATTTAACCATAGCGCCTATTTTCCAATTACAACCAGCAGACACAATGTACGTTGCGCCACTTGTCATACCAACTCAGGCAATTATACGGTTTTTTCATGTGTAACATCCGGCTGCCATACTTCTGCTCATAATCAAAATCAGGGAAGTGCAGGGTGTTATCGTTGTCATCCCAACGGAAAGGGGGATTAGGAATGTCAAAAATTAAAAAGTAGTGATTCAAGATAGTAAGAATAAGAATATAAATGATTAAATTGATGATCTATCACAGGTCATTATTCATTGGCAAATACAAGAAGGATGCTATCAATAAATAGGGGTTTTTAATTCAATGATAACTATTGCATGAGAAGACTATTTTTCATAGTTGTAATGATGGTACTCCTGACCTCGGTTTCAGCCCAGGAAAAAACCCGGCAGCTGGAGGGAACGGTTACTTATTTTACCGCTCAGCATGTCTACGTCAGGTTCATATCTGCAAAAAGTATAAAGCCGGGCGATATGATCTATCATTACAAGGACAGTGTGCTGGTTCCACTCCTTTCAGTTGAAAATTGTTCTTCCATTTCCTGCGTGGGTAAAAGGATCGGCCAGGAAGCCATCAAGGTGGGCGATAAAGTAATTGCCCTTGTGCCCCAAGGAAAAGAATCAGAGGAGAAGTCAAGCGGTCAACCACAGCACACCAATAACCTTCCCTCAGCATTAACAAGTGCCACAACCGATACGGTCCATAGGGCTGTAACCCCAAAACAGGAAATTAAAGGCAGGCTGTATATCTCCTCCTATTCCAATTTCTCCTCTACTGCTGCCTCAGAGGATCATCGGTTACGATACACCTTTTTGATGGATGTAGCCAATATCGCCGATTCCCGCTTTTCCTTTGAAAGTTACGTTTCATTCGCCCATAATCTTAACAACTGGGGCCCCATTAAAAACAATATTTTTAATGGCCTGAAAATATATAACCTGAATGGAAAGGTCCGCTTAGACAAGAATATGAACCTGATTTTAGGACGAAAAATCAATCCCAATATCTCCAGTCTGGGGGCCATCGATGGGTTGCAAGCCGAATCAGACAATAAGCATTTCTTCTGGGGAGCGGTAGTAGGCTTCAGGCCCGATTATACAGATTATGGCTTTAACGCACACTTGCTGGAATATGGGGGCTATGGCGGATTTGCCGCACAGAATAAAAACGGAAGGATGCGAACCACTTTTGCCTTGTTTGAACAAACCAATGCCGGTAAGACGGACAGGCGTTTTGCCTATTTTCAGCACGACAATGCCCTGATTAAAAACGTCAATTTATTTTTCTCCTCCGAATTAGACCTCTATAAAGTAGTCAATGACAAACCGACCTCGGATCTGATTTTAACCAGCTTATACCTTTCGGTCAATTACCGGCCCTTTAAAAAGCTTTCCTTGTCGGGCTCCTACGACAACCGTAAAAATGTGATTTATTACCAGACCTTTAAGAGTTATCTGAACCAGCTGATAGAGAATGCCACCCGGCAGGGACTACAGTTTAGAATCAACTATAGGCCAGTAAATTTGATGACAATGGGCCTTACCTCCAATTACCGTGATTTTAGCAGCGACGTGAAACCAACTAAAAATACGTATGGATTTCTTTCCTTTAACCAGCTGCCATTGCTAAAGGTATCGGCCACCTTGTCCTCCACCATCTTGCAGACCAGTTATATTCAAGGCAGCATTTACGGCATCCGCCTGGACAAGAATTTGCTGTCAGGTAAATTGAATACATCCATAGGCTACCAGAAGGTTGATTTTCAATACCAGGCCAATGCGGTTGATCTAAAGCAGCAGATTGGCCAGTTTGAATTCATGTATCAAATCAGCCGTAAGTTTTCTGTATCTGCAAACTATGAAGGAACCTTTGACAAACAGACCCATTACCACAACATTTATTTTAGTGCCATCCAACGATTTTAATAAGATGGCCCATGAGGGAATTCCTGTCAATAGAAAACAATGACCATGCTTACCTTGGGAAGGAAAAATAGATATCAAGAAGGAGCACCAATGAACACTAATAAAAACCAATAAACTCAAATATTGTAAATAGTTGATTATCGATTGACAAATGGGTATGAAATACTCTGATTGAGCTCAATAACTTTCCCCACAGTCCCTTTAGTCCCTATTCTTTTAAAATTTAAAAGGCCCGGTTTGCAACAACCGGGCCTTTTATCAGTATACTGATTTCTTATATCTTAGGAAGCACCCAAGGCGCCCTGTATTCAGGAACCAAAAATTGGTTAGCTTCATCATCGTTGATGAATTTGCTGTTCGCGCCATCCCAGTAAAGGCGGCGTCCGGTGCGAAGGGCAATATTTCCAAGGTGGGCTACCCTGGCCGTATTGGCAGCTATCTCCACACTTGCATTCAAATTGCGGTTACGGTCTTTCACCCCCTGGATGAAGTTGGCCATGTGCAGATCCAGGCCTTTGCCTTCACCTTTTTTCAACGGCACGCGCTCGATCAGCTCTTTGCCTTTTTTCTTTTCTGGAATTACTTCCCATCCGTCGCGGTCAACCACCAGGGTTCCGTTATTGCCCACATACCCCACTCCGTGGTTGCGGCCAAAGTGTCCCCCGTCAATACCCGTTCCGTGGTCCCAGAGCAATGTATGGCCGTCAAACTCATACAGGGCCTGCAAGGTATCAGGTGTTTCGGCGGCATCATCAGGATAGGCAAATTTGCCTCCCATAGCCATTACTGATTTGGGTGACTTGTCGCCCATGCCAAATAGCCCATAATCGATGATATGCACGCCCCAGTCGGTCATTAACCCTCCGGCATAGTCATAGTACCACCTGAAGTTGAAATGGAAGCGATTAGGATTAAAAGGACGTTTTTTAGCAGGGCCTAACCAGAAGTCATAGTCCACTCCGGCAGGAGCTTCACTGTCAGGTTTTACAGGCACAGGTTCCATCCATCCCTGATAGGCCCAGGTACGCACGGTGCGAATCTTGCCCAGTTTGCCCGACTGCACATAATCAACAGCATCGCGCCAGTGGGGATCGCTGCGCTGCCACATGCCCACCTGAACCACGGTCTTGTATTTATTGGCTGCACGCTCCATCACGTTTATTTCTTCAATGGAATTGCCCAATGGCTTTTCACAGTATACGTCCTTGCCGGCCTGGCAGGCTTCCACCATGGGCAGGCAATGCCAGTGATCGGGGGTGCCGATGATCACCACATCTATATCTTTATTTTCCAGCAACTTACGATAATCACTGTACAACAGGGGCTTCTTACCCTGCAGCTTTTCCGTATCGGCAGCACGCCTGTTCAATACATTGGCGTCCACATCACAAAGTGCAACACATTCGGTATTCTTCTGGCGCAAAAAAGCACTCAAATCTGCAAATCCCATTCCATTTACACCAATCAATCCGCAACGAAGCTTCTCATTGGATCCCACACACGATCCCATTGCAGCGGGCATTGCAGCAGCAAGGCTAATGCCCACGGCCGCTGTAGTAGTAGTTTTAATAAAATTACGTCTGTCTGTCATCATTGATAGTTTAAAGTTTCAAGTTCAAAGTTTCAAGTTGCCCTATGCAGAGCGTCCTTGAAATTGGAACCTGTAACCATTGATATGCAATCTCAAAAGTTTCAAACTGATTGATAATGAAACTTATCTCTTGCACTTTTAGTATATGAAAATATTTAAAATTTAAAGTTTAAAATTAAAAATTTAAAGTCACTCTCTACGGAGCACCTTAACTTTAAACTTTAAATTTTAAACACCCTATTTCTGCATTGCCTCGTCGAATGCCACATCCGAGGGGTCAAAGTCACTGTAGCGCACAAAGTCGCAGGCTTCGCTGGCTCCCATTTCACGGTTCATGCCGCTGTCTTCCCATTCTACCGATAGCGGACCACGATATTTGATGTCATTAAGGGCACGGATGATGTTTTCAAAATCGATCTTTCCACGGCCAAGGCTTCTGAAATTCCAGTAACGGCGGTTATCGCCAAACTCGGTATGGCCTCCGAAAACACCAATCTCGCAAGGCTGTTCACTCCAGTAGGCATCTTTCATGTGAACATGGAAAATACGATCCGCAAATTCATAGATGAACTTCACGTAGTCAACACCCTGATAGCCTAAATGGCTGGGGTCGTAGTTAAAGCCAAAGGCTGGATGATAATTCACTGCTTTCAGTGCACGACGGGCTGTGGCAATATCAAAGGCGATCTCCGTTGGATGTACCTCCAATGCAAATTTAACACCCATCTTTTGATACTCATCCAAAATAGGAATCCATCTTTTGGCAAAGTCTTCATATCCTTTATCCAGTGTAGCCTGGCTAACGGCCGGGAAGGAATAAAGCATGTGCCAGATAGGACTTCCTGTAAATCCGATGACGGTATCAAGGCCCAGCATCTTGGCCACCTTACCGGTCTTAATGATCTCCTGGGCCGCACGCTGACGTACCCCTTCCGGGTCACCATCGCCCCAGATATAATCGGGCAAAATGCCCTTGTGCCGTTCATCGATAGGGTCACACACACACTGTCCGACCAGGTGAGTGGAGATGGCATACAATTGAAGGTCATACTTGCCCATGATCTGTTTACGGTCATCGCAATAAGCCTGATCGGCCTTGTCGATTTCCATATGGTCGCCCCAGGTGCACAGTTCAAGTCCGTCGTATCCAAACGATAGCGCTTTCTCACAAATAGTCTCAAAGGGCAGGTCGGCCCATTGTCCTGTAAATAATGTTACTGGTCTGCTCATAGCAAATAAAGTTTAAAGTTTAAAGTTCCAAATTCCAAGTTACTCCTTGCAGAGGGTTCTTAACTTGGAATTTGAAATTTGGAATTTGGAACTATTGGAATTTAATCCATTTTACATCGTCATTGTATCCTGCTTCGACTACGGCATCGATAAACTGCATACCGCGGATGCCGTCTTCAACGCCCGGGTAGTCTAACCATTCGGCTTTAGGCTGCTCGCCGTTCAGCTTAGAACGAAGGGTAAAGGAGAAGTTGCGGTAGATATTGGCAAAAGCCTCAAGATAGCCTTCGGGGTGACCTCCCGGGGTACGGGTATTGGCTACAGCGGCAGCGCCCATAAAGCCCGTTCCCACACGATAGATTTCAGTAGGTTTGGAAGCCCATTTGGCAATCAGGGTATTGGGTTCATGCTGGGCCCATTCCAGTCCGCCTTTTTCACCGTAAACCCGTATCTTAAGGGCATTTTCCTCACCTGCACATATTTGTGAAGCCATCAGCACCCCTTTGGCTCCATTGTCAAAACGAAGCAATACCGCTCCATCATCATCCAGCAGGCGCCCAGGTACAAATACATTGAGTTCGGCACACAATTCGGTGGTCTTCAGCCCAGTGATATATTCTGCCAGGTGATGGGCATGGGTACCAATATCGCCCATGGCCCCGGCTTTACCAGAACGCTTGGGATCGGTTCTCCATGAGGCTTGTGCATTGCCGGCATCTTCCAGCTTGGCAGAAAGCCAGCCTTGGGGATATTCAACGTATACCTTGCGGATCTTGCCAAGCTGGCCTTCCG
>DATGYU010000396.1:0-24371 GCA_035297625.1 Prolixibacteraceae bacterium
ATGCTGCTCTAACGATAAAAAAAGAAATAATGAGATAAATGTTTTGAGTAAAGGAATTTTCCATTATTTTTGCACCCGGTTTACGAACAAGCCCGAATGGCGGAATTGGTAGACGCGCTGGACTCAAAATCCAGTGATAGCAATATCGTGCCGGTTCGATTCCGGCTTCGGGTACAAAACAAAAAAGCCCTTGTAATCAGTCGATTGCAAGGGTTTTTTTGTTGACACTGGGGCCCTCTTACCCATTTAAATGGATCAAAAATAAGTTGTATCCGACAAAACACCGTTTTCAAGGCCAGAAACCGAAAAGGACAAAACTTCATTTATTACCCTTGGTATCCAAAGTTTGTGTATAGCTTGTATATTACTTGTATATAGATTGTGTATAGCTTGTGTATTCGAAAACACGCAAGCAACACTTGATGCAATCACAAATAAATTACAATGGAATTATAAAATGAGGCCCCGATAAATTACAAATTGGACATTCAATGCGATTTAAGATAATTTCCGATTTTTAGTGAAGTACTTATAGTCACTGAAGCTCTTAAGGTCTTTAGAAAATGGCACGGTGCCGATAAGACATAAAAAAGGCTGCCTGATGAGGGCAGCCCTTGATCTGTTACCAGGGGAAAAGAATCATATTTTCAACTCAAATGAAATTTTCTTTTTATCGATCTTCTTAAGGCCTTGCTTTTCTATTTGCTGCTTTTCTGTATTTGCAGGAATGCTGTCTCTCAAGGTAAGGCCTTCAGGGGTCATGGTCCAGTATTTACCTACCATGTCGTCATCATAGATATTATTGGTATTTTCGATATCATTAATAATGGCCTTCATTTTCTCACCCAGGAATACTGACTTTCCCTGGGGAACTTTCAATACCATGTTCACTTCCTGGTTGCGCCATTTGGCATTGTCTTTCAAAATGTAATAAGGATCGAACAAAAGAGTGGAATCTTTCTGGGTGAAATTGTAATCGATCTGCTCCATGTTTTGCAGGGCGTTTTCATTGGAATTACCCCTTGAGCGTTTTTTTACCTGGAGCAGGAATTCCTCATTGGCGCTTTTCTCGATGGTAAAGCTTGGATGGCCCAGCAGCTTTTCCTTTCCGTTTACTTCGGCCACTTTCATTCGGTCCAGTGAAATATGTTCTTCTATCATTGAAGCATACAAGTCATCGTTTACATCCAGGTAAATGGTCTTGCAGGTAGCGCATTCCACTTTTTGAGTCATGGTCTGGCTGGTCTGCTTGGAAAAGTTCTGGGCCTGGTTCACTCCAACAAATACCAGGGTAATCAGGGCTACCAGCCAAACGGCAAAGGATATCAACCCGATTACTCTATTATTGGTATGGTAGCGGAAAATTAGCTTGGTGCCGATGAAAAGCAAAACCAGGATAGGGATGCCGGCCAGCAGGGAGATGGCTATTACCGAAATGGTGTAGGCTCCCGGGGAGATGAAATGGTTGATCAAAGTGCCCATGTTGATATCCGGGCCTCCTCCAAAGTTCCATGGGCCACCGTGCAAAAAGGAATGACCGATGGCCATGGAGGCCACAAAACCAATAAGGCTCCCGATGGCAAACAGGATCAGGATGATGCCAAGAATCAGTACGCCAACACGCAATAACACGCGAAAAGTACCTCCCAGGGTATCACCCATGCGATCCATTCGGGTGGTGCCTTTCTCTCCTTCCGGAGTATTCATGAACCGGTTATAGTTATCGCCGATCTCCTTCATTTCTTCTTTAATCGACTTCTCGATATTGGATACAGTGGCTTCCATCCCTCTCATTTCTAGGCGCTGAGCAGTGGTTTTAGCTTTAGGAACGGCAATCCAAAGAATAATATAAACGAGCACTGAGCCGAATGCAAGGAAAAGGGCCAGTACAAAGATGATCCTGAAAACCACCACGTCGACGTTAAAATAGGCACTCAGTCCAGAGCACACCCCACCCAGCACACGGTTTTCGCCATCGCGGTACAGTCTTCGGCGGATAGGTTGTTCCACTGGAGGGATGGTGGTCTGAGCCTGTGTCTTGGCGGCAGGTTCTTCCTCCTCCACTTCCATAAAGTCTTCGGGCTGGCCCATGCGCACCATCACATCGTTGACCATCTCAGAGGTAACCACTTCCACTTTATTGTTGGTTTTTTCAATCAGCAGTTCGGCAATGCGGGCCTCGATGTCCTGCAGTATTTCCTGTCCTTCCAGGGCGGTACCGAAATGGCGGTTGAGCATTTGCAAATAGCGCTGCAGCTTTTCAAAGGCATCCTCGTCGATGTGGAAAACGCTCCCGCTGATATTGATTGTAAATGTCTTTTTCATTATATGTAATTTGTTTCGTTTTTCGAATGAAGGTTTATTTGTGCGCTTTGATCGTTCTGACAGCTTCGACCAGTTCGTCCCACGAGGCGCCCATTTCATTGAGGAAATTACGGCCCTCGTCGGTCAGTTCATAGTATTTTCGGGGAGGCCCCTGGGTAGATTCTTCCCACTTGTAGGCCAAAAGGCCGTCGTTTTTCAACCGGGTAAGCAGCGGGTAAAGGGTTCCTTCCACGACGATCATCTTTGAGTTTTTCAATTCCTCGATGATGTCGCTTGCATAAAGGGGCTTGCCGTCAATTACCAGCAGAATGCAGTATTCAAGCACCCCCTTGCGCATTTGAGCTTTTGTGTTATTCAGATCCATTGTATATATTTTCTTATAGTTTATTCCTATTGCTTTCCATTACAGAAAGTATTACTTGCCCCAGGTATTTTCGTTCAGCATCCAGTCTTCCACTTCAAGGACTGGATCACTCTCTTCAGTAAAAGCAGATTGCATGAAATTTTCAGCATTGATCATCCATTCTTCCACTGCCATCGGCTTTTCCGATTCAGAAACTGAAAGGGGATCAAAGAGATTCTCATTGAACATCCAGCTTTCCACTTCCAGAGTTTCTTCGCTATCAGTTTCCATGAGTGAAACCGATAGGTTGGCGGCATCTGTTGCAGTAGCCGTATTTGAAGGATAAATATTACCGGGCACCCCGCTGTTGCCAGCATTGGCCGGGATAATAAAACTGAAAATGGCTACACTGGTAAAAACAACAAGAGTTTTCATGTTGAAGTTTGTAATGTTTCTGTTTCCTGTTTCCTGAATATTGTCTATTGTTTTCATGGCCTTGAGTGTTACAATGTTTCTGTGTTTCTATTGTTTTCTGTTAATAGGACGATCGTTTTAATAAAGCGTTACACTTACAAGGAACTTTTTTTAAGCTTATACCTTTTCTTACATTGTTATTGGCTTTACAAATATACAAACATTAAATGGTTCTATGCAACACAAAGTACTAAAATATTTTATCTTTTTTTGAAATATTTTTTATAAGTCTGATAACCTGCTTATTACAAATCCATTTTTGTTCATTAAGGGCTTTCATCCAAGGACTTTATGGAGTTTAAAGACATTAAGATCCTTGGATGAAAGCCCTTAAATAAGCATTAGAAGGAGCAAAAACAACCGGGTCAGCTGGCAATGGCCCCTGACCAAAGATTAAATTGTCAGTAAATCGTCCTTTGCAAAAACCTGTTTGAGGCAGGATAGGTTATTAATTGGGTAATTTTGCCGATGTAGAATATTAAACAATTTATGGGAGTATTTAAACAATCAATTACCCTAAACACCGATATAACAGCCAATAAGAAAAGGACCCGAATTGCCGTTGCCTTGTTTTATTTCAGCATGGGCCTTTGCTTTGCCTCGTGGGCAAGCCGTATCCCGGATATTAAGACCCAATTGCAACTCAGCGATGCCGCCTTTGGAAGCATACTTTTTGCTCTTCCTGTAGGCCAGTTCTTGATGATGACTTTTTCGGGAAAGCTGGTAACCCGCTATGGCAGTCGTCAGATGTTACTAATCGCATTACCATTGTATACCATCTGTCTTAGCAATGTGGGACTGGTTACCCGGGGCTGGCAGCTGGCTGTTGCCCTTTTCCTGTTTGGTCTCTCGGGCAACGTGTGCAATATTTCGCTTAATACGCAAGGGGTGGCAGCCGAAAAGCTCTATGAGCGTTCCATTATGTCTTCCTTTCACGGGGGATGGAGTTTGGCTGGCTTTACCGGGGCGCTGATTGGCCTTGCCATGATCAACCTTGGGGTAAGACCTTACTTTCATTTCTGGATGGTGATATTGGTGGTTTGGACCATCGTTGCCTTGAATTATAAGTTTTTGGTGCCTTTCCAGGCTAGCGTGAGCAAGGAAGAGCCTCGTCGCAAATTCTTTTCCAGGCCCGAGACCTCATTATTACAGCTAGGCATTATCGGCTTTTGCAGCATGGCGTCGGAAGGGGCCATGTTCGACTGGAGCGGTATTTATTTCAAGGATGTGGTAAAAGCTCCTGCTTCCCTGGTTATTTTGGGCTATACTTCCTTTATGATCATGATGGCCTCTGGGCGTTTTCTGGCCGATACCCTAATTACCCGCTTTGGCCGCATGCGCCTGTTGCAGGTAAGCGGGGTGATGATATCTTCGGGTTTGTTTACTTCCGTATTCTTTCCTTATTTAGTCCCCTCCACCATTGGCTTTATGATGGTAGGTCTTGGGGTATCAAGCATTGTGCCCACCGTGTACAGCACTGCCGGCAAAAATGGAAAGGTGGCCCCGGGCATTGCCCTCGCCACCGTGTCGAGCGTGAGCTTTTTGGGCTTTTTGATGGGCCCACCGCTGATAGGCTATATCTCGGCAGCCGCGGGATTGCGATATTCCTTTGCCGTAATCGGACTCTTTGGAATGGGCATCACCCTTTTGGTTTCAAGGGTGAAGGTGATTCATTAGGAGGAGTTGTAAAAGTTGATAGGATTGAAGGGGCTAATAGGGTTGAGTAATTCTTGAAGCAATTTGCAAGTTCTTATTTGCAAAAAGTATCATGCCCCTTTAACATTCTTTCTACGCCATTCGAACCTTCAATTAAAGGATTCATCCTATTAAATTTGCATAATCACACTTTTTTGATCAATATTGCCGCCCAAACCAATTTAACCCCTATGCGTACCTTAACCATCAGTATGTTACTTGCTGTATGTTTTTCTTTTATTACAGCCCATTCCCATGCTCAGTCAGAAGATACCATCCAAAAGGCCCCCGGGCTGAGGATCTATCATACCATCCGGCTCTCGACAGACAAACCCATCATTGACGGGGTACTGAATGACCCTTGCTGGCAAACGGGAGAATGGACGGGTGACTTTATCCAGTGGATTCCCAACGAGGGTGCCAAACCTTCCCAGGATACCAGGGTGAAAATACTCTATGACAACAAGAACCTGTATGTAGCCATCCGTTGCTTTGACAAGGAGCCTGGAAAGATATCGCGTAAGGCAGGTCGCAGGGATGAAATGACGGGCGATATCACCGGCATCAATTTCGACAGTTACCATGACCACCGTACCGGCTTTGAGTTCTCTGTAACGGCTGCCGGACAGAAGATCGACCTGCTTTTGACCAACCCGATGGATGGCGATATGAACTGGAATGCCGTGTGGTACGTGAAAACCGGCATGGAGGATTCGGCATGGGTGGCCGAGTATGAAATCCCCTTAAGCCAGCTTCGTTACAGTAAGGAAAACAACCAGGTATGGGGCATGCATGTATGGCGTTGGATTGACCGCCTCTCGGAAGAAAGCGACTGGGAAAAGCAATCCTTATCAGGGCCCGGGATGCTTTACTCTTTTGGGGAATTGCGGGGCATTGAGGGCCTTCCCAGGTCAAAGCGCATCGAAATCATGCCTTACGCCGTGGGCAAGCTTAAAACGTTCGAAAAGCAGCCCCTAAATCCTTTTGCCGATAAGGGCCGCCAATGGTTGGGCAATGTGGGACTGGATGCCAAAATTGGCCTGTCGAGTAACTTTACAGCCGATCTTACTGTGAATCCCGACTTCGGGCAGGTCGAATCAGACCCTTCGGTAATGAACCTGACGGCCTTTGAGACTTTCTACGAAGAGAAACGTCCTTTCTTTCTGGAAGGCAAGAATATCTTTAACTTCGATATGGGCGATGACGGTATCTTTTATAGCAGGCGTATCGGACAGACGCCCGATTACCGCTTTGACAATACCGACAACCGTTTTGTACAGTATCCCGATAACACTTCCATCCTGAGTGCGGTAAAGATCAGCGGCAAGAGCGCCAAAGGACTGGCAGTTGGTGTACTGCACAGCATCACTGCCGGAGAAAAGGCACAATTATGGTCGGATGGCCAGACTACCGAAAAAAGGGTAACGCCCCTGACCAGTTATACTGTCGGCCGCCTGCAGCAGGATTTTCATGAAGGAAATACCGTGCTGGGAGCCATGGTCACTTCCACCAACCGTTTTATCAAGGATACCTACCTGGAGGATATGAACCGCAATGCCTTTACCGGGGGTGTGGACTTCCTGCACCAGTGGAACGACAAGGAGTTCTTTGTGGATGCCCGCCTGATGGGCAGTTCCATCAACGGATCGTATGCAGCCCTTGAAAGGGCGGTAAACTCCTCTGCCCGTTATTACCAGCGCCCTGATATCGGCCATAACGTGTCACGTTCTTCATGGGCGGATCATCTGGACGGTCACGGGGGAAGAATCAAAATCGGCAAGGGCAGCAAAGGCCTGTTGCGCTATTCCACCGAGATCGACTGGAAGTCTCCGGGCCTGGAATTAAATGATGTGGGTTTTATGCAAATGGCCGATATCGTGCACCAAGAAACCGAGCTTTCTTATTTTGTCACCAAGCCCGTTTCCATCTTCCGTACCTACACCGTTGGCCTGCACCAAAACAACCAATGGGACTATCATATGAACTATGAGAACTCATCGGTATATGCCTTTGCCAGCATGGAATTCCTGAATCGCTGGGCCTTGAACCCCTCAGGAAGCTATCAGACCCAAATACTGGATACCCGCCTTCTCCGGGGAGGCCCTGCCTTTTTGCTGCCAGCGCTATGGGAAGGCTCCTTAAGCATGCATACTGACATGTCAAAGAAAGTACATTTTAGCCTGGCGGGTAACCGCTCCGTAGCAGAGGATGACAATTATACGGCCACCGCTTACCATGCCTCGGTAACAGCCATCCCCTATAATGTGCTCAAAGTTTCACTAAGCCTGGATTATTCACAGAACCAGGACAACCTTCAGTATGTAGGGCGAGTAATGGTTAACGGCTTTGGCAATTACCTTTTGGCCCACCTTGACCAAAAGACCCTGGGAACCACCTTCAGGGTGGATTACAACATCACTCCCGAAATTTCTATCCAGTATTATGGTAGCCCTTTTACCTCAACGGGCAAGTATACCGACTTTAAAATAGTAAATGATCCGGCTGCAAAGAACTATAAGGACCGCTTTACCCCCTTTACCCTTACACGACTGGGAAATAACTATAATGCAATCTATGGCGGTGGATACGGATATGGATATGGTGGTGGATACGGATATGGTAGTTATTATGAGGTGCCCCAAATACAGAATCCTGACTTCACCTTTACACAGTTCCGCTCCAACCTGGTCTTCCGCTGGGAATACCGTCCCGGATCCCAGTTGTTTCTGGTATGGGCCAATGAGCGTACCGGCTATAAAAATGATAATACTCCCCACGTGGGCGATGGCATCAGCCAGTTAAGGGAGGTGTTTCCCAACAACATCTTTTTGGTGAAACTGAATTACTGGTTCTCGCTGTAAGGGAAAAGAACTGTAAATGTTGAATGACAGATCCGTATTATTCAATGGCATATGCTTTGTGAAATGGCTGGATGGCAGATGAGAAATTTTAAATGGTAAATAGTGAATGGTGAATTGGGTATCCTTTTCAAAGTATTATCTCGTAGGAAAATGTCATTAATTTAAGGGTTAGAGCTACTTTGGCATTTTCCCTGTTTTTGGTTAGACTTTCCCTTAGCCTGATCGGTTATTGATCGGTTGCTGTACTGTTATCATATTATTAGTACAGCAACAGTACAGACACCGATCAGACAGTGGCAATAGATAGGCAATGTCAAGGAAAAATTAAGCCATTACGATTCAATACCAGTAGACACCTGGAATTTTGATTAAAAAACAATATAATACACTGTTATAATGCTTGTTATAACCTTAACTTAATGACATTCCCCGTAGGGGATCTATATCAATAGAACCAATGGCTCTCTCCCACTTCCCGCTGTCCGCGCATGCACCATTGTTCAGGGCCATACTCCTGTTTCGGACGGAACGGTCAATCCCTTGCTTTATGCCAACCCTTTCAGCGGTAATAACCCTGAGGGCGGTTATGCAGGAATGTTGAATTTTACGGACATAAGCCTAATTCTTCACCCTGCTTAATCCGCATTCCTATAAAATATCTCAAAAAAAGAAGGATTCAAGACCGGGGCCCTGAATCCTTCTGTATAATAATTGTTTGGTACTGTCAGCTTTTATTCTTCGGTAGCAAAATCAATTGGTCAGTTTATTAGAATGTTAATCTAACACCTAACTGCATTGACCAGGTGCTGCTATAGCTTAACACATCTTTGTAAGTTGAGGTATAGTAGCCTGAAGCTGCTTTTACCGGCAGAGAGAACATTGGTTTTCCGGTAGCTGTTTCTACGCCTTCATATTTCAGCAATGGAAGGTTGTCGTAAGAACCGGTAATCTGTGATTTGTACAATCCCCATGAAGAATCGATCAAGTTACCCAGGTTTTTGATATCCAGGGATACCTGGAGTCTTCTTCCTGATTTTTTGTCATAGATGATATCCTGCATGGCTTTAAAGTCGAACTGGTTTCTCCATGGCATCACAGCACCGTAACGTTCAGCATATTCGCCTTTATGGTTGCTAAGATATTTATCCTGATCCACAAACTTGAAGAATGCATCTGCCTGTTCGGTAGGAGACATGCCTGTGCCCATATCTTTGAATACGATATCGCTGGCATCTTTAGGAATATACATCAGGTCTGATGACTGACCGTCGCCATTCATATCATTGGAGTACATGTAGTTCAAGCGGCCCTGTGCGGATCCCTGGTAGAACAGAGAGAAGGTAGTTGACAGGTTTTTCAAATAATTCACCGAATAAGAAATATTACCGATCACTCTGTGAGGCACTGAGAAGTTAGAATAGCTCAAACCCGGGTCATTCAAACTACCCACAGCCACGTTTGATCTCCAAGCTGAGGCAGCCTGATCCCCTGGGTTGGCTGTTACGTCTTTTGCTTCAGAGAAGGTATAGGCCACCATACCAGAAATTCCATAGCTGAATTTTTTCACCAGCTGGGCGGTGATTGAATACTGGTATCCTTTATCAGTATTATCCAATATCATGGCACTTGAAGTTTTAGGGTTCACCCTGTTGTCAAAGCTTTTAGAGGCAGTCAGGTACTCATAACGAGGCCTGGTATCTGAACCGGCAAAAGCTAAAGTAGGAGCTTTCTCGTTGATGTTTGTTTGAATAATGGCATTGATATCCTTGGTGTAGATGCCTTCCATCGTAAATACCATATTGGCAGGAAGGGCAATATCAAAGGCAAGATTTGAACGCCATACCTGAGGCATTTTGAAATCTTTTTTCACCACTGCCAAATCACTTGGTGCTTCTACAGGATTTGCAGGAAACAGGTTAGGATAGGCTTCTATCTGTCCTTTAATATTTGGATTGAATTTCATATCCGCAGGAACAGCATTTCCTGAAAGAATTTTGGTGTATTGCAATACCCCTGCGTTGGTAGGCTGGTTAACAAACCAAACAAAAGGCAGACGGCCGGTAAAGATACCAGTTCCACCGCGTACCTTAAAGGTATTGTCACCCAAAACATTCCAGTTGAATCCTACACGGGGAGAAACCATCAGTTGCTGATCAGGCCATTGGCTCACGTCCATTTTCTGGTCATTCACGAAAGTCATATCGGCAATGGCCTGGTTTTGCTGCAGGTCGTTTAAGTACAAAGGCATCTCTAAACGCACTCCCCCTGTAATTTTCAGGTTGTCGGTAGCCTGGAATTCGTCCTGCAGGTAAACACCGCCCATACCAAAAGAAAGTTCACCAAAAGGACTGTCGTTTCCGTTCAATCCATAGGTAATGGCGTACATACTGGGAGCTTTGTTGGTCATGAAATCGTCCATGGAAGCGTAGCGGTAATAGCTGGAACCAAATCTCATGTAAGCGTTTCCAAAATACATCTGTTCATAAGAAACACCGGCAGTAAGGGTGTGGTTACCCAGGAAGGCGGAGAAGTTATCAATAACGCTGAAAGTATTGTTTTTCACATCATTGTTGTAAGTATACAGCTCATAGCCGAAGCTGGTATAAAAGTCGGTTCCGTTCAGTATGTCCACAAAAGGGAAAAGATCACTGTCCGAAGTTCTTTTGTCACGCACCTGGGTATAGGTAGCCAGTAACTTATTGGAGAAACGGGCCCCAAAGGTGCTGTTCAATTCACCGGTGATGGAGCGGACCGTATTTTCAAATCCGTAACCTGCATTGGTAAAGGCCATGGCCTTTTCACTGATACGGCCATTGTTGAATGAACCTCCGGGAGAGCTGGTAGCATTGGTCAGCACATCGTTTGTAGAAACCACCTGGTTGTAACGTACCGACAGTTTGTTGGTCTTGTTGATGTTCCAGTCAATGCGGGCAAGGCCTTTGTAGTTTTCACTTCCAAACTGGCCCCAGTTCCATCCTCCGGGATTATAGTTATAATTGGAAATTAAATAATCCTTCAAGGTAGAAAGATCAGATTCCTTGGTGCGAGAGATATAACTGGCGGCATCAGCAGTTCCATCAGCGCTCACTTTCCAAGGAGTACTTGGGTATTCTGACTTTTCATATTCCCCGTTTACAAAGAAGAACAGCTTATCTTTAATAATAGGTCCTCCTAAGCTTACCCCATAAGTCTTTCCTGATTTTTCATCCCAGGTATATTTGGTTCCGTCGATTTCCTTTCCGGCAAAAGAGGAAGGACGCAGGTAAGTGTAGGCACTTCCTTTAAAAGTGTTGTCTCCACTTTTGGTAATAGCATTGATGCTTGCACCAGTAAAGTTTGACTGGCGAACATCATAAGGGGCAATGCTTACAGAGATTTCATCGATAGCATCCAGTGAAATAGGCTGGGCATCTCCTCCGGGCAGGTTTCTGGTAGCGCCGCTTAAGCCAAAGCTGTTGTTGAAGGCCGCACCGTCGATGGTGATATAGTTATAACGGCCATCTCTTCCGCCAAATGACAATCCGTTAGACTGGGGAATCATACGGGTAAAGTCATTGATGCTTCGTGAAATGGTAGGTAAACTGGTAATTTGCCTATTGTCCACATTCATGGCAGCACCCGTTTTCTGCGCATCGAATGCGGCAGATTTGGTTCCGATAACTACTACTTCGGCCACATCCACGCTTTCCTCTTTCAGGTTCACGTTCAATGCGAAGTTTTCACCCAAAGCAAGGGTGATGGCTGAATAAGTGGCTTTGTTGTAACCCACGAAAGAAACTTCTACCTTGTAAGGACCGCCGGAGCGCATGCCCTGGATGGCAAAACGACCTTCGGCGTTGGTAATGGTACCATACTGGGTACCGGAGGGTTGGTGCACAGCCACTACGGTAGCACCCGGAAGGGTTTCATTGTTGGCACCGGTAATCTTTCCGTTCATACCCGAGGTGGTCACCTGCGAATATCCGGCTAGACTTCCCATGACAAATGCAATTAGCAATAAGTAAACTCTCAACATACTTTTCATAGAAAATTGGTTTTTAATTCTGGACAAAGAAAGTTATTTGATTTATGATTAAATGAACTTCTATCTTACTTAAATGTTACCAAATCTTTTTTCCTTCTTGCATTTCAACTTCACTATTTTCTATTTGGAAATGATAAAAAATATCGTTATATTTTAAGGTGAAAGTACTATTATTTCCTTACCTGCTAAAAGTGAATTATTAACAGCCTTTTGGAGGATAACTTGTTAATAAAAATCCAATAAGTAATCCCACAATCATTGCTTTTGTCCTCAAAAAGATTATATGTTTTGGCCTGCTTTTTGATTTATATCCTTACAATGAAGGACAAACAATTCGTTATAGCAGGTGTTTTATCACTTGAAAAACCTATTTTTGCAGCCTTGTTTTTAGTGAGAACTATAATAAATGAGCGTAATGAAACAACAAGAACTCCGCGACAGCATCCTGCAAAAAGGATATATTGATGAGACTGTCAGCCCGGAAATAAAACTGGTTGAGCAAATCAACCGGTTAAAGAAAGAGAAGAATGCCGTCATTCTCTCCCATTACTATGTAGAGAGTGAACTTCAGGATATAGCCGATTACGTGGGCGACAGCCTTGGACTGTCGCAGGAGGCCGCCAAAACCAATGCCGACCTGATCGTATTTGTAGGGGTGCATTTTATGGCCGAGACCGCTAAAATTATCAATCCCAACAAAAAAGTGATCTTGCCCGATTTGATGGCAGGCTGCTCCTTAGCCGACTCCGCCCCCGCGGATAAGTTTGCCGAGTTTAAGGCTCAGTATCCCGATCATAAGGTCATTTCCTATATTAACTGCACGGCCGATCTGAAGACCCTGACCGATGTGATTTGCACTTCGGCCAATGCCCTGAAGATCGTTAACAGCTTTCCTGCGGACCAGAAGCTGATCTTTGCCCCCGATAAAAACCTTGGCAACTATATCAACAGCCTTACCGGCCGTGAGATGGTACTGTGGGACGGGGCCTGCATGGTACACGAGAAGTATTCAGTGGAAAAGATCATCGAGTTGATGGATGCCCACCCGGATGCCGAGTTTATTGCCCATCCCGAATGCGAAAAGCCCGTGCTGCTGCTGGCCAAGTTTATCGGTTCTACAACGGCTTTGCTCAATTATGTGGAAAAAAGCCCGGCCCGTAAGTTTATCGTGGCCACCGAAAGCGGCATACTGCACCAGATGAACAAGCTTTGCCCTGACAAGCTGTTCATCCCTGCCCCTTCCATTGATGCCACCTGTGGCTGCAACGACTGCTCGTACATGAAGCTGAACAGCCTCCAGAAACTGTATATCTGCCTAAAGTATGAACTTCCCGAGATTACCCTCTCGGAAGAGGTGATCCGCAAGGCGCAGGTGCCAATATTCAGGATGCTGGAGATTTCAAAATAGTTTAAAGTTTCAAATTCCAAGTACCAAGTAGGGCTTCGGGAAGAGCTTAGCTGCTTCTTGATTGCTGTTGACTTTAAAGTCCTTAAGGTTCTTAACATCCCTTGGCGAACATCTTATAAAAACAAAAGGCTGCCTCCATCGGGGCAGCCTTTTCTATTATTTTTCTCTTGCTTACTTCTTCAGCTCCTTGATCCTTTTCAGGTTCTTGCGCCTTTGCATCTTCAGCTTGATGGTATAATCCAGCTCATAAAGGGCTGGTACGAACATCAGGGTCAGGAAGGTGGCAAAGCTTAATCCGAAGATAATGGACCAGGCCAGCGGGCCCCAGAAGGCCACGTTATCGCCTCCAAAATAGATGTGGGGATTCAGTTCGGTAAACATGGTGACAAAGTTCACGTTCATTCCCACGGCCAGTGGCACCAGCCCGAGCATGGTAGCAGTGGCTGTCAAAATAACGGGGGTGATACGGGTCTTTCCTCCTTCAATGATGGCGCGCCGGGTCGGCATTCCTTCGGCTTTCTTCTTATCGATAAACTCGACAATCAGGATCCCGTTTCGCACCACAATTCCCCCAAGAGCCACTATCCCAAGCCCGGTCATCAGGATAACCAGATCCATGTGGAAGATCATGACCCCCAGCAGTACCCCCACAATCGAGAAGATCACTTCGCTCAGGATGATGATCGATTTGCTTACCGACCCGAACTGGGTGATCAGGATAAAGAAGATCACTCCCAGGGCGATGATCATCGCTTTCAAGAAGAAGGCGGCGGTCTCGGCCTGGTCTTCCTGTTCCCCGGTCAACTTGATTAGGGTCCCTTCATGGGCGGGGAATTTTTTGGCTTCCCGCTCAATTCTTGGCACGATATCATTGGCCGAGTAACCTGACAACAGGTTAGAGTACACGGTAATGATACGTTTCTGGTCCTGGCGTTTGATCCCGGCGTAAGTAGAGGTATAATCCACTTTAGCAACGGTCGATAAGGGGATGCTTCTCAATATCCCGGTGTTCATGTCGCGGTAGGTGATGTCCAGGTTGACCAGGGCATTCATGTTATCGCGCGTTGCTTTGGTATAGCGAAGCATGATGGGATATTCATCCTCATCCTGTTTGAATTTGGAAATTTCCTTGCCGTAAAGGGCCGTACGGATCTCCATTCCAATCTGGCCGGTGGAGATGCCCAGGCGCTGTGCCCTGTCGCGGTTGATCTGCACGTTAATTTCCGGGGAGTTCATCTCGAAGTCGGTCTTTAACTCTTCTACCCCGGGGATGTTTAGCGAATCCAGGTAAGCGCGGAAGGCAAAAGCATCTGCTACCAGGTTGTCAAGGTTTTCAGAGGTAATCTCAATATTGATAGGTTTTCCCGTGGGCGGGCCATTGCTGTTTTTGTCCACGGTGATCTCTGCCCCGGCAATATCGGCCACTTCTTTACGGATCATTTCCATGTACTCGGTGGTGGAAATGCCCGTAGTACGGTTTTTATGCTCCACAAAGTTAACCGATACTTTTCCCTTGTTGAAAGGAGTACCTGTAGCAGCAAAACCTTCTTCCTCTGCCCCGATCGTTACATTGGAAATTACTGACTCCACATCGGGGTTCTTTTTCCCAATAGCCTTGTATACTCGCTCTTCGGCCAGCTTGGTAATCTTGTCGGTCTCGTTCTGATGAGTTCCCCCGGGCATTTTGATATAGACATAGATGTTATTGGGATCATTGTTCGGGAAGAATAAGACGGTAGGTTTCACCATTCCGGTAAGGAAAATGGTTACAAAGAACAAGCCAATCATCCCGAATAGAATCCACATAGGGCGAGCTCCCTGTAGTACAAATCGTAACTGACTTTCATACACCCTCATCAAATAAGGCCATGTCCTTTCCTGGAAAGTATGGATCATCTTTTTGATCACAAAGTGGAACAGCAGGGTCAGCAGGGCGGCAAACACGAGGAAGTTGGCTAACCCGTAGACTTTGGTTAGATAGAACAGCACGGCAAAGGCGAGCATCACCAAAATAATGGTACGTATTTTTCTCCAGCCGCTGCCTTCCTGGTACTTCTCATCGTATTCATGTTTCATGAACGAAACGGCAAACACAGGGTTAAAGACATAGGCCACAAACAGGGAGGCAAACAGGGTGATGATCAGCGTTACGGGCAGGTAATGCATAAACTGTCCCACGATGCCCGGCCAGAATACCAGCGGGAAGAATGGGGCCAGGGTGGTCAATGTCCCCGACAAGATAGGAAGGAACACCTCTCCTGCAGCCTTTTTGGCCGCTACGTTGATATCGGGGTTGAATTTATGCAAACGGTGGGTGTTCTCGATCACCACGATGGCATCATCCACCACAATACCCAGGGCAAAGATAAAGGCGAACATCACGATCATGTTCATCGTGTAACCCAGACCGGGTATTATCATATAGGCCACAAAGATGGACAGGGGCACCGACAGCCCTACAAAGAAGGCATTGGTAAAGCCCATAAAGAACATCAAAACGATGGTCACCAGGATAAACCCGATCACAATGGTATTGTTCAGCTCTTCCAGGGTGTTGCGCGTAAAGCGGCTCTGGTCACCCGTGATAGTTACCTCCATGTCCTTTGGATATTCGCGTGCCTTCAGGTCCTCCACGATTTGAACGATCTGGTCGGAAGCATCCAAAAGGTTAGCCCCGCTTTTTTTAATAACATTAAGGGTGATTACATTTTTCCCGTTCAGTCGGGCAAAGCTTTCCTGTTCCTCGAAGCTGTCCTGCACATCGGCAATGTCGGTTAGTTTTACAAAAGCGCCGCTGGAAGATTGCACTACAATGTTTTTCAATGTTTGAACATCGTCAAACTGGCCCTTTATACGCACGGTGTTGCGCGTTCCGTTGGTGGTGAGCGATCCAGCCGAGATGGTAAGGTTCTCGGCCGCTACCGCCCGTTCAATGTCCGAAAAGGTGACCCTTGCGGCCTGCATCTTAAAAATGTCGGCATTGATCTGTATTTCCCGGTCCCAGGCCCCCACGATATCCACACGCGTTACTTCTTTCAGGCCTTCAATACGGTCCTGTGCGATCTCGGCATAATGTTTCAACTTATCCAGGTCATAGTTGCCCGAGATATTCAAAAACATTACCGGGAACTCGGAAATATCCACGTCCATGATGTCCGGATCCGAAGGAAGGTCGGTGGGCAAATCACTTTTGGCCTTATCCACGGCATCCCTGACCCGCTGCTTGGCGGTTTCAACGGCCAGATCGGGGTCAAATTCCACGATGATGGACGAGAAGTCCTGCACCGAGTTGGATGTGATCTTTTTCACATCCGAGATCGACTTTAGCTGCTTCTCAATGGGACGAGTTACCAGGTTCTCCATATCCGCGGGCGAAGTGCCCGGATAGGGGGTGCTGACCACAATATAGGGAATAACAACTTGCGGGAACTGTTCCTTGGGAATGAAATAATAATTCATGATCCCCAGGATGGTAATCAACACCGACAGTACGTAAATACTGGTACGGTTGTCGATGGCCCAGCTGGTGGCGAAAAATTCTTTAAATTTATTTTCTTTAGACATAACAGATCTTTCTTTTGTTCCGTTAGAAAATTACTTTTTCTCCTCCGTTGAGGCCCTGGAACCCGGAAGTGATAATGTTTTCACCTGCAGTGATTCCTTCCTGCACCTCGATGACTCCATTGTAGTCCATACCAGTTTTGATCATTCTTCTTTCGGCTACCCATTCGTTGCCGTTTTGTTTGGCCACGTAAACGAATTTACCTTCCTGGTTGCTCTGCACATAATTGACCGGTAGGCAAAAGGCTTTATCGTTACTGTAATCCTTGATCTTGATATAGGCCACCATGTTGGCGCGCAGCTCAACATCCTTTGATGAGACGCGGCATTCCACCTTAAAGGTACGGTTGGTAGGATCGATATAATGGCTGGTAAAGTTCAGCTTGGTCTCGATATCCTTGCCCAGATCGGGGAAGCTTACCAGGGCGTCGTTGCCATCCTTGATACGGGTAGCATACGTCTCGGCTACTTCGGCCGATATCTTGGCCACACTCATGTTGATCACCCTGATAGTCGAGGTGGGCATTCCCGGAGAAGCCATCATACCCACGCGCAATGGCATACTTTCAACCGTTCCGTTGATGGGCGATACGATTTTGGCCATCTTCAGCTGTTCCTTCACCGTATTGACCCTTTGTTCCAAAGCCTCCTTGTTGTTTTTGGCCTGGAGGTACTGTACCTCGCTGCCAATCTTCTTGTCCCACAATGCGCTTTGTTTTTCATAGATACTGGTGGCAAGGGCCAGCTGGGTGTTTACTTCTTCCAACTGCTGTTTCACCACCTGGGCATCGAGTTCAACCATCACCTGACCCTTTTTTACCGTTGAGCCTTCCTTCACATAAACGGCCGTTACAATTCCGTTCATCTGGGGGCTCACGCCAATGTTCTGGTCAGCATCCACAGTTCCCTGTACTTCAATATAATGGTTAAAAACACATTCTGCCGAAGGGGTCACTTTGACGGCTACCGATTTAACCTCGGCCTTGGTGCCTTCTGGATTGATTTCGCTTTCCAACTGTGCAATCTGGGCGGCAATCTTATCATGCTCTGCTTTCAGTTTTTCAAGCTCTGCTTTCTTGTCAGTGGTAGCCTGGCAGGCCACCAAAAAGCCAATTAGCGCGAAATAGATAATACTTTTTTTCATCGTTGCTGTTATTTTAATTTTCAAATTTCTTTCAAGTGATATTCTTTAAACACTAAGTCACAAAGTCACAAAGAATAAAAGGATTCCATTTATGTTTTACTTAACGTCTTTGTGTTGATAGTGGTTGTTTGTGTTTATATTGAATTTCAATTATTTGGTGGCCATATCCTGGTTGATGTTGAACAACTTTTCCAGTTTCGATTTAGAACTTTGCAAATCGAACACGCTCTGGTAGTAGTTGGTCAGGTTGGTCAGGTACTGGTTCTGACTGTTCATCAGATCCATTGAAGAGGCCATCCCCTGCTTGTATTTTTCCAGGGTGCGCTGGTAGATGTCATCCGATAGTTCCATGCTCTTTTTCTGGTTCTGGTATTTCTCCAGTTTCAGCTTCACATCGTTCTGGTACTGGCTGGCCTGCATCATCAGGTTGCTGGATACAAACTGGCGCGTATTGCGTGCCTTTTCCAGTGAAAAACGTTTCTGCGATACCTGGGCCATGCGCTCTCCCGAGCTGAAAATAGGCAGCGACAAACTCACCCCTACCATATCCTTGGGAGAAAAGTCAAAAGCCGGGGCATTTACTTTTTCCGTGTGACGGTAAAAGCCGGCAATATTGGGCAAATACTTCGACTGGGCCAGTTTTAACTCCAGGCTGGCCTGTTTTTCCGAAGTCTGAATCAGCTGGTAATCCACATTCTTTTCAAGGCTGAAAGGCTCGCTGATAAGTTTCATGCTGGTGGTGGTAAGCGATTCTCCCGATTCGAGGGCATCCGACAATTCCACCTTAGCGGCGTCTTCCATGCCAAGTTGAATCTTCAACAGCCGATAACCCATGTCCAGGTTGCTGTCAATCTGGTTCATGGCGTTTTTTATCGTGTTGGCCGTCAGTTCCAGCTGATCCACATCGGTCTTCTCCACAAAACCCTGCTTGTTCATTTCCGAAATCTCGTACATGGTCTTGTTGATGTTCTCCAGGTTTTGCGAGAGGATCTTGCGGCTTTCCTCGGCCAGCTTGATCATGTTGTAGGTGTTGATCACCGTTTCGGTCACATCCAGGCGGGTCTTTTCGGCCGTCTGCTGGGTGTAGCCATAATACACCTTGCTGGCCTGCAGCCCCACCAGGTACGATCCGCTGAAGATCAATTGCGAGAGGGTAAAATCGTAGGTGATGTTATTTTTCACCCCCAGCTCAATGGCCGGTCCGTTGACCATGTTCGTGTATATACTGTCCCCGGTCGACAGTCCGATGGGTTTCCCTACCGTTCCTGTCTGTGTCACCGCGTCATAGGGTCTTCTTTCGGTTGATAACTCACTACTTGGAAAACTTAAGGTAGGCACCTTGAAGATATGGGTATAACTGCCCGTAGCATCCACGTGAGGCAACCCACTGGCAATGGTTTCCCATACCCTTTTCTTGGCGCTCTTTAGGTCAAGCTCCGAATTCATGATGTTCGTGTTGTTCTGCAATGCCATTTTAACGGCATCCTCCAGCGAAAGCTTTACCGGTTCCTGCGCCCGCACTGCAAAACTTCCTACCAGGAATAAACCTGCCGCCAGCAGAATCTGTCTCTGTTTTCTAAACATGTGTTGTAATCTTTATAGGTTCTTATTTGTATTTTTTATCTCTGATTTGCGCTTTTCGAAATAGGCAAGCCCCTCGGGAGTGGCAATGGCGCGTATATGGTTCTCGAACATGGTCTCGATCACCTGGTCCAAGGTGATATTGTCGCTCATGCAAATATCCTTGTTGTGCGTCATCACCAAATTGCGCACATAAAGCCCGGCCACCAGATCCACATTTAAATCAGCGCGGTATAGTCCTTCGGAAATTCCCTTGGTGATGTTTTTGCTGATCTGTGAAAAGATATGGTTTTGCTTTCTGACCATGAAATCCTGGAAGATGGGCTCATAGTATTTTTTCAGTTCAAAGGTAAGCTTGGGATCAAAGCGGCCCATCTCGTCAAAGACCATCAAAGAGACCTGTACCAATATCTCGATGGCATTCATCTCCTTGTTCACAATTTTTGCCATCTCACGGTCCCATCGGAGTTGGTCATAAAGGAAAATCTTTTCAATCAAATCTTCCTTGCTTTTCACATACAGGTAGAGGGTCTTTTTCGAAATCCCCAGGTTACGGCTGATATCGTCCATGTTCAGGTTACGGATACCAAATTCATAAAACAGCTTAATGGTCTTATCCAGTATCTCCTGAAATTTAGGATCATTTATATTTGTTGCAGTTAGCATTTTTAAACTCCTATAATAATTTTTGACAAAAATAGGAAACGTTTTACACATGGAACGTTTCCTTAATGTAAAGTGTTCATTAAATAATCCGTTTCAAATTTCCAGCTAAATAGTGTCTCTTTCATTATTAAGGTAGATCATCAGGCCGTTTCTTTAGGTGAATGGCTGAAAATTAAAGGTAAAAGCCCTGCCGGTTTCTTGTTGCTAACCTTCCCTTAAGACCGTGGTATTAATTTGGCATTAATGCAATCATGGGTTTAGCAGGATATGCTAAAAAATTCAACATGGCTGGTATTGGAGGCATCCATCTGTTCCAATAAATAATCCATCGCTTATGATCAAAATTCAGGGTAAAGTAATATCCCGGATGGATCACATTTGGTATTCAAATACTATTTATATACTATTGACATACTAAAACATTGATTTTAGTATAACAATAGTATATAAGTAGTACTTCAAATGCATACCTGGTCCAATTGGGTTTACTATTTGCAGGAAGGATATCGGATTCAATGACACTTAAAAATGATGGTAGATAAAGGGGTGAAGATAAAGGAACAGTACTGATGTACGTGGCGCTGGGATTTTAAAGGATCATCAGGATAGCTGTTAAGAGAAAAATCCAGGAATGAAGCTTAAAATTAACTTTTAGGAAAAAGGAGGGATTTCGGGAAACAGGATACTGCGTCACATCTCTTGGTTAATTTATCATTCCTTATTTCATGTGTTCATAATTGTTTTTTAATTGCCACATAGCCTGTCCCGATGGCTATCGGGAGAACTCACCTATAATCATCCTGCTGTGTGAGGAAGATTTATTCCTGGCTCGTTTCTTATTTTACATTATTAATGTTGAACAAGACTTCTTTCTCCTTCTTTTAAAACATCATCCCGCTGAGCCAGGCCCATACCACGTAACGCAGTAGCTTTCCCAAAAGCATGGCAATGGAAACGGTCCAGATGTTGGCCCTTAGAATGCCCAGTCCCACGGCAAAGATATCGCCCACGGCCGGCACCCAGGAGAGAAAGGCAAAGATGGCTCCCCGCTTGTAGAGCCTGTTGTGCCACTTTTCGATGGTGGTGCGTTTTACCCTGAGGTACTTCTCGATCCATTCCCACTTGCCCATGTAGCCGATGGCAAAACTGCTCATTCCGCCCAGCCAGTTACCCGCAGTGGCTACCATCACCGCCAGGGTGACGGGAGTTCCGGTGGCAATAAGATAAGTGAGCAGGGCCTCCGAGCTGAAAGGTACCACTGTTGCGGCCAGAAAGCTGGCAAAAAAAAGACCCCAAAGGCTATAATCAAAAAGTGAACCCATTATTTTATTATCAGACGATTTACAATTTACAATTTCCCATCCCACTTCCCCTGGGACCTTAAGGACTTTAAAGACTTTAAGGTCCTTAAGGTCGGGCCTGAGGAAGGGCTCTTGGGAAGAGCCCTGCAAACTTAACCATTTTCCCATGCCCCGGAAAGCCTGCCAAAAGCTTGCCTTTGATGAACCTTCTCCACCTCCCTTTGTTCGACTAATTTTATTTACCTTTGGGCCATCACGATCAAAACATCAATTTATGGAAACTACACGTCAGAATAAAATATCGCGGCTGATCCAGAAGGACATGGCCGACATCCTGCAAAGGGAAGGCAAGGATTTGTTTCACGGCATCCTGATCAGCGTAACCAAGGTAAGGGTAAGTTCCGATTTGTCCATCGCCAGGGTATACCTGAGCATTTACCCTTCCGAAAAAGGGGCCGCCACATTGGTTGAAGTAAAGGCCATGCATTCGCGTCTTCGCGGCCTGTTGGGCCAGAAGGTGGGCAAACAGCTGCGCATTGTGCCCCAGCTGGATTTCCATATCGACGACAGTCTGGACTACCTGGATAACATTGACAGATTATTAAAAGAGTAAAACAATTTACACCCTTCACAAGTCCTTGTGACCTTAAGGACTTTAAAGTCCTTAAAGACCTTAAGGTCGGGCTGAGGCAGGGCCTTAACTTGAAACCTTAAACTTGAAACTTTGAACTCTTAGACCCATGCAATACGATCCGATTAAACGTTCCCTGGGAAACGTGTTTAACCAGACCCCCGCTTTAAGAAAGATTTTTTACCAGATGCTCGACTGGCTGTTGCTTCGGGCCTGGCATATCCGCAAAGAGCTAAGACGCCGCACCCACGCCAAGCCTGAAGTGCTCACCATCCTGGATGCCGGATCAGGTTTTGGACAGTACACTTACCGCATGGCCCGATGGTTTCCAAAGGCCACCATCAAGGCCGTGGACATCAAGGAGGAGCAGATTGCCGATTGTAACCGCTTTATGCAACAGGCTCACCTGGCCCAAAGGGTTCAGTTTGAAATAGCCGACCTTACCCGGTTTCAGCAACAAGACACTTATGATCTGGTGCTTTCGGTGGATGTGATGGAACACATCGAAGAGGATGTGCAGGTGTTTAAGAATTTCCATGCCTCGATGAAAAAAGGCGGGATGCTATTGATCTCCACTCCCTCCGATCAGGGGGGCTCTGACTCGCACGACCATGACCACGAGGAAGGGGTACATGGCTTTATCGATGAACATGTACGCGATGGCTACAATATTACCGACATTGAAAAGAAATTAAAATCAGCAGGCTTTTCCAAAGTAGAGGCCCGCTATTCGTATGGCAGCCCAGGAAAGATCTCCTGGAAGCTTTCGATGAAATATCCCATCCAGCTGCTGGGCGTGAGTAAACTATTCTTTATCCTTCTTCCGTTCTATTACCTGGTGACCTTCCCCATCTCCATTATCTTAAACTTTATGGACCTGGCGATGACCCATAAAAGCGGCACCGGACTGATCGTAAAAGCATGGAAATAATTCATTAACAGAATGGCAAGGTGAAGACAGCCCTATTCATAGCGAAACGTTACCTGATCTCCAGGAAGTCGGTCAATGTGATCAACCTCATATCGGGCATCTCGGTGGCCGGGGTAACGGTAGGGACTTTTGCCCTGGTAGCTATTCTGTCGGTATTCAACGGAATGGAAACCACTATCAAATCCATGTTTTCCTCCTTCGATCCGCAGATAAAGATCACCGCCTCGCTGGGCAAGTCCTTCACCATGGACAAAAACACCTTTGACGCTGTAGCACGCATCCCCGGAATCAGGGCTGTTACCCCGGTGATCGAGGAGGATGCCATGCTCCGCTATGACAACCGCCAGTATGTGGCCACGGTGAAAGGTGTCCCGCTGGATTATCCCAGCGTATCGCGTCTGGACAGTACCTTTATCACGGGCGGAAAGTTTCTCCTTGAATCGGAAAATATCCCCTTGGCAGTGGTTGGGCAGGGAGTGGCTTATTACCTGTCCGTTGGACTGCGACTCAGCGATCCCATTCATATCTATGCCCTTAAAAAGGGAACCCGCGGAAGGCCTGATATCAGCAATGCTTTTATCCACAGCACCATTTATGCGGGAGGCATCTTTCAAAACCAGCAGGAGATCGACTCCAAATACATCCTGGTCCCCATTGACTTTGCCCGTGAGCTGTTCCAGATGAACGACCGGGTGTCTTCTGCAGAAATTACCCTTTTGCCCGGCTACTCTGAAAAAGAGATCAAAGAGCAAGTAGCAAAGCTGCTAGGTTCTACATTTACCGTGCGTACCCAGTTTGAACAGCATGAGCTTTTCTACAAGGTAATGCAGTCGGAAAAGTGGGCCATCTTCTTTATCCTGGGCTTTGTGCTGGTGATCGCCTCGTTCAACATCCTGGGCTCGCTCTCCATGCTGATCATTGACAAGAAATCGGATATCATTATCCTGCAGAGCATGGGGGCCAGCCAAAAGCTGATCCGTACCATCTTCTTGTTTGAAGGATGGCTGATTTCCCTGATAGGCGCAGCCTTCGGACTTATACTGGGCATTTTTGTCTGCTGGCTCCAGATGAAGTATGGGCTATTGAAGATACCGGGCAATGAAGGATCTTTCATATTTTCCAGCTACCCCGTGGAGGTACGTGTAACCGACCTTATCTACATCTTCCTTTTGGTATCAGGTATAGGCTTTTTGGCCGCCTGGTATCCAATTCGCTTTATCTCAGGCAAATATTTGAACGGGTAAAGGGCGTGGAGCAAGGGGCTTGGAGAACGGAGACAGGAGACAGGAGACAGGAAAGTGAGGGAGTGTGTGAGTGAAGTGACCATGTGTCGTCGAAGTCCCTGATATCTCATAAAAAATAAGAGACAAAAAGGCAAGGACCTGTCCCTAAAATAATTAGAACTAACATTAAACTAACGAATAAC
>DATGYU010000397.1:0-2149 GCA_035297625.1 Prolixibacteraceae bacterium
GGAAGGTCTGTTTGATGTTTAATCCAAAATATTCCTTAAACATCCAAAAGCCCGAATCATTGAAATGGGACCACATTACACTGCCGGCTCCTGTGGCCAAAACCATCAGTTCTGGTGAAGCGCCCGATGACTGTGCTATGGGAAATAGGATAGGGGCTGTTGTCAAAGTGGCCACTGTGGCAGAACCTACTGCCAGCCTAAAAATCGAGGCAATGAGAAATGCCATCAACAGCGGGTTCATGTTAAAATAACCTGAGATGGAACGGATGTATTCAATCACGTGGCTGTCTTTCAACACCTGGGAAAAAGCACCTCCACCGGCAATAATCAAAACAATCATGGCAATTGCGCCTATCGATTTGGCCGAGCTGTTCATCACATCATCCATCGAGCGCCCTTTGCGAAGTCCCAGGGTCAGGATAGCCACTACCACGGCCATGAACAGGGCAATGTTGGCATCGCTCATAAACTTAAAAAAGGTGAGTACAGAAGAGATAACCGAGGCGCTTTGCGCACTGAATCCTTTATCCAAAAACAGATGCTGATAAAAGCCGGTAATGTTGTCAATGCCTGCCTTTGTCAATTCTGCCTGTGCAGGCGGGGGACCAAAAGATAAGTCCGTTAAGGCACCCATGAGCATCAGGATGATGGGCGTAATGGCACAAAGGATGCTGATGCCAAGGCCCGGGAGCTCACTTTTCACAAACACCCGTTCCTGGAAAAGGTCGGCCGGAGGATTGGCCTTTATATTTTTTGAAAAACGCGAGAGCCAGATCCCCCCGATCAGGCAGGCAGGCACCATGGGAATCAGCCCGTAAAGCAACACCCTGTTGACATCGGCCTCATAAATAAAGGACACATAAGTAGGGGCGGGGTGAGGGGGTAAAAAGCAATGGGCCACCGAAAGGGCAGAGCATAGCGGCAAGGCCAGCCATATAATAGGCATGCGGGTCGTGATGGCAAAGGTAAAGATCAAAGGAATGAGTACCAGAAAGCTGGCATTATACATCATTGGAAGGCCTACCAAAAAGCCGGTAATCAATAGGGCATACTGGATGTTGCGCAATCCCATGAGTTCAATCATGCGGTAAGTGATCGTATGAGCGGCCCCGCTTTCCTCTAAAATCTTGCCCAGCATAGCACCAAAAGCCAGGATCAAAACCACCTTTCCCATGGTATCGCCAACGCCCTTCAACACCGAATCCAGGATATTCATCGGGTTCATGCCGCTTAAAAGTCCAACGGCAAATGAAGTAATCAGCAAAGCCAGAAAGGCATTGAGTTTAAATTGGCTGATCAGCACCAAAAGGATCAAGATCCCGATTCCAACAATCAATAGCGGCATAGCAAGGTTTTTTAGTCGGGCTTAAAGGTAGAAAAATAGTGGTTGATGGCTATGATTGACTCGTGAATTATGCAGATTTAGTGCAGTAGGATTTACTAACCAAGCCATAGTCTTTTTGCCCCTATCGTTTCATCCTAACCTATTTCCATTCCTAAGGAGAACCATTGCTATCCACTGATTTCAACTTTAACATTGGGGTGTTGAAGGAATCGTTTATTGCTTTTTGTCGATGGGTAACTTATGTCTGGGATACTGTGGGCATTATATTAATTTGAAATTATTTTGCACATGCTCAATATTCATTCAATACCTGCTCAATACCAAGTCAAGACTTAATTGGTACATTACAGGTAGATTACGGGTACATTACAGGTTCCTGAACCTGTGATGTACCCGTAATCTACCTGTAATGTACCCGTAATGTACCCGTAAGCTCTTGACCAGGTATTGAGCATATATTGAGCAGGTATTGACCAGGTGAATATCAAATTTGACAGAAATAACGCTTTTTAGCATTGAAAGTCTTAAAAAGCTCATTTAAACAAAACCTATAGAAAGAATTGGTGATCATATAATGGGAAGCGTGAGGACCGGTATTAAAAATAAAAGCAGGAGCTAATCCTTAGCTGGCTTAAAAAGGGGTGCCAAAAGACTTTGAATGCTAAAATTTCTATCTTTGGTTTCTGTACCAAACCAGGTAAACCGATGAGACTAACTTTTCTATGTGGTATACTGCTGCTCTCCTTTTGCAGATTGCAGGCCCAGACTTCAGCAAAAATAAAAATGGCCGACTTCATGGGCATC
>DATGYU010000398.1:0-7555 GCA_035297625.1 Prolixibacteraceae bacterium
TTGTTCTTCCTTAATGCCCAGGGCCTGGTAAATGGAATTGATCTGCACCAGTATCAGACTGGTCATTACCAGGGCCATTAAAACAATTAATGTTATTATTACCTTTCTGCTCATGTTACAAAGATAACTTTTTGAAACACTGAGGGTAACCGCTTAACAATATTTAACGTGAGTTCGAATTAAGAAAATATGCAAAAATGAATAAGAAATGATAAATAAGGAATAAGAAATAAGAAAGTAATAAGAAGCGCTTCGGAATAACGTACTGAAACACTGATGGATTGATGCTGTTTTTATTTACTTTTTATTCCTTGTTTCTTATTTCTTATTCCTTATTCTTTTGCATCGAATTCAGGTTATTTAACACTTTGCCTTTTCTTATGTCTGTTCTGCAGCAGTACTTTGCAGAAGATTGTTGTTGATCTTATCCATCACCACTTTGGAAGCATTCTGCTGGGCTTCCTTCTTGGAAGTCCCATTTCCCTTGCCCCACAGTTCAGAATCCACCTCGATACTTGCTACAAACCAAGGCTGCTTGCCATCATTTTTACTTTCATCGACCGTATCAAAAGAAACGGACCTTTTGTTCTTCTGGGACCATTCTATCAGATGGCTCTTGTAGTTGGTATTGGTATTCTGAACTTCAACAAGGTTGACATAGTTGTTGAGCAGTTTGCGGGTGATGAATTTTTTTGCCTCCAGGTAGCCCCTGTCAAGGTAGATGGCCCCGATCAGTGCTTCCAGGGTGTCGCCGTAAATATGGCTGGATTCAATGGTAGAGGTAGTGTTGGATTGAATGTAATGGTTCAGCCCGATCTGATAGGTCAACTGGGTCAAAAAGCTACGGTTGACCAGTTTAGAGCGCATCTGTGTCAGGTAACCTTCGTCCTGATTGGGGAAGCGGTTATATAAGAAATCGGCAATGGCAGCGCCCAAAATGGCATCACCCAGGTATTCCAGTCGTTCATTGTTCACATAGTTACCCTGGGAATTCACCTTGGAGGCCGATTTATGAAGCACGGCAATATCGTATACCCTCAGGTTGGTAGGATAGAACCCGAGCAACGATCTTAAAAACAAATAAAACTCTTTCCTTGGAGAAGAAAAGAGTTTTATTCTTTGAACAATGGTCCGTATCACTAGTGTTAGATTTTCTTAAAAATAACAGTAGCATTGTGACCGCCGAAACCAAAAGTATTACTTAAGGCTGTTTTAATCTTGCGTTCTTTAGCTACATTGAAAGTGAAATCCAGTTTTGGATCAAGTTCCGGATCATCCGTGAAATGGTTAATGGTAGGAGGAATGATTCCATCCTGAATGGCAAGGATACATGCAATGGCCTCCACCGCTCCGGTAGCTCCCAGCAAGTGACCAGTCATAGATTTGGTGGAACTGATGCTCAAGTTATAAGCATGTTCTCCAAATAATTTCTGAATAGCCTGAGGTTCAGCAATATCTCCCAGAGGAGTTGAAGTACCGTGAACATTGATGTAATCGATGTCAGTAGTTTTCATACCTGCATCTTCCAGGGCCCATTTCATGCACAACATGGCACCGCCTGATTCAGGATCCGGGGCTGTCATGTGGTAAGCATCCGCTGACATGCCTCCGCCAACCATTTCTGCATAAATTTTCGCACCCCTTTTTACGGCGTGTTCATATTCCTCCAGAATCAGGGCTCCTGCACCTTCACCCATCACAAAACCGTCGCGGTCTAAATCAAACGGACGTGAAGCCGTCAATGGATCGCTGTTGCGAGTTGAAAGTGCACGCATGGAATTAAATCCAGCCAGACCTGCAGGATTGATTGCCGCTTCAGAACCTCCGGAGATGAATACATCCACCTTACCTAAACGAATATAATTCATCGCTTCGATAAGGGCTGTTGAGGAAGAAGCACATGCTGTTACCGTGGTGAAATTGGGTCCTCTGAATCCATAACGGATAGAAAGTAAACCACTGGCAATGTTTGCAATCATTTTTGGGATGAAGAATGGAGAATAACGAGGCATCTCGCTTTTATACTTCAGTGTTTCTTCAAAAAATGTTTCTAACCCACCAATACCGGCACCCCAGACAACACCCGCTCTGTCTTTGTCGATTTTTTCAATATCAAGGCCCGAATCCTCCATTGCCTGTGCTGCAGCTGCAAACGCATACAATGTAAATGGATCATGTTTCCTGATTTCTTTTTTATCGACATACACTTCCGGGTCGAAATTCTTCAGCTCGCAGGCAAAAGTTGTTTTATGCGTTGAAGCATCAAAATGGGTGATAGGACCCGCTCCGCTCTTGCCGCTTTTCAAGCCTTCCCAGTATTCCTCAATAGAATTACCAAGCGGATTTACAGTGCCAAGGCCGGTAACAACTACCCGTTTAAATTCCATAAATGTTGTTTAGTTATTATTACTTCAGATTTTCTTCGATGTGCTTGATAGCTTCACCTACTGTTGAAATCTTTTCAGCCTGATCATCTGGAATAGCAAGATCAAATTCTTTTTCGAATTCCATAATCAGCTCAACAGTGTCAAGTGAATCAGCACCAAGGTCATTGGTGAACGATGCTTCGTTGGTTACTTCACTTTCATCCACTCCTAATTTGTCAACAATAATTGCCTTTACTTTTGCTGCAACGTCAGACATAACTCTAATTTTTGGTTAATATTTAAATTGTGTTTAAAAAATTCGCTGCAAAGTAATAAATTTACCCCTGATATTTCAAACAAAAAATGAATTAAATGGTTGAATTGGGTTCAAACTTAGTACACAAAGCAATTATATTTGAACTTTCTATTCTAAAATTCCATTAAGCATAAAACTAAAATTATACCTTCAATGAAACGAATCGCCATATTTGCCTCAGGGTCCGGCACCAATGCACAGCGCATTATCGAGTACTTCGCAAAAAGTAAAGAAATATTCGTTGACTCGCTTTGGTCCAATAATGAGAATGCTTATGCATTGATAAGGGCAGAGAAGCTGGGAATAGAAACTTTTACCTTCGACCAGGAGGAGTTGTATCGCTCCAATGATGTGCTGGATCAATTATACGACCGCCGTATTGATATCATTGTCCTGGCAGGATTCCTCTGGCTGTTGCCAGGTAACCTTACCGAACTTTTCACAGTAATCAACATCCACCCCGCCCTGTTGCCCAAATACGGCGGCAAGGGAATGTACGGAATGAATGTGCACAAAGCCGTTTTGGCTTCAAAAGATAAGGAATCGGGAATCACCATTCATCGTGTAAATGAGCATTATGATGCAGGAGACATCATTTTTCAGGCTACCTGCCCTGTACTGCCCAAAGATACTCCCGAATCACTTGCCGAAAGGGTACACGAACTGGAATACCTGCATTACCCCCGGGTAATAGAGGAAGTCATCAACAGCATGGATGAAGAGGTAGAATAGTCATACATTAATAAAAACAAACAAGGGCGGTCAATTCCGCCCTTGTTTGTTTTTGACGTCATTTAAAAATTTAATTGTTACCAACCCTGCGCAATACCCCAGAAAGTGAATGAGCGTAAGATGATAGGTGAAATCTTTAAAGCACCGATTGTATAAATCAGTTGAAGGATCGCTCCCTGATTACTCATCATTGTTTCTTTCCCATGCCTTTGTCATTTCCTTATCTTGCTTCTTTCTTTCACATATTTCCGATTCATCCGAAATACCTTTTATACCCATTTCCGGGATAAAGCTTTTGTTTAACTCTTCTGGTTCAATTATCCCGGATCCGGCGAATATCCTATTGCTGATTTTTATTCAATTATTGCAATTTTCTCTAAGGTTTCTCTAAGGTTTCTGTAAGGTTTCTGTAATGCCAATTACAGGAACCTTACAATTAACTTACAAAAGATATACTAAAAGCAATAATATAGGAGAAGAAAAAACATATATAGGTAAACATGAAAAGAAAATTCATATTCACCTGCTTCCCTAAATTGTTTTTATGTGACGCCCTGCCTGGAAATGGTTAGCCTTTGTAGTAAAATAAATTATATGATGCCAACTTATATAATGAATAAGTATTCAGCAAAATAAAGGCGAAATTCATAATATAAATGACATCTTTCTCCTATTATTATTGGAAATAATGTTTTCTTTGTATTACCTGATTAACTAATTATTTCTCTTTTTGAAGAAAGAACCAAACATACAGGAATTGTTGGAAAGGATTGGTATGAAGAATGACGAGGCGGCTTTTCGGCAGTTGTTTGATATGTATACGCCCGGTCTCTTACGGTTTTCATATTCCATACTTAAGAAAAAAGAACTGGCCGAAGAGGTGGTATCCGATGTGTTTTTTAAAGTGTGGGTACATCGGGTCAAATTGCCTGAAATTGAAAACTTCAAGGCTTATCTTTTTACCTCTTCGCGCAATACGGCCCTAAATTACCTGGATAAGGAAAAACGCAACCGGGCAGTCCAACTGGAAGATATCGAAGTGCCCCTTCAGATGGATGAAATCTGTCCTGAAACAGAATTAATCTCCAAGGAGATGAGAGAGGCCATTGCGACGGCCATTGACCGTTTGCCGGAACGCTGCAAGCTTATTTACAGCCTGGCCAAGATTGAACAGTTAAGGTATAAGGAAATAGCTGAAATACTGAACATATCGGTTAAAACGATCGACCATCAGCTAACCATTGCGATCAAAAAGATAGGGGAAGAAATCAAAAAATATCTGGCCGATCAGGATCCAGATGAAAACTTCACGATACTTCTGCAAATGTTTATCCCAAAGCATTTATTACCCCACAGCACAAAGGACAATATATAATCCTTCACTTCTCCCACTTTACAGCTAATTTTTGCCAGTAATCCTATAGACAAGGGAGAATAAACTACAGGCTGATTTATTTTTGAAATATTTTGAATTTCCTGTTAGGGGATTTTTAAAAAGTTCCTGTTTATGTAAATACAAATTGATAAAGTATTTCATGGATCAGGAAAAAATATGGTCACATATCAGTAGAAGAGTTACCGGAGAGGCTACTGAAGAAGATGTGAAACAAGTAGATCAATGGCTGGATGAAAAGCCATCAAATCGTAAGATATACCAACGGTTAACCGAAACATGGAGGTATGATCAGCCTACTTCAGGGGACACATCCTCCTTGTTTGAATCTTTAAGGCGCAGGATTATTGTCTATGAGCGCAAACATGTGCCCCTTATGGCAAGGCTACATCCTTTAATGAAAGTAGCCGCTATTCTGGCACTTATTCTGGGGTCCAACTTCATGGTGTATCAGTACACGCACCAGGGCAAGCCTGTTGAGCTTACCTGGCAGGAGATTGTGGTGCCACGCGGTAACCGTATGAAAATAGTGCTGCCCGACAATTCCAGTGTTTGGCTGAACAATGAAACCCATTTACGTTACGCCTCTGATTTTAGCTCGGGAAACCGTACCGTCGAATTATCCGGTGAAGCGTTTTTCGATGTTCATCATGATAAGAGTCATCCCTTTATAGTCAAGGTGGGAGATCAACGCATTAAGGTGCTGGGCACCAAGTTCTCAGTAAATGCGTATCCGGAAGATCAGCTAATTGAGACTTCGCTAATTTCCGGTTCCGTTGAATTCGACACTAACAAGGAAGTCAACGGCAAATCCAAATTTATGATCGAACCCGGCAACAGCTTATTCTATGACAAGACCAACAATTCGATAAGCAGTGAAAAGATTCAATCCTCTTATTATCAATATTGGGAAAACGGGGTCTATGCCTTCAGGGAGGAAAGCTTTGAAAGCCTGGCAGTTAAGATCAAAAGGATCTTTAACGTGGAAATTGTTTTCAAGGATGAATACCTTAAAAAGAAAACCTATACGGGTACGATCAGCATCAACGACAATGTCTTCCTGTTTATGGAAGCTATGCGGCGTACATCGGTGGAACCGATAGAATATGAATTTAATAAAAACACAATCACAGTCAAACTAAAATAACAGGAGGGCCTACAAGCTAACAAAAAAAAGGCAGAAAATGCGCCAACATCTTCTACCTTAAGTTGATCCCAATGGATCGGGATCGATAAACAATGAATTGCAATAATTAAGTCAGAAACTTAACATTTCAAATTTATGAAAAAAAAATCAGCATGGAACGATTATGCCAATAATCATTCCATCAAAAAACTAATTCTAATGAGCAAGATTGTATTTCTATTGTTTTTTGCAGGCCTTCTACAGGTTTCAGCAGCAACGTATGCCCAGAAAACAAAATTGAACCTCAAAATGACCAATGCTTCAATTATCGATGTTTTTGAAGAGATTGAAGCTCAGAGTGAATTTCGTTTTTTCTATGACAACTCGCAGGTAGATTTGAAACAGAATGTTACGGTAAATCTAACCGATCGTAAAATCGAAGATATACTGGACGAGATTTTCAAAAACACCAACATTACCTACGAAGTGTTGGACCGGCATATTCTTATAACCAGTAAAGGAACAGCCCCGGAGGCCACCTCCCAGGAGGTAACCCGGGTAAAGGGGAAAGTTACCAGTGCCGCCGACCAGCAGAGTCTGCCGGGGGTTACGGTATTGATCAAGGGAACCTCTACAGGTGTTATCACCGATGCGCAAGGCAATTACAGCATCAATATCCCCCAGGGAGGCAAGGTTTTGGTATTCTCCTTTGTGGGGATGGCTCCTAAGGAAGTGACCATTGGCGATCAGTCGGTAATTAATGTATCCCTAACAGAAAACATGGTCTCTGTCGATGAGGTAGTTGTCATCGGATACGGAACGATCAAAAAATCAGACTTGACAGGTTCGGTGGCCGTGGTTTCCCCCAAAGAGTTAACCAAAAACCCAGCATCGAGCGCTTCTGCTGCTTTACAAGGCAAAGCACCCGGAGTGCTGGTTATTCAAAATTCAGAACCGGGTATGGGGCCAAAAATCCGCGTGCGTGGGGTCGGTTCCATCAATAAGGGATCTGACCCGATATTTATTGTCGATGGCGTGCAAATAGGTAACATCGATGGCATCCAGCCCCAGGAAATAGAAAGCATGCAGGTTTTAAAAGATGCTTCCGCAGCAGCGATCTATGGAGCTAACGGCTCCAACGGGGTAATCATTGTTACGACCAAAAGAGGTAAACCCGGCAAGACACAGGTGAGCTTAAACAGCTACATAAGCCTTACCCAGGCTCCCGAGCAATATGATATGATGAATGCGGATCAGTATTCCAACTTTTATAAATCCATCAAAGGAGATTTACCTGAATACAACCAGGCTTTTCGTGAAAAGTATTATGGAGAAGGATGGCAGCAGGGTACCAACTGGCAGGATCAGATGTTCAAGACTGGGATGAACCAAAACTACCACCTGTCTCTTTCCGGCGGAGGAGAAAACAGCAATTACCAAATTTCAATGGGATATCTGAAAGAAGATGGCACTGTCATTAAAACCAATGCTGAAAGATATACCCTACGAGCCAATTCTGATTTTAAAATTGGTAAGCATGTAAAAATGGGTGAAAGTGTGAGCATGAATTATCATGTGAGACAAGTACCCATGACCCATCAGATTGGTATTTACGACCTGAT
>DATGYU010000399.1:0-4791 GCA_035297625.1 Prolixibacteraceae bacterium
TAAAAGCTGGCATTTTACGGCAATTGCATTATTTATGAGCTGTGCCTTTGCCTGAAGAGGAACTCTTTTCTTCTTCCATCATGGAAGATTTTCTCGATGTTCCACCACTTTTCTGGTTGCCGCCTTTGGAGGCACCTTGTCCGCCAGCTTTGCCGCTTTGGCCTTGCTGACCTGTTTTATTTTCTGCCATCTTTGTTTAATTTAAATGTGAATAATAACTTCTATTTGTTGATACTACTTTTTACAAGTGGAACCACTGCTTATTTCTCCTTAATTAAGGATGATTTTCAGGAATGGATCACCACTTTGGTTTTGATTGCCGCTTTTGGAGCCTTCATGTAAACCGGAACGACCATTGTGGCCCTTACCGGTTACTTGATTGGCTGCCATTGCTAGTTTCCTGGTGAATAAAAATTTAAATAAACCAGTTACTTTGAAGTTCCCGAGCTTTTAGAAGCGCTCTTTGATCCTCCTGAAGTACCCTGTTTGCTTGGTTGGGCGGTTTTAGTGCTTTTACTAACCCGGCCTTTTTCTTTTTCTGCCATTTTTTTTGATTTAATTGTTAAGATTTATTGTTAATTGTGTTTGTCTTATCGATTTCATTTATCGATAGATATCTTCTCCATGATGTTGATGCCAGTTTTCTTCCAGATAATTCGCATCTTCATCATTACGTGGTCTTACGCCCATAACAATGTGGCCTTCTTTGATACCTTTTTCATATTCTTTCGCTCTGTCTTCCGGGATACCTGCTCCCACCAAAGCTCCCACAATTCCGCCTGTCAGACCGCCAGCTCCGGCACCTGCCAGCCCTGCTGCAATTGGACCGGCAATCACGATACCAAGACCTGGAATTACCAAACTGGTTCCAATGGCTGCGATAATCCCTACCGCAGCACCTACAACACCTCCAATGGCTGATCCGGTTCCTGCACCTTCCATCGCTTTATTGCCGAACTCCGATTTACGCTTGTCATCCTTGTCAAAATATCTCTTTCGAGTGTCATCCGACATGATGATATTTATTTCCTCATCGGTATACCCTCTTTCCTTCATTCTGTTATAAGCCTGTTCAGCACTGTCACGATCTCTGAAAGACCCTGTGAGAAGTTGATCTCTTTCATTTCTTAAGTTTTCCATAATGATATTTTGTTATTTGTACTTTAATTAATTACTGCTTAAGGATGTTGTTAATCAACAGCCTCAATATTAATAGATTCAGAAACGGCCGTTAGATTGGCATCTGCTTCTTTCTCTTCATTTAAGGTCTGTTCCAGTAAGGAAGCTGCTTCATCTTCACCTAATAAAATGGCAAATGAATGAAGGGTACCATAGGATGCTATTTCATAATGTTCAATTTTCTGAGCTGCCGCAATAATTCCGGCATCCCTTACTACACCTTCTTCAGTTGATTTCATCACTTCCTGGGATTCTTTGATCAGGCCTTCCATTGCAAGGCATTTCTTAGCTTCCGCTTTCATGCCAAGGATTTTAAATACCTCTTCGCAGCGTTTTGCCTGCTGTTCTGTGATCTCAAGATGTTCCGAAAGTGCCTCAACCAGTTCAGGCGTGGAAACATTATTAATGAGCTGTGGCATTGCTTTTAAGATCGCCTTTTCTGCCCAATATATATCCTGCAGTTGTTCTTCCAATAATTCGCGCAGACCTTGTGCAGCATCTGGACTTGCTTTAACGCCTTTAGTATTTGATTTCATGTGCTCAAAATTTAAATTGATAACTCACTTCTTTGCTTTTGTCACGGAACAAAGTTCTAAATACTAGCATTCTAGGGTGTTACAAAATTTTGTTTTTATTTTACATGATTACACTTCTATGATCTTTCATCTTTATATTTCCTTCGGGGTGGTTCATTGTTAAGTTGATTCATCTTGTTATAGGCTTTAAGCAACGATTTGGGAAAATCTCCTTCATAGTCTATCTTGTAATAGGTGAACCCGTTGAAGGGCACTATACTTTTATCGGCAAGTATTTTCACCCTTTTGTCCAGCCCTTTTTCTTTGAATTCAGAGAGAAACTTCTCTTCCCTGGCTTTCTTTAATTGCTTGTATTTTGCCTCTACCACGCTGGCATCGATAAATCTTGAGCACTTTTCCTGGACCGTAAATACCAGACTGTCTTTTATCTGGCTATCCAGATACCGGATAAAAGAGGGGTCCTTGATTGACATCTTGTCTATCTTTAAAGAATCCTCCTTATCCAGGGAATTGGGATTTTTCTTTGAATATTTAATATTATTCATCATTGAATAATACTTTTTCTTGGCTTCAAAGAATAAAATGTATTCTTTCTCCTTTTGCTCATAATACTCAGGAGTAACATTAATAACAGCTTGCGGGTTATCCTTGAGAAAATCAACCATGCTTTTAACAAATCGCCTTTCCACACCCCCCAGGTCTGTCTGGCGCAACTCCCAGTTTAAAGTCAATGACTTTTCAATTTTTGTTTCAATTGTTTTTACTTCCACCCTGTAGGCGGTAGTCACAGGCTTAACAAATATGTTTTTTAGTATGTCAAAAACCACATCATGCAGCTTGAATTTTGGATCTTTCAAATCTCCTTTAATGGGGATTTCATAATCAATCACGTTGCCTCTTTCACGCACCAGTGCCATCACCAGTCGCATGGGAAGCCATTTGGTCAACTTGCTGTGTATCTTTTGCGTCAGGCGCGGATCCAGTATAATCAAATGATTTTTGCTGTCAATTTTACTGTTTCTAACATTCCAGCTGCCTTTCAATTCAATGGTTCCCCTGTCCAAAGGATAAGAAGTGTTTGCAATAAGATAGGGATTGAGTACCGTGGCGGCAAAATCTTTCAGGTGATAGCTAAGATCAAAATAGGTACTGTCCTTAGGATCCATGCTGAGGGTAACATTCATGCTCCCGTAAGGCTGTATGCCTGATTTTGCATACAGGTGCACCCGCTTGTTGTCTTTATCAATGGAATCGGCTGTGATGGTCAGCGGGCTTAATGCAATATCAAATTTTTCCCCCAGGGAATAATCCACAAACCTGAAATCTGCATTGTTGATAGCCACCCTGTTAATATGGAAATCGCTTCTAAAGAAATTGTTGGAAAGCTCTTTGACATAGTTGGCCAATTCAATTACAAGATTAAACCTGGCTGGATTGGCCTGAACACTTTCAATGTTGGATCCCTGCTTTCCAAACATGGTTTCGATGTTGTCAAGAGAATCATAGCGTTCGTATTTGAAATAAGGCTTTAACAAGGTCAAGGAGTCCAGGAAATACTTCTCTTTCATTGGGCTTACCTCTTTCATCGACATGCTAAACCGCTCAAAGGCCAGGTAATCTTCCTTTGGGGTCTTGCCAAAATGAAAATCCTTAACAGTTACACTTCCCGACATGGTCACATTGTCCACATTGTCAAAATTGCCCACGGAATGGATATCCGCATCCAGGTGTGCTTTAAAGCTTCCGTAATTGGCAAGGTCCTTCAAATATTGGCCCAGCAATTCCAAATCGAAATCTTTAATTACCGAAGACAGGCGGTAATTCAGGTTGTCCAGGTTGAAGCTTATCTCTCCGTTAACATCGCCTGTTCCTTTTCCCGAGGCAAAAGAGAACCGCGCGTCGATTGAATCCGTGTCCCAACGCATTCCTTCACTTTCTATGTTGACTTTTACGATGGAATAATCGATGGGGATCTCGCCTTCACTAAAGACAATTCTTCCATCCTTTATTTTAATATTCAGCAGGTTAAAGTGAATCTTTTCTTTGGTGGTATCGGCAGGCTGTATCGAGTCCTTCGGGGTATTGAATTTTGTAATGATATCACTAAAATTAAAATCTTCCTTGTTTTGAATGATCCTGACCATGGGCTTGTCGATGGTCAGTTTGCTTATTTCATAGGTTTTGAAAAGTAACTTGCGTAAGGAGACACCAATGGCCACATTGTCAGCATAAAAGAATACACTGTCCATGTCGTCCTCATAAATTCTAAAGCCAGAAAAACTTATGTACCCTGTGAATGGATTCACATAGGCCCGGTCCATCTCAATGTCCCTGCCAATGTATTCAACATCATATTTTTCCACCAGGTATTTGGTAATGGGGGATATGAACAGAATCACCACTCCGACAAATACCACAATCACAATAAAGACAATCAGGAAGATTTTTCTCCATTTATGCTTTTTGCCTTGTTGCTTCAGGTTATCTATTTTTCTGCTGAAAAATGAGGCCATGGTAATTGCTTTCTTTTAGGATGATGATGCTGTCTTCATCAGTGTTCAATGTTCAGTGTTCAGTTGCCAGTAGTCAGAGCGTCATCCTGTCCTGAATAAATTTCAGGATTGTTTCAGGACCCCTTTGTTCAGTACTCAGTTGCCAGAAACCAGTAGCCAGTAGCCAGTATTCAATAGCCAGCAACGCTGGCTTATAGTTTTTCTATCAGTTTTAAGGCTTTGCCAAGGTCAATCCCTTTTTTTAGTACCGGGGCCCATAAATCCCCCAAGGTCTTCAACCGGTCGGGAATATTTTTAATCGTGAACATTTGGGGGGTCAGGTTATAATTGACCTCCTTCCAATCCAGCGGAGTTGATACCGTGGCCAATGGCCGGGGGCGTATACTATAGGCAGAGGCAATGGTCTGTCCCTTATTGTTCTGAAGATAATCAATATACACCTTGTTCTTTCGTTTTGCCACACTGCGTTCAATACTTGTTACCGAAGGCAACCGGTGATGCGCTATGGTTGCAATGATTTCCGCGAATGTTTTTGCCTCCTCGTAGCTGTATTTGGCTCCCAG
>DATGYU010000400.1:0-4468 GCA_035297625.1 Prolixibacteraceae bacterium
AGGAAGCATGGCGATTGCTCAAAGTCCGGTCACCCCGGCGATGCCGGGCTATGATATTTACCGGGAGACCATACCGCACGGTACCATTGATACCATTGCCTATCCCTCGAAAACAGTTGGCAACAGCCGGAAAGCTTTAATATATACCCCACCGGGATATTCAAAAGAGAAAAAGTACCCGGTACTGTACCTGTTACATGGCATTGGCGGGGACAAAAAAGAATGGTTTGACCAGGGTCAGCCGCAGGTGATTCTGGATAACCTGTATGCCGATGGAAAACTGGAGCCGATGATAGTGGTACTGCCCAACGGGCGTGCCATGAAGGATGACCGTGCCACAGGAAATATTTTTTCTCCCGATAAGGTACAGGCCTTTGCTACCTTCGAAAAGGATTTGATCAATGACCTGATCCCTTATATTGAGAAGAATTATCCGGTAATTAAGGATAAGGAGCATCGTGCCATTGCAGGTTTATCCATGGGGGGAGGACAGTCGTTAAATTTCGGTCTGGGTAATTTGGATAAGTTTGCCTGGGTTGGAGGATTTTCTTCTGCACCCAATACCAGGACGCCCGAAGAATTAATCCCTGACCCGGCTAAGGCCAAACAGCAGTTGAAATTGCTTTGGATATCCTGTGGCGATAAGGACGGGCTGATTACTTTCAGCAAACGCACAAGCGATTATCTGAAGAAAAACGATATTCCTCACATCTACTATGTCGATCATGGCTATCATGATTTTAAGGTATGGAAGAACAGTTTGTACATGATGTCACAACTGCTCTTTAAGCCGGTGGATACCGCCGTTTTTGACAAGATCAGCAATGTGGGACGACCAACTGAAACCAATGTGCGCTCAGCTCAATACCCTCAGATTTTACCCGACGGCAGAGCCGTATTCCGTATCAAAGCACCTGAAGTGCAGAAACTGCAGCTTGACCTGGGCAGGAAGTACGATATGGTAAAAAACAGTGAGGGCGTTTGGGAAGTTACTACAGACTCTTTAAGTGAAGGAATACATTACTATTCTTTACTAATTGATGGTATGGCCGTGGCAGATCCTTCCAGTGAAACTTATTATGGCATGGGAAGAATGGCCAGTGCATTTGAAGTGCCTTTTAAAGGAGATAGCTATTATGAAGTGCGCAATGTGCCTCACGGGGATATTCGCATTAAACGCTACTACTCAAATGTGACCAACAGCTGGCGCAATTTTTACATGTATACGCCCCCGGGATATGATCAGAACACACAGGAAAAATATCCGGTTTTGTATATCCTCCATGGAGGCGGTGAAGATCAGCGCGGTTGGGCCAGCCAGGGCAAGACGGATTTGATCATTGATAACCTGATTGCTGATAAAAAGGCGGTACCCATGATAGTGGTCATGGTGGACGGTAACCTGCCCTCAAGAGGTTTTGGCATGGAAGGTTTAAATCTGTTTGAAAAAGAACTGAAGCAATGCGTAATCCCCTTTGTAGAACAAAATTACAGGGTTAAGGCCGATGCCGCTTCCCGTGCGCTGGCCGGTTTGTCAATGGGTGGACTGCAGACACTTCATGCAGGGGTTCATAACACCGACCTGTTTGGCTATCTTGGTGTGTTTAGTTCAGGCTGGTTTGCCAACCAGCCTGCAATGACAGATCCCGAATATGGATATATGAAAGACAATGCCACTCAGATTAATGGGAACCTGAAACAGTTCTGGATCTCCCAGGGTGGAAAGGAAGATATTGCCTGGAAGAATTGCCAGGCCATGTTGGCCAAATTCGATGAGATGAAAATCAAATACAACTACAGCGAATACCCGGGCGGGCATAGCTGGCCGGTATGGAGAAATAACCTTTACAATTTTGCACAGTTAATATTTAAATAGAAAAGATAGGAACGCGGATTTAGCGGATCCGGCGGATAAAAGCGGATTTTAAAAACAGATACAAAGGGAAGTTATCTTGTTATATATATAACTTTTATCCGTATTAATCCGCTAAATCCGCTGGATCCGCGTTCCTATCAAACTAATAATCAAATTTAAACTAAACGATATGAAAAGAATGATTGCAATATCCTGTTTGATGATGGCATCGTTGTTCAGCAGGGCACAAAATCCGATTATCAAAGATGTATTTACAGCTGACCCGGCGCCGCTGGTTTATCATGATACTCTTTTCCTGTATACAGGACATGATACCGCTTCGGTGGAGGCTACCAATTACAAGATGCCCGACTGGCGTGTTTATTCTACAACCGATATGGTTCACTGGAAAGATTACGGGGTTAAGTTGTCACCCCGGACTTTTTCATGGGCAACGGGTGATGCATATGCCGCACAGTGTATCGAACGCAATGGCAAGTTCTACTGGTTTGTATCCACCTTCCATAAAAGCGATGAGAACAGTAAAGGGGGAGCTGCCATAGGAGTTGCGGTATCAGACCGGCCAACCGGACCTTTTAAGGATGCCATAGGAAAAGCGCTTATCACCAATGAAATGACCACCGATATGAAATATGGCTGGGATGATATAGACCCTACGGTATATATTGATGATGACGGCCAGGCATACCTGTTTTGGGGCAATGGCAGTTGCAAGTGGGTGAAGCTGAAAGAAAACATGATTGAAATGGATAGTCCGATCACTACCTTTAAGCCTGAACATTACATTGAAGGTCCCTGGTTTTACAAGCGCAATGGCCTGTATTACCTGGTTTATGCCAGCGCAGGCACCAAGCCTGAAATGATTGAATACTGCACGGCCACCAATCCTGCAGGTCCATGGACCTACAAGGGAATCATCCAGGAGAACGTGCCCAATAGCTTTACTACCCATCCGGGAATCATTGACTACAAGGGAAAATCGTATTTCTTTTATCACAACGGATCCCTCCCTACCGGTGGAAGTTACCGCCGCTCGATATGTGTAGATTACATGTATTATAACCCCGACGGAACCATTCAAAAGATTGTACAGACAACGGAAGGAGTGAAGGCGGTAAAGTAGTAGGCAGTGGTCAGTGATCAGTGTTCAGTAGGCAGTGATCAGTAGCCAATCCTTCAATCCTTCAGTCCATCAATTAATTAAACTAATACTTAAACGAAAAACACATAGAATAATGAAGAGAATTGTATTAATGCTAATGGCATTCCTTGGGATTTGCCAGATTGCTTCCGCAGATTACCCCATTGTATCTCATCGTTACCTGGCTGACCCGGGAGCATTGGTTTATAAAGGCAGAGTGTATCTCTATTGCTCCAATGATGATGAAAATCCCGGAGACGATAAGTCTGGCTATATGATGAAGTCAATTGTTTGCGTGTCGAGCAGTGATTTGAAAAACTGGACAGATCATGGGGTAGTGTTTGAAGTGCCGAAGAATTGTTCATGGGCTTTCAGGAGCTGGGCGCCCTCACCCGTTGAACGTGATGGAAAGTTCTTCCTGTATTTTGGCAACAGCGGCAACGGCATAGGAGTAGCCAGAAGCGATAATCCCTTAGGCCCATTTGTGGATCCGATTGGCAAACCATTGGTTGAAACCAGCACTCCTGGTGTGATGCCAGCTCAGCATATGTGGCTATTTGACCCAATGACCTTTATTGATGATGATGGCCAGGCTTACATGTATTTTGGCGGAAACGGCGATAACAATGTGCGCGTAATCAAGCTGAATAAAGACATGATCAGTGTGGATGGACCTGCTATTCCATTAACTGCACAAAACTTCTTTGAGGCCTCCTGGATGCATAAAAACAATGGTATTTATTACTTGTCTTACTCCTCCAATCCACGTGCAGAGATGCGTATCGATTATATGAAAAGTACCAGTCCGACATCAGGTTTTACTTATGGAGGGATTGTTTCAGTACAGCCACCACAAAACGACAATAACAACCATCAGGCTATCTTTAAATTAAATGGAGAATGGTACGAGGCCTACCACAATCGGATTGTGGCACGTGAAGCTAAAGTGGCTCCCACTTACAGGCGTAACCTGTGCCTTGACATGTTCAGGCACAATGCGGACGGGACCATCGAGGTGATGAAAAATACCGTTGACGGACTGAAGCAACTGAGCTATGTAAATCCCTTTGACCGAGTAGAAGCAGAAACCATGAATGCGCAATCGGGTATTTATACCGAGACCTGTAAAGCTGGCGGGATGAATGTTTGCAACATCAGTAACGGCGACTGGATAAAAGTCAGGGGCGTAGATTTTGGTAAAAAAGGCGCAGGCAAATTTATTGCAAGCTTAGCTGCCACAGCCAATAATGGAAAAATAGAGCTTTGCCTTGATAGCCCTTCCGGTGCCGTAATTGGAAACTGTGCCGTAAACTCAACCGGTGATATGCAGAGTTGGAAGACTATCACCTGCAAAACACAAAAGGTTAAGGGAGTTCATGATCTCTACCTGAAATTTAGTGGCAGTGGGGATCAACTATTCAACTTTGACTGGTGGCAGTTTAAGTAATAAT
>DATGYU010000401.1:0-5403 GCA_035297625.1 Prolixibacteraceae bacterium
TGTGGATGGCCAGGATGACTATAAAAATTCAATTGCAGTAAGTACTACCATTGAAGAAGACTTTTCAAAATTATCGGCTGCCGACCTTGCCAATGCTCCGGTTGTTAAATATGATGCCGAATCCTTTGACTTTGGTGACATTAAGCCGGGAAATAAAGTGGAACACACTTTTAACCTTAAGAATGATGGCAAGAAAGAATTGATTATTCGTGATGTAAAAAGCTCTTGCGGCTGTACAGCTGTGACACCTTCTAAAAATGTCGTTCCTGCAGGTGAAAGCGTTCCATTGAAAGTGTCGTTTGATTCAACAGGCAAAAGTGGCAGACAGAGTAAAACCATTACTGTAATTACCAATGATCCTAAAAATCCAACTACAGTATTGCGAATTGCCTCCAATATCCTGTCCAATTAAATCGGTAAAAAAATATTAAAAATCAAGAGCCGCTTCTTAAACAGGAGTGGCTCTTTTTTTGAAGTCCGAGGTTACAAATTTCAAGCACCCCTCCCTCAGACCTGGCTTTAAGGTCCTTAAAGACTTTAAACTCCTTAAAGTTGGGCCTGAAGGGGCCGAACACTGGCTACTGACCACTGCCCCGCGGTCTCCTTACCCCTTGCACCCTGCCTTTTCTATTTTTCCAATAATATTTATCTTTAAAATTGAGAAAAGAGCAGCCTATTTCTTTTGTTGTAATTACATTCGCATAAAATTTATGAATATGATTGGAGATACTTCTTATCACCATATAGAAAACGATCCCGAATACTCGGGATTAAACGTAAATGAAGGAATTGCACCACTTCCACCGGTCAGTGAAGATTCGGTTAAACGATTCTTACGCAATAAAAAGAAAAATATTCTTTCGGTTCAGCAGTATGTGGAAGGTATTTTAAATGGCGACATCACTATCCTGTCTCAGGCAGTTACGCTGGTGGAAAGTTCAAAGGCAGAACACCAGGAAATTGCCCAGGAGATTATCGTCAAATGCCTTCCTTTTAGCGGTAATTCAATCCGCATAGGCATTACAGGGGTTCCCGGAGTCGGGAAAAGCACCTTTATCGAGGCCATGGGAAAATACATTACCGCACGGGGAAACAAGCTGGCCGTTTTAGCCATTGACCCCAGCAGCGAACGCACCAAGGGAAGTATTCTAGGCGATAAAACCCGCATGGAAGACCTTTCCATTGACCCTTTTGCCTATATACGCCCCTCCCCTTCGGCAGGCTCTCTGGGCGGGGTAGCCAGAAAAACCCGTGAAACAATAGTTTTATGCGAAGCCGCAGGGTATAACCATATTTTTATAGAAACCGTTGGCGTTGGCCAGAGTGAAACGGCCGTGCATTCAATGGTCGATTTTTTCCTGTTGCTCATGCTGGCAGGTGCAGGTGATGAGCTGCAGGGAATTAAACGGGGCATCATGGAAATGGCTGATTTGATCACCATCAACAAAGCCGATGGGAATAATATAGAAAAGGCCGGATTGGCACGTATTCAATATATGAATGCATTGCAGCTATTCCCTGCTACCGATTCAGGCTGGAAGCCCAAGGTAATGACTTGTTCGGCTTTTATGAAAACAGGTATTGGTGAAATCTGGGAAACAATTGATCAATATCTTGCTTTTGTGAAAAATAATAATTACTTTCAACATAAAAGAAACGAGCAGTCAAAGTTTTGGATGTATGAAACGATCAATGAACAGCTTCGCAATAACTTTTACCAGGATGAGAATATTATTGCCATGATGGAGGAATGGGAAAAGAAAGTATTGAATGAAGAAGTATCCTCGTTTGTTGCAGCCAGAAAACTACTCGATTTATATGACCATATTAGAAAGAGCAATCAATAAAAAAAACGATAAAACATTTATAATGAGAAATATTTTAATATCAATGGTTTTGACTTTGGTCTTCTTTGCCTGTAAAACCACCAGGGACGAATACTCCATCAAAGGCACCATCGAAGGAGTGGATACCGGGAAGGTATATCTTCAGAAAATTGTGGATGGACGTCCTCAAAGTATTGACACAGCTAATGTTGTCAATGGAGAATTTACCTTCACCGGAAAAATGGAATTACCCGACATCAGAGTACTGCGGCTCAATGAACAGGATTATATCGCTCAACTATTCCTGGATAATTCAAAGGTAAAGATTGATGCCAAAAAAGACAGCCTGCAGGCCACAAAAATCTCAGGCTCTCCTAGCCAGGATCTGTTTAAGACTTATGTGACAGAAGTTGAATCAATGAATAAGCAAATGGCCGGATTGCAGGACAGATACCAGAAAGCCATGGCGAGCAACAATCTGGATGAGGTAAAAAAAGTACAGATTGATTATCAGGCCTTGATGGATAACATGAATGTGTATACCAAAAACTTTGTGAAAGAGCATCGTTCCTCTGTTGTTTCGGCCTATATCACGCTGGCTCAGCTTGCCAATCAAATTGAAAGTGCTGAGCTGGATTCCATTGTAGCCGGATTCCCCCAGGAGATCAGCAAGTCGGAATATGTGGTTAAACTAAAAGAGATGGCCGATGCAATGAGAAAAACAGCCATTGGCGTAGTAGCTCCTGATTTTACGATGAACGACCTTCAGGGTAAACCCATTCAGCTGTCGTCGCTGCGGGGCAAAGTGGTGATGATTGACTTCTGGGCCTCATGGTGTGGTCCATGCCGTCAGGAAAATCCCAATGTGGTTAAGGTGTATCAGCAATACCATGATAAGGGATTTGAGATCCTGGGTGTCTCTTTGGACAATGATAAAGCTGCCTGGCAGCAAGCGATCAATCAGGACCAGTTAAGCTGGCTTCATGTCTCTGATCTTCAAAAGTGGGATAACAGCGCTGCCCGCCTTTATGCGGTAAATTCCATTCCCCAGACTTATTTACTGGATAAAGATGGAAAGATCATCGCCAAAGGATTAAGAAGCCAGGAACTGGCAGCTAAACTGGCAGAGCTATTGCCCAATTAGGGAAAGGCATTCAATGGGAAAAGGGAAACCGGAGACCAGATACTGGAAGACTGTGATTAGTGAACAGTAATCAGTGTTCAGTGTTCAGTTCATCACCTCTTGGAACATGGAATTTTAAACGTTAAACGTTAAACTCCTTTTCATCACAGTATTTACACTTGAACCTGTTTAATAGTTGCGATAAATCATTTAGATACAATAACAAAAGCTACTTTCGGGTGGCTTTTGTTATTTCTGAAATTGCCAGGCTCAAAAGCCTCGGTAAAGACAGATAATCAAAACATTTTATGTTCTAAAACTGTTATTAGGCTGTTTGTTTAATTTAACGAATCTAATGAATTATGAGTTACGATCTAATAGTTGTAGGAAGCGGTCCGGGCGGATATGTGGCTGCCATCAGGGCAGCGCAACTTGGAATGAATGTTGGGGTAGTTGAAAAAGAAAGCCTTGGAGGCATCTGTTTGAACTGGGGATGTATTCCCACCAAATCATTGCTTAAAAGTGCCCAGGCTTTTGAATATGCCATCCATGCTGCCGATTATGGGGTGTCAATTACAGGGGAGATAAAACCTGATTTTGATGCCATGGTAAAAAGAAGCCGTGGTGTTGCTGATGGCATGAGTAAAGGGATCAAATATCTTTTTACTAAAAATAAAATTGAAGAGATACACGGCTATGGCCGGTTGGTAGATAAAAATACGGTGGAAGTAACGGACGAAACAGGCCACCGTGCACTGCATACCGCCAAGCATATTATTTTGGCTACCGGTGCCCGTTCCAGAGAACTTCCCAATGTGGAACAGGACGGAGAAAAGATTATCGGTTACCGTGAAGCCATGACTCTGCCAAAGCAGCCAAAATCAATGGTGGTCATTGGGTCAGGAGCCATCGGCAGTGAATTTGCTTATTTTTATCAAAGCATAGGTACCGAAGTAACTTTGGTTGAATACATGCCCAACGTGGTTCCCAACGAAGATGAGGAAGTGTCAAAAGTACTGGAACGTTCATTCAAAAAGATGAAAATGAAGGTTTACACCAATGCATCGGTTGAAGATGTGGACACATCCGGGAAATTGTGTAAAGTGACTATCAAAACAAAAAAAGGAAATGAAGTTGCAGAAGCCGAAATCGTTTTATCGGCTGTAGGAATTACCGCCAATCTTGAAAATATTGGAATAGAAGAATTGGGCATCGAGGTTGAGCGGGGCAAAGTGAAAGTCAATAAATTTTATCAGACCAACATTGATTCCGTTTATGCCATCGGGGATATTATCGCAGGACCGGCCCTTGCCCATGTTGCCTCTGCCGAAGGAATCGTTTGTGTTGAAAAGATTGCCGGATTAAACCCCCACCCTATCGATTATTCTAATATCCCGGGATGTACGTACACCAGCCCTGAAGTTTCTTCTCTCGGGCTGACCGAACAAAAAGCAAAAGAAGCGGGATATGACATCAAAGTGGGTAAGTTCCCTTATTCGGCAAGCGGTAAGGCTAGCGCCGCAGGACAAAAAGAAGGTTTTGTAAAACTTATTTTCGATGCCAAATACGGGGAATTGCTAGGAGCTCATATGATTGGCGGAAATGTAACAGAACTGATCGCCGAACTGGTGGTGGCAAAGAAACTGGAGATAACAGGCCATGAACTCATCAAATCCATTCATCCTCACCCCACCATGAGTGAAGCCATTATGGAAGCTGCCGCTGCCGCTTACGGAGAAGTAATCCATATTTAAAAATAAAACCCGGAGCTTACCTCCGGGTTTTATTTTTAAATATGTTTTTAATGCGGTAATTAATGTGAGTTAAATCTAATCCTATTGTCGCACTCTTTCTATTTATAAATAGATGAATGGGTATTTTACTTATTTCTTTTTGAGGTTCTTAATGGTGATTCCATCTATGAATACCTTAAAGAAAAAAAGTTCTATTAACCGGGGAGCTTATCTTTTAGATAATTTTCAGCTCTTTTCCTACTTTAATAAATGCTTCGACTGCCTGGTCAATTTGACCCTTTGTATGAGCGGCAGATAACTGAACCCTGATTCTTGCCTTTCCTTTGGGAACCACCGGGAATACGAATCCTATTACATAAATGCCTTCTTTTAACAGCTCATCGGCAAACTTAACGGCCAGGGGGGCATCATAAATCATTACCGGCACAATGGCTGTTGTCCCTTTTACAAGGTCGAAGCCGGCGCTTTCCATGCGGCTGCGGAAATAACGGGCATTTTCCATTGTCCGTCCCGGAAGTTCTGAGGATTGGCCAAGCAATTCCAAAACTTTTAGAGTGGCACCAACAGTAGCAGGAGCCAGCGTGTTGGAAAACAAATACGGGCGTGATCTTTGCCTGAGCATCTCGATAATTTCTTTTCTGCCCGAGGTGCACCCCCCGTTGCCACCTCCCAGGGCTTTTCCAAAAGTGGTGGTAATAAT
>DATGYU010000402.1:0-2124 GCA_035297625.1 Prolixibacteraceae bacterium
TCATCAACGGTCATTATTTAAAGGGCGGTTTCAGTTTGATAAGGACCAACAGGGAGGGAAAGGATGATGAATGGCTGCTGATAAAAAAGAAGGATGAATACGCGCTGAAAAGCTTCGATATTGAAAACCTTCAACCTTTAAAATCACAGACAAGAGGTAATATTACGGTGGCTGAAGATATGCCTTCCAATCCTGAAACCAAAATAACGGATAAGGAAGAAAAATCGGTCTCCCCTCCCCCGGATGTCAAACCTATGCTGGCACGTCTAAGCCCGGACATTATTGATGAACCCGACTGGCTGTACGAGATGAAGTATGATGGTTACCGCTTGATCAGCAAAATCTATAATGGCAACGTTGAGATGACCTCGCGCAATGGCAACAGCTTCAATGCCGCCTATAATACATTGGAAAAAGAATTGCAAATGGTTAAGGAGAATGTGATCCTTGACGGCGAGATTGTGGTAGAGAATAAAAATGGGGTAAGCGACTTTCAGCTGTTGCAGAATTACAGGACTACCCAGCAAGGCAACCTGAAATATTATGTGTTTGACATTTTGTATCTGAATGGTCATCTGATCACAGACTTCCCATTGGTTAAACGCAAGGAACTGCTGGATGCATTCTTTAAACTTTACAACTTCACCAATATTGTTAAAGCTCCTTACCAGACAGGTGACGGGCGAAAGTTATTTGAAAAGTTATCTGACCAGGGCTACGAAGGGGTAATGGCAAAATCGCCGAGCAGTGTTTATTTACCGGGCAGGCGAACGGATGAATGGCTGAAAGTAAAATCAAGCAAGATGCAGGAAGCGGTAATTTGCGGCTATACCCTGCCTCAGCATAGCCGTAAATATTTCGGCTCTCTCATATTAGGCTTGTATGAAAACGGCAAATTAAGATATATCGGGAACTGCGGGACGGGATTTAATGAAATCTCACTCAAGGAGTTGTATACCAAGTTTGAAAAGATCACTGTTCCCAAGAGCCCGTTTGAGAAAACGCCAAAGTTAGTAGGGGCAAAAGGTAAACCGGTATGGCTGAAACCTGAGCTGGTATGCAATGTGAAATTTTTGGAATGGTCGCAGGATGAAATCATGCGTACCCCCGTCTTTATGGGCTTGCGCATCGACAAGGATGCCATAGATGTTGTCAATGAAAGCAAGGAACAGGAGGTGGAACGGACCAGCTCATTGGAAAAGATAATAGAAGTAGAAGGGAAAAGTGTAAAATGCACCAACCTTACCAAAGTATACTGGCCCGATGAAGGATATACCAAAGGTGATGTGATTGCCTATTACATGAGCGTGAGCAAATACATGCTTCCTTATTTAAAGAACAGGCCCCAGTCGTTGAACAGGCATCCCAACGGCATTAAAGCCAAAGGTTTTTATCAGAAAGACATGGATGTGTCGCAGCTGCCCGCGTGGGTAAAGACCGTCAAGCTTTATTCAAAATCCAATGATGGAATGATCGATTACCTGATCTGCAACGATACGGCTACACTGGTCTACATGGCCAATTTGGGATGTATTGAAATAAATCCCTGGCACAGCACTTACCTTGAACCCGATGAACCCTCGTACATCATGCTGGATCTGGATCCGGGAGACATCGCGTTTACCGAGGTGGTAAACACGGCACTGGTAATAAAAGAAATCTGTGATGAGATTAACATCCCGGCCTGGTGCAAAACAAGCGGGGCTACAGGTCTTCACATCTACATTCCGCTGGGAGCCAAATACAGCTACGAGGAGGCAAAAACATTCGCGGAAATCATTGCAACCATAGCGCATCACCGGTTGCCTTCGGTAACAAGCATTGAACGCAGTGTGGCAAAACGAAAGAACAAGGTGTATATTGATTTCCTTCAGAACAATAAGGGACAGACCATTGCCTCGGCCTACAGCATACGCCCACGGCCACTGGCCACGGTATCAACTCCGCTGGACTGGAAGGAGGTCAATTATAACCTGACCCCCCAAATGTTCACGATTAAGAATATTCCCGACCGGTTGAAGACCTTGGGGGATTTATGGGCCCCGGTACTAAAAAAAGGAATCGATCTTAGCAAATCGATAAAATTGATAGAGAAACTATAATCGATCCTTTAGTTTAGATATT
>DATGYU010000403.1:0-3763 GCA_035297625.1 Prolixibacteraceae bacterium
TTGAACTTATGCTGCCATTCGGCGCCTACTTCAATCAATTCTCCGCTGAATTCATGGCCAATGATAATGGGGTTTTCTGCCACATTATCCGGAATGCGCTTATGGTCGGTACCTTGTTTGGCTGCCTTGTAGGACGACATGCATATGCTGTCAGAAACCACCTTTGCCAGTATCTCATCACTTTTGATTGCCGGAAGCTCAAATTCCTCCAGCCTTAGGTCTTCTTTCCCGTATAATCGTACTGCTTTTGTCTTCATGAGTTTTGTTATTTTAAACACATAGGCACATAGAACACATAGTAAAAAATATTCTATGTGGTCTATGTGTCTATGTGTTGATTTTTTATGTTTTAGCTCAGCATATTTTGTCCACCGGTAACTGGCACTGCCTGCCCGGTTTCGTATTCCTGTTCGATGATGTAATAGATGGCACGCATCACATCCAGTGGGGTGCAGCCTCTGCCGGCAGGTACCTGCGCTTCATAAAAACGTTTCACATCCTCAAGAGTTTTAGCCCCCGGCACTTTACCTGCCCTTAAATACTGTACAAACAACCCGTTTTCAGGATCCGCCCACAGGGGTCCGTCAAAGAAGTTGCCCGGGCAAACGGAGTTTACCTTTATTTTAAAGGGCATCAGTTCCAGGGCAAAAGACTGGGTAAGCCCGATGCCTCCAAACTTACCGCCTGCATAGGCAAAGTTGCGGTTGCTGCCTTTAAGCCCTGACTTTGAGTTGATTTGAATGATGTCAGTAAAATGGTCCGCTTTGTATTTATGCTGGAGTTTCATCACTGACGATGCATACTTGGCACATAAAAAGTAGGCCGAGTAGTTTACCTTGGTCATCAGTTCAAAAGTCTCGGGAGTCATCTCATCCAGTCCTCCGGCACGAAGTATCCCGGCATTGCTGATCATTACATCCAGTCCGCCAAACTGCTTGACTGTTTCAGCTACCAGGTTTTCAACAGACGTGGCATTGGAAACATCGGTCTTTACAAAGAAAGCTTTGTTTTTTCGGTTCTGTTGATTGAGCGATTCCGTAAATTCAATCCCTTTACTTTCATTGATATCCGCAATCACCACATTGGCCCCGTTCTCCATCAGGTTTTCAACAATGCCTGCACCAAAGCCCTGCGCCCCTCCGGTCACAACAGCAATGCGCTTATCTGCACGTCCCGCGGTTTTTCCCATCGATACGGCACTGCGGTATTGCTCCACTTCCCAGGTATCAATAAACTGCACCTGTTCCTCGGTCATTGGATTTTGCCCGCCAAACTTTTCCGAGTAAAGGCTTACCAGGCAGGTATCCATGATCACATCCTCCAGGACAGCTACCCCCTGGGCATGGTCGCTTGCTAGTAAACATCCGATTCCTTTGATAAAAATTACCTTTGGAGCCTTTGGCTGGGTAAGAAGATATTGCTGAATCTTTTGAGAGAGTTCATTAAGTAAAGCCTCAGGTTCTCCATTGAATTCTGCATAGATAAAGGAAGAATTGCAGTAGACTATTCCATCAGGTATAAAAGGCAACGCTATTTTCTGGTATTCTGTCTCTGATGTAAGGAAACGTTCAATCAAGGTATTATTAATTACTTTAACGGTCTTTAAGCTCTCTTTTGAAAGCATCATCCTTACCGCAGGCAATATCTTTACAATGGATGTATTTACCGGCAGCTCTTCCACTGGCGGAATATCCTGAAGGAAAGGTTCCAGTTTGTCGATCACCTTATTGTATATGGAATGAATCTCTTCTACCGTATCGGCGGCCACAAAGATTCCATGGTTTTGCAGCAGAATGATTTGAGGCTCTTTGCCTGTTTTTTTTCTGTAATCAATGATACGGCTTTCCACTTCTTTAAATAAGATATAGCCCGGGTCTACATAAGGCACATAAACCACTTCATCACCAAAAAGTTGTGCAGTAATGCTTTCTGCCTCTATGGCGCACATCAGCCCGTTTACCTTGGTGCTGTGGGTATGCACCACAAAACGGTAGTCAATCAAATTATGCAGGGAAGCTTCTACCGATGGGCGCAATCCTTTTTCAGGCTGTAGCCTTGCCCGGAGCAAATCATGCTTTATCTGATTTTCTCGCTCCATGACATTTTCGGAATACGTCTTTTCAGAGATTTGCTTCATGGCTTTGCGGTCAAGTACTGCAAACCCGTGTTCATCAATGGTGGCAAGGCTTACCCCGCTTGCTTTCACGTAAATCCGTTCTTCATCTTTATAGGAAGTATTGCCCCCGCCTGCGATCACAAAATCTTTGCGGTTGCCGAAATACCGGGATACTTCTATGAGTTGTTGTAATTCTTTCATCTGTTTAAATTATTGAAACACATAGACACATAGGACACATAGAGAAATTTCTGTATGTGTCCTATGTGTCTATGTGTTTACTTTTCATTTCTATGTGTTTGCTATTATTTGTTATAGATGTTTATTTCCCGATAAAATGCCTGATTACCGCATCTCCCAATGCAGCAAATTCATCATATTTCTTCATTTTGGCAACACCGTCGGCATCCAGGTAGCCCTCTTCTCCCTTACCGATTAAATATTGATGGGCGGCAATGATACAGGCTCCTTCATAACCTATTTTTTCCATGGCGGCATCCATTTCAATGCCTCCGCTGCAGGTTACCCTCATTGGATCCAGCTGTGGGGTATTGTGTTCTGTCCCAAAGGTAATCACAAAATTGCGGGAGCGGAAATAGCTTACAAAGTCTTTGAGGATGGCAAAAGTGTTACGCCCCGGGATTAACTCTATGCTGTAAATTCCCTTTCGGGTAAGTTCAACCTGTAAATTAACCCAATTCCTTTCGTAATCCGTAAAATTGCCTTTGGCATCATCCAGCAGCACCGGGTAACAAGGAATACCTCCTGCTTTGATGATAATTTCATTTACCTGTTCCAGGCTCAAAAATGCCTTTGGATCTTCGGCAACAAACGCTCTTCCCCCGGCTTTTAGCAGATTGCCCCTGATTTCATTTTCCAGCGAAGCGATATCCTTTAGTCCAGATTTTACTTCCTTGCCTGAAAAAAGCCTTGCATAAAAGGCCTTCTTCTCTTCCTGTGTTTTGAATTTTTCATCAATGGCTATGCGCAGCGCCTTGGCAATATGGCGCTCGCGAAGCATGTTTTTAGCATACCTGGCCTTCATGCTCTCGAAGGTAAAACTGAATCCTGCATTGATCTCAGCAAGTAATTCGTTGAGCTTATCCACCATTTGATTGGTCTGGACGTTGCTTTCCTCTTGAACCCGATGGAGCAGTTTCTTTTGCTTGTCAGGAAGCAGAAGGGGATAAGTAAGCCCTTTCCCGGAGAGATAGGTGCGCCCCGGGTTGGCCGGATCGTTTACCCGGATTCCCATCTCCTGCAGGTCTTTTTGCAGGGCCATGAATTCAATGTTAAACAGGGGAAAGATCTTGTATTTTAAAGCCAGCGATGCAAAATCGCCGTACCCGTCGGTGGTGTAAAAGTCGTTAATTCCCAATACCTGTACCGCTTCGGCTTCTGCCAGTTGAAAGGTCTGTTCTATATCTGTAAATGCGCTAAAGGAATACGGGGTATGAAAATGTCCGTTTACAAAAGGAACGAAACCTGATGCTCTTTTAACAGACAACAACTCCTGCTTTTCAGGAAAGTTTTTGAAAAATGATTGTTTAGTCATTTGATATCAATTTAGAGGAAATAAAGTAAACCAATTTTATACATTCCACCATCCTTTACTATCCTGTTTGGTTAAAATGATAGTGCAGAAAT
>DATGYU010000404.1:0-5066 GCA_035297625.1 Prolixibacteraceae bacterium
ATCCCCAATCCTTTGTTTTTACTCTAACACTATCCACACCTTGTTTTTGGCCATTTTCTGATATCCATCTGATACTTTTCTGATACCTTTCTGATACCTTTCTGTAACCTGAGGTTACAGAAAGGTATCAGAAGGGTATCAGAAAAGTATCTAAAAAAGGAAAAGTCTTGCCTGTCGACAAAGAAACATTGGCAGTCGATTGGCATTTTATAGCATTAAGTGAAAATGATGGGGAGGTTCTCAGGAAATATTACGCATCGGGCATGGGGTCAGGAGTCGTAATCAGTGTTCAGGGATCGGTTGAATCAATCAGTAATGATAACTTTAAACTTGAAATTTTAAACTTTATTCTTCTTCTCCACAGGTTTTCCTATTTATCCAACTTAAATTGATCTGGGTTTCGGATTCAGGTACATTGCATTTGTCAGATGTGGTACTGTTGTAAAAGCAAAAAACCGTAATCAACTTATCGTCAATTACGGTTTTTTAGGGTGGGCGATGAGGGATTCGAACCCCCGACCCTCTGGGTGTAAACCAGATGCTCTGAACCAGCTGAGCTAATCGCCCGATTTGTGTTTTGGTGAACGCGCTTTGTTTTTAAAAGCGTTGCAAAGATATACCCATTTTTCAATTCTGCAAACAAAATTTATAAAAAATATCACAAAATTTCTGCTACCACAAAAGTACTTCCCCCGATGAACACAAGATCATCTTTCCCAGCATTGGCAAGGGCTGCAGAAAGTGCCTGATGAACAGTTGGATAACATTCGCCTTTCAATCCAAAGCTTTCAGCTATAGTTGCAAGTACTTCCGGCTCGGCAGCTCTTGGAATAGTTGCCTTGGTAAAATAATAGCGCCCATGGGTGGGCAGAAGCGATAAAACCGTAGACTGATCCTTGTCGTTTACCATGCCAATAACAATATGCAGCTTCTCCCAGGCCGTCTGGTTGATCTGATCCACCACTAATTTAATACCTGCAGGATTATGCCCTGTATCGCAAATGATCAAAGGCTGATGTCCTATGATTTGCCAGCGGCCCATCAGTCCGGTATTGCGCATAGTATGAGCAATGCCTTGCCGGATCTTCTCTTCAGAAAGGTTCCATCCCTGTTGATTCAGGATATCTATGGTCTTTAAAACAGTGGGGACGTTAAATTGCTGGTAGTTGCCCAGCAGGTCGACTTCCAAATCCCGGTAAGCCATTCCCTGCCTGCTGCAGATATCCATTATTTGTTTTCCGTCAGTGAAAGGGTTGCTTACCGAAGCCTGGTAGTATTGGTCAGCAAAAACAACAGGACTGTTGGCTCTTTCGGAAAATTCTTCAAAGACACCTTTGGTTTCCGGGGCGGTTTCACCTATCACGACAGGAATATGGGGCTTAATGATTCCTGCTTTTTCAGCGGCAATCTTTGGAAGCGTATTGCCCAGCAATGCCATATGGTCAAAGCTTATATTAGTAATGACAGATACCTGTGGAGTGATGATGTTTGTTGAATCCAGCCTTCCGCCAAGGCCTACTTCAATAACAGCCACATCGACCTGCATGCTGCGGAAGTAATCAAAAGCCATTGAAACGGTCAGCTCAAAAAAGGAAGGTTCCAAGCGGGCGGTTTCATTCTTTGCAAGGAAAGACTCCGTAAATTCAACAACGGCCTCTTCGGTAATCATCTCCCCGTTTACACGAATACGTTCCCTGAAATCCTTCAAATGCGGAGAAGTATACAGGCCGGTTTTGTAGCCTGCTTCCTGCAAAACCGAGGCAAGCATATGCGAAACGGAGCCTTTTCCGTTGGTACCTGCCACATGAATGGTCTTAAATGAAGTGTGGGGAGAATGATACATCTCGTCCAGACGAAAAGTATTGTCGAGGTTATCCTTATAGGCAGCTGCGCCAGTGCGTTGAAACATTGGCAATTGGCTGTACAAATAATCAAGTACTTGCTGATAGGTTTTCATTGCGATAAAACTTATTCAGCAAAGTTGAGAATTTAAGGGCTATTGTTTGTCAGAAATGCTTTCTTTTTTCATAATTTTAGAGAAACCTTAAAACACACAGGATGGCTGCTAAAAAACAAACCAAGATCTTCGTGCTGGACACGAATGTGATTTTACATGACCACACCTGCATTTACCAGTTTCAGGACAATGATATCGTGATTCCAATCACTGTTTTGGAGGAACTGGACAAGTTTAAAAGAGGCAATGACCCCATCAACTTCCAGGCACGGGAATTTGTAAGGGAGCTGGATGAGATTATTGGCGATAAGCTTTTTAACGGGGGTATCAAGCTGGGACCTGACAAAGGGCATCTGATTGTTGAAACGGGAAAGCCATTCACCGAAGAGCTTAAAGAATCGTTCAGGGAGGACATTCCTGATCACCGTATACTGGCCGTTACCATCTATATTGCCCATAAATTTCCTACACGCCCCTGTATTTTGGTGACCAAAGACATCAACCTAAGGATGAAAGCCAAGTCGTTGAAAATACAGGCGGAAGATTATTACAACGACAAGGTCAAGGATATTGAAATATTGAATAAAAGTGTTGCCGAGCTTGATAACTTTGACGATGTCCTGATTGACAAACTTTATAATGAAGGCACCCTTCCCGTAGACCAGGTGGGGTTGGAAACGCCCCCTGACATCAATGAATATTTTATCATGAAATCTTCCAAGGCCAGCGTGCTGGGCCGTTATGACGGAGGGTTAAAACGAATGGTCAGGGTGGAGAAAAAAGTGGCTTATGGCATCAAGCCCCGCAATGCTGAACAGACTTTTAGCCTGGATGCCCTGTGCAACCCGGATATTAAGCTGGTAGCCTTAACCGGAAAAGCCGGAACCGGGAAAACATTACTGGCACTGGCAGCCGCTTTGGAACAACATAAAAGTTTTGGACAGATATTGCTTGCCCGCCCTATTGTAGCGTTAAGTAACCGTGACCTTGGCTTTCTGCCCGGCGATGCCCAGGAAAAGATCAATCCCTATATGCAGCCGCTGTTTGATAACCTGACGGTCATCAAGCACAGCTATAATCCCCGTAGCCTTGAATACCAAAAGATAGAAGAGATGCTAAAGGATGAAAAGCTGGTTATTACCCCTTTGGCCTACATCCGTGGAAGGAGCTTATCTGATTCTTACTTTATCATTGATGAAGCGCAAAACCTGACTCCCCATGAGATAAAGACCATTATTACCCGTGCCGGTGAAGGCACCAAGCTGGTATTTACCGGCGACCTTCAGCAGATAGATTCACCCTACCTGGATATGAAATCCAACGGGCTGGCCTATATGACCGAGAAGATGAAGAACCATGAGATCTTTGCCCATGTGAATTTAGTAAAGGGTGAAAGAAGCTATCTGGCAGAACTGGCAAGCGACTTGCTTTGAGGAGTTTAAAATTTAGTGGTCAGCTACTCTTACTTTGTGAACTTTGTGTATTTTAATCTTGGTGGTCTTTGTGGTAAAAAAGTTTAAACACAAAGATCACTAAGAAATTACACAAAGCACACTAAGTCAGCTTAATAAATCGCACATGATAAATTATGCATAGGCATCTCTCAGCGACAGCCTTCTCAAAGACGGTGCTGTTTTGGCTGCTATTGCCACAACAATTAAGGTCATTATACCCCCAAAGATGACCGAGGGTACCAGTCCCATGGCACTGGCAGCTACTCCAGATTCAAAAGCGCCCAACTCATTGGAGGAGCCTACAAAAATACTGTTGACAGAAGCCACACGGCCTTTCATTTCATTGGAGGTGAAAAGCTGAAGGATACTACTCCGCACAACAACACTCACACTGTCAAAAACACCACTCAATAGCAGGCAAACAGCCGACAGATAGAAATTTCGGGAAATAGCAAATACAATCATGCAGAGGCCAAAACAGGCCACACTCCACAGCATCAAAATACCTGAACGATAGACAGGAGGCTTGAAGGTAAGCAGAACAGACATGATGATAGCCCCCGCGGCAGGACAGGCACGCAACAGACCCAGGCCCTCAGGTCCCACATGAAGGATGTCGGAGGCAAAGACAGGCAACATGGCTACCGCACCTCCAAATAAAACGGCAAACATATCCAATGCAAAAGCTCCCAACAGCACCTGATTGTTAAAAACATAGCGAATACCTTCTTTGATACGGGCAAAGATATTGCCGTCCGCTTGACTTAAAACAGCCACCTTGCCTGGACTCTTGATAAAGAATACCAGGGTGATGCAAATAAGAAAGAAAATAAAGACCAGGGTATAGGCTTGCTGTAATCCAAAGAAGCCATAGACCAATCCTCCCAGTGCAGGTCCTGTAATAGCGGCAACCTGCCATACGGTACTTCCCCAGGTGGCTGCGCTTGCCAGTAACTCCCGGGGTACCAGTTGCCCAAGCAAGGCAGTGTGGGCAGGCATGAGGATACCGCGTACAAGTCCTACCAGGAAGACGGTTGTGAAAATGGGCAAGGTGCCTGCAAGGAACCCTGAATTAATGCCAGGGATAGCGGTAGCCAACAACAATGCGGATCCAAGAAGCAACAGGAAGGTGGTTCGGAAGATAATCTTTTTCCGGTCCCATATATCTACATAATGACCTGCAATCAAGGCAATGCTTATTTGGGGTATGACTTCTGTAAGGCCGATTAACCCCAAAGAGAGCATATCTTTAGTAATACTGTACAATTGCCAGCCGACAATTACCGACTGCATTAAAATGGCTGCTGTGATGCAAAAACGGTAGGCCAGAAACAACCGAAAGTTCCGTATCCGCATTACATTAAACGCTTCGTTGCTGAAAAATCTGTTCATTCAATGATTTTAAACCCATTGTGCAGGAGATGCAAATGTAAGAAAGTGCAGCTATGTAGCCTAAAAGTGCCAATTGAAATCAGGGCTAAGCGAAAGTTTCATTAATATTAAGTTTACATGTAGGGCCACAAAAAAAAAAAATTAACCACAGAGTTTAAAAGGAGTTAGGTACAGAGTTACACAGAGATGAGGAACAATTACCATTATTTCTGTGAAACTCTGGGATATTACTCTGTGAAACTCTGTGGTTAATTTTAAGGTTT
>DATGYU010000405.1:0-7980 GCA_035297625.1 Prolixibacteraceae bacterium
TGGAAGAACCATTATCTGTAATAATATTTACATCAGCAGTGTCAGAAGACGGGATCGGGGTTGGCACCAATAATTTATTGGCATCCACTGCAAAGGTAATGGTATTGTATTTATCCATTTCCGTAGTATAAGAAAGCCCAAGTCTCATATTTGCAGGTATAAAGTCTTTTGATTCTCCATCGGTATAGGAAATCTTACCCCCTACATTGGAGATATTGATACCGGCGCCAAGGTGTGAACGTTTGCGGTTCACCCTCATTTCGTTTTGGTAATAGAAGGCAACGTCGGTAGCGAAAGTACTTCCGGCATGAGTTTCTACCCCTCCCACTAATTGGCCTCCAGTGAGGTCGGACCTAATGTAACGGATGGCAACGGCACCGGAGAATTTTTCACCTAATAAACGGGTATATGCAAAATCAATGGCAAACTCATTTGGTTTTTGTTGTCCCATCGGTTCACCAAACTCGTCCATAAATGCAATTTCGCCAAGTGTAAAATAACGCAGGGAGGCACTCAGCGTTTGCTGATCATCCAGGCGTTTGTAACCGGCCAGGTAGGCCAGGCTGATGTCAGATACCAAACTACGCAACCAAGGCGTGTAAGAGAGAGCTAATCCCATTTCACTTTCGATAAAAGCATATTTCGCAGGGTTCCAGTGCTGTGAATTCACATCTGGAGTAGTGGCAACACCGGCATCTCCCATTGCACCTGATCGTGAATCGGGGGCTATTGTCAAAAATGGTGTACCAGTTGTAATCGTATTATTCTTCTGTGCAATGGCCTGTTGTACTTGTATTCCACATAAGAGAATTACTGCCACAAGTAAAATTACCTTCTTCATATTTGGGTTAATATTTATAATTTGTAAATATAGGGCTTTGTTAAAGAGTTTCATCATTTAACAGCTTAAAAAAACTTAACGTAACGAAAGTGCATATTAGTATAAACTGTGTTGATTTGGTCCTAATTTATTTTTTACTTAAACACATAAACAAGTCTGCCCGATCCGCTTGCTGTTTTTCCCTGGGCGCTTATTGTTAGCCGGTAGATATATACCCCTGCTTGCATTTTTACCCCTCGTGCGGCCGGCTCCCATTGCAGCGGAAGGCTTTCAATGCCACTTGAACCCACTTTTGCCTGAACCAAATCCACCCGGGTTCCATTGGTCTGGAAGACTTCAAGGGTGACATCAAATAGCTCATCAGGCTGGTTATGGGTAAAAGTAAAACTGGTCTGCTGATTCATTGGATTGGGAAAACATGCCACCTTTTCAATTTTAAAGTCCTCTTTTACAACAAAGGTAATTTGCTTTTCCGATGAATTATTGAGTACATCCCACACTTTAACCGTCAGGGTATGTTTTCCTTCCGCCAGATTATTTATGGGGAAAACAACCGAACCCTCCGTATGTTTATCCATCGAGGTTTGAAAATAGTCGTTAAGTACCATAATGTTTGAATCATCACCATCCAGCACCGCCGTGATATCATGACCGATACCAGTTCCGGCAGTATTGATGCCGGTTTGATCTGCAATATGGGCGATTAAAACAGAGCTGGCACTTACCTGTCCTCCTTCCTTAAAAGAATCGCTATTCATGAATAAATCAATAGCCGGACCATCCGCTTCAGTAACAGGGGTGTTGGAAGCTCCGCCAATATAAAAATCTTCATAATAGCCGTTGGCATCATGGGTTTCGTTATAGGCATAATAAAGGATTTTCCCTTTGTCCAGCTTATAGGAGATATCTTTGGGCACAAAGAATGAAAACTCGAAATCACCTTTGGTGACACTGGCCAGCCCCCGGTAAACGATATTATTCTGCACCTTGTAGTCCATTGGTGTCTGATGTGAATTTCCAAGGGTATGAACCACCATGGCTTTGTCATAAACAGTAGGGATAATCTCCCCGTTAAAGGAGGTCATTTTTGCCCCTTTACTGTCGGCTACATAACCTTTGATAGTCACTACCGACATGGTCGTAAGGGTGTCGGCACCATCTCCGGTACTTTTGCCGTTAACAGTAGTGGTTACCACCTTGTATTCGGGTTCGGCAAGCATCAGTGCAGGGTCGGCAAGCAAAGAAAAGTTCAATTGGTTGGCCCCTGTCTGGGCAGCCGCTTTTGCCAGACGCATCACATCGCCCAGACGGAGATTATTGCCATTTTGGTCTTTCTCAAAAACATACTGAAAGAATTTCTGGTTTAAAATAGCATTGTCCTGCGCATAGACCAGGCGGGTGGTTGAAAACAGGCCGACTCCTCCTCCATTTTGGTTCAGCAGGAAATCCTCACCGGCGGAGGTATCATCAGCATCAAAACGACTGAATTCACAGGTGGCAGTAACGAAGATGGGCAAACGTTTGCTGTTGGTCAGTGAATTGATAATTCCTATATCCATCACGCTTTCATCGGCCAGGTTTTTTTCATTGGCATGACCAGTATAATTTAAAATTAAGGTGCCCCGTTTGATACGGTCAAGGATAGCAGCGGTCACATCCGGGTATTTTTCTCCCCCGGCAGAGGTAATTTTTTTATACGCATCAAAGTATATCTTATCGGTAAAAAAACCAGGATGGTTGTTATTGACCAATTTGGTTAGTTCATCTGCCTGTTCCTGATGCATGTTGGAATAACTATCGGCGATATTTCCATCATCAGCAATAAATGTCACATTATTGCGCCAGTTGCCAAACGCCTCCTTTTGATGATAGCTTCTAATTTTATTGACCACAGCCTGAGCTTCCTCCATATTACGGGCAGGAATACGGCCAATGCCTAAATCAATAATACCCGAAGTACCCCCTTCATTTTCATCCAAAAAAACAAAGAAATCATCAGTGACATAGGATTGGGTTTCGGAAATGGAATTGACAGACTGGAAGGTTGGTAAAAGGTTAAAGTTTTTACCCAGGATATTGCGGTTATCGTAAGAGCCATCGCCCATTAGAAGAACATATTTCAAGCCGTTGGGGCCTGATTGGCTGGTACGGTCATAAAACATTCTGAAATAGTTGCGAATTCCGGCAGGATCGGGAAGCCCGCCAGAGAACTCATTGTAAATCAGATCAGGGGTTACTACCTGAACGTTCATATGATCGCTGGTACGATGAAAATCAGCCAGGTCGTTAGCAGCACCTAAAAGTTTCTGATTGGTAACGATGATCATTTCTGGCACTGATTGTCCATGCAGATTTTGATTGTCTATGCCTCCTACCTGTTCAGGCGATGGGATAGCACCGGCAGGGTTAAAGGCTACGTATTCATTAATAACAGAAGAATTGGATTTAAACTTTAGTTTTCCATCCGCAAAGGTTGCCGGAACTTCTGTTGTCTGAAACAGATCGGTTATATTTAGCAACCGTGTATCAGCAGTGGCGCCAGAAAGCAAAAATTCTGATGTTTGAATACTGCCATTTACTCCCTTGCCCCGGAAATTAAACACATCGCCTGACATATTCAACATGCTTTGATAATTCACCCCTATGTAATCCAACCATGCGGCCGACACACTGTTATTAGCATTGTAAACTAGTCTGATCTGTAAATTCTTTGTAGACAGCGGCAGTGTGTCAGACATAACTTTACCTCTGGCATAATCATATTCTGAGGAGGTGCTAAAGGGTAGTTTCATCAATGGCTTACCATTTACAGAAACATCCATACTGTTGGTGGAAGAAGATTTGCCGACCGCAGAAACTGTAAATATGGCAGGGATGGTAGCATCCGGATTATCTAAAGTCATTGTGATAGTATGAGATCCCCCGGCATTGAAAGCTTCGCCATACCATTGGCTTCCGGATTCAATTAGGTTATTTTCTTCCTTTTCATAAAAAGTATAATTGGGATAGGTAAACACCTGTCTCCCTGGTTGTGCATCAACTTCAGCAGCTTTTTGAATTACCAGAGGCGTTCCCTGATCAGATAGATAGAAATAGGTTTCAGTGGCATAATAATTTTGCTGATGAGAGAACATGGCCGTTTCCACATTGAAATTGATCTTGATATTGCCGGTTGCATAAAAGAACAGACAATCTTTGCCAGCGTTATCTTTTCCGGTCCAAACGGGGTAAGCCTGCAAATCTTCAGCCTGCATGTCCTTATTTAACAAGGGCAGCATATATCCTCCATTGCCATAAAGCACCACATTTTCAGGATTGGGATACCCCCACCCTTTTAACTGGTCGAAGGTAATCTTGTATATGCCTTTATTTTTTACTTTTATTTTGGTCCATTTACCGGTATTCAGCACTGATTCCTGCTTCCATTCAAAGGCGGCTTTGGCAGACTTGAGCATAGAAGGGATCTCATTAACGGATAAAGTAAATTTGGTCAGTTTAAATATTTTATCGCCTTTTTTGATAAAGGGTAACATGGACACTCTAAGGAAGGTTTTTCCTGCCGAGGTGCCGGGAACAGCTGCCAAATGAATGTCATGGCCTATGGAATCGGACAACTCGCCCAAAGAACCTTCGAAAGGTTCAAATATAGTATCGGCAATGGCCACACTGGCATCAGAAGATTGAAGCGCAAAACTTTCCACCCAATAAGGCAAGCCATTCTCATTCATTAAAACAGCACCTTCGAACCATCTTTTAATTGCCTGCTGATCAGAGGAAACTGTTTGATTCCAAACGATCCTGCGGGTGAATTCTGCCGACCATCCACATAAGGCAACAAAAAGAAATACGCAAATAAGTAATAATTTTCGCATAGTCATGTTTTAATTATACAAACCTAAACGCCCAAGCCGTCAATATTATTATTAGCTGATGACCAAAGGGCTATAATATTTAACTTTTCCCTTTGATGAAAAGACAAAAATACATAGAAGAAACTTACCGGCATAAAAAAAAGATTAAATAGCCGAACAATAAGAATTCAACAAATTAGTTATATTTGTGGGTCTTTATATAATTGGAATAAAATAACAGATCAGCCAAGCTGAAACGGATCACTACACAAAGTGATCATTGACAGGTACAAATGGCTTTAAAATAAATTATTTTACAGATGAAATTGAAGTACATAATGTTCTTCGCTCTTGCGGCACTAATGGCAGGATGCGGATTATTTGGAAAGGGCAGAAACTCGGACACCTCTCATTCAACCGGATGGAAATATGATGATCCGAACAGTGGTGGCTTTCAGTCTGACAACAATTACTCCCAGGAGACAGGTCCGGGACTTGTATTCATTCAGGGAGGTACCTTCTCAATGGGAAGGGTAGAACAGGATGTAATGTATGACTGGAACAATGTTCCCAAACGGGTAACTATTGCGTCCTTTTATATGGATGAAACAGAAGTATCCAATCTTGACTATCGGGAATACCTGTTTTGGCTAAGAAGGGTTTATCCAAACAATCCTGAAAAATACAAGGAAGCACTACCTGACACTCTTGTTTGGCGTGAAAAGCTGGCATACAATGAACCGTATGTGAGCAATTATCTTCGTCACCCGGCCTATGGAAATTATCCTGTAGTTGGGGTTAACTGGAAACAGGCCGATGCGTATGCAAAATGGAGAACAGACCGTGTAAATGAAGGTATTCTTATCAAAAAAGGAATTATTCAACCTGACAACGCTCAGACCGGAGAAAATGTATTTACCACGGAATCTTACCTGGCTGGTTTATACCAGGGCACTGAAGGTAAAAACCCATTGAAAGATGCTTCAGGAACAGGCAGAAGGGTACGTTGGGAAGATGGCTTGCTGCTTCCAAATTATCGCCTTCCCACCGAAGCAGAATGGGAATATGCTGCTTTAGGCCTTGTAGGCAATACAGAAGATGAATTGCTCACTGACCGCAAACTTTACCCATGGAATGGCACTTACCTGAGAAACAACTCTAAAAAGACCAAAGGCAGGATGATGGCAAACTTTACCCGTGGCCGTGGTGACTTAATGGGTATGGCAGGTGATTTAAACGATAATGCTGACATCACCGCTCCAGTCATGTCCTATGAACCCAATGATTTTGGTCTTTATTGCATGGCAGGTAATGTGAATGAATGGGTATCGGATGTGTACCGTCCCAAATCAAATGAAGATGTGGCCGAATTCCAGCCATTCAGAGGCAATGTGTTTACCAAATACCGCACGGACTCCGTAACGGGACAACTCATGCGCGATCAGTATGGTGAATTAATCAAAGATACGATTGAGGACAGCCGTAACTTCAAAGATGGCGACTACCGTTCACAGATTGTTGAAGGGGATGACTGGAATGCTGCCAAGGAAAATTCAACAACGAATTCCATGTATGTACAGTCCACAAAAGATGGGCAGTTCTCTTCATTGATTTCCGACAACTCCAGGGTGTATAAAGGCGGAAGCTGGAAAGACCGTCCTTATTGGTTGATTCCTGGTACCAGAAGATTCAGACCCGAAAATGAAGCTTCCAACGATCTTGGATTCCGCTGTGCAATGACACGTGTAGGAAGTCCTGATGGATTTTAATTAGACTATTTATTACTTTTATTACATAAAACCTCATTTGAAAAAGTGAGGTTTTCTTTTTTCTAAACAATGGAAATTGCAAGCATTTATAAACTGTTCACACAGTTTCCCCTAGTTACAACCGATACCCGTAATATTCCTGCCAACAGTATTTTCTTTGCCCTTAAAGGTGAGAAATTCAATGGCAACACTTTTGCCTCGGAAGCCTTAACAAAAGGGGCAGCCTATGCTGTAATCGATCAGGCGGAATATGCAGTCAATGACCGCATGATTTTAGTGGATGATGTTCTGAAGTGCCTTCAGCAGTTGGCCAATTACCATAGAAAAGAACTGAAAACCCCGGTTTTGGCCATTACCGGCACCAATGGTAAAACCACTACCAAGGAGCTTATAGCGGCTGTTCTTGCAAAAAAATACAGGATTCATTTCACGCAAGGCAACCTGAATAACCATATAGGAGTTCCTTTAACTTTGCTGTCGATGACTTCCCAGACAGAAATGGCGATCATTGAAATGGGGGCCAACCATCCGGGTGAAATTGAACTATTGTGTGAAATAGCCGATCCCGACTATGGTTTGGTGACCAACATGGGCAAAGCCCATCTGGAAGGCTTTGGCTCCTTTGAAGGAGTTATCAAAACAAAATCCGAGATGTACGACTACCTGAGACAAAAAGGGGGCAAATGCTTTATAAATTCCGATAATCCATTACTAATTAAACAAGCCGGAACACTGGAACAAATCACTTACGGCAAATCGTCCGGCTGCTATTTAACGGGAGAACTGTCATCAACGGAATACCACCTGGTGGTAAAGGCTCTTTTTCCCAAAGGATGGCTTTACCTTAAATCAAAATTAATAGGGGATTACAATTTCGAAAATCTACTCGCAGCTGCCTGTGCTGGCAAGTATTTTGGGGTAGATCCTCTCCTTATTCAAAAAGCACTGGAGGAATATACTCCATCCAATAACAGATCGCAATTAATTAAAGGCGGCCGCAATACTGTTATCATGGATGCCTATAATGCCAACCCAACCAGCATGATGATGGCCCTTACCAACTTCGTCAGCATTAGCAATGACAATAAATGCCTAATCCTTGGCGATATGCTTGAATTGGGAGAAGTATCGGATGCCGAACATCAAAAAGTAGTGGATTTTATTGAAGCCAATACCTTTTCAGAAGTAATGCTGGTAGGCCCTCAATTTAAAAAGACCATAGCTCAACATGAAAATAAAAAGTTCGACAATGTGGAACTTCTTTTCACTTACCTACAAACACATCCTATAAACAACAAACTGGTTCTCGTAAAAGGATCCAGGGGAATACACCTGGAGAAAATACTTGAACTGATAGCGTGATCCTTGATTTTTATTTCTTTGCTAAGGAATACCGATTAAGAAAAAAGGAATAAAAAGATAATGTGATCAAAGCAGTATTTTTTTATTCCTTATTTCTTATTCATGCAAATCAAGGGTTAAATAGGGTATGCTGAATAATTCAATATGGCTGATGTTT
>DATGYU010000406.1:0-19430 GCA_035297625.1 Prolixibacteraceae bacterium
GTTATGCTGGCCCGTATTGAAGAGGCTGCGGGATTAATTGTAAAAGCCTACCGGTCTGGCAACAAAACCCTTTTCTGCGGAAACGGGGGCAGTGCAGCCGATGCCCAGCACCTGGCCGCTGAACTATCGGGGAAATTTTATATCGACCGTCCGCCCCTGCAAGCCGAAGCCTGTCATGTCAACAGTTCTTTCATGACGGCCGTTTCCAATGATTTTGGATTTGACCGTGCCTATGCCCGTTATATTGAAGCGGTGGGGCAGAGGGGAGATGTTCTTATTGCCATTTCCACTTCCGGGAATTCGGAAAATATACTGCATGCGATTGATCAGGCAAAAGGTTTAGGGCTCTCATGTATTGTTTTAACCGGGGCATCGGGTGGCCGCATGGCATCCAAAGCAGACCTCCTTTTAAATATGCCTTCAGAAGATACCCCCCGTATCCAGGAACTTCATATTTTAATCGGACACATCATCTGCGAAATGGTGGAATGGGAACTGTTTGGGGAAAAGTAAATAAGATGTATTTTGAGTCCTTTGAAAAATGAAGGTTAAGAAGAGTTGAGTTCTTCACTGGTAGTTTTAATGACCACGTCTATTTATTAATACGCTATAAATGGTAAGTATAATTGGTTTAATTTTACTTTCAAAGCAATGGATATTAAAATCTTTTGTTTGGTCAAATACCTAGTAACCAGCTTTATATATCCATCACCTTAATCCAGTATTACCTGTTTTTTTAATTGCCGCATGGCCTGTCGCGATTAAATCGTAATTGCTCGCCCATAATTCTTCTACCGTGTAAGAAAGTTTTGCCCATGGCTCGTTTGTTATTCAAAATGCTCTCGATAAACTGACCTCTTTCTTGTCAATCATGCTTCGGTATCCTTATTTACCTTGTTGAAGAATTTTATGATGCTATCAATTTTTATTAACTATCACCAATAATGAATAATTATTGTCTGTTAATAAAATCTCCGGGTATATCATTTTCTTCCTATTGAAAAACTTTCTTTTTCTTTTTCGGGCATGAACCTTATATGCTTTTGGGATGAGAAACTATCAGTATCCTTTCTCGATTTTATTGCTAAACATTGCCTGCTTGAGATACCTTTCTGATACCTTTCTGATACCTTTCTGTAACCTCAGGTTACAGAAAGGTATCAGAAAGGTATCTAATGGGTATCAGAAACAGGGAAAGTCAAGGGAATATTTAAGGTACAATTCCCATTTCCCAGGCATCTGTTTTAATGGATGGTCATATTCGTGTGAAAACAAAAAAGGCAGCCATTTCTGACTGCCTTATATTATAATGTGTATTTCAGCAATTATTTTACTGAATCCATGTATTCGATCAGTTCAACAACTTTAGTTGAGTAACCCATTTCGTTGTCATACCAGGAAACTACTTTTACGAAAGTTGGAGACAGCTGGATACCTGCTTTTGCATCGAAGATAGAAGTACGGGCATCGCCAAGGAAGTCGTTAGATACCACTTCGTCTTCAGTATAACCCAGTACACCTTTTAATTCGCCTTCTGAAGCAGCTTTCATAGCAGCACAGATTTCAGCGTAAGTAGTTTCTTTCTGCAGACGAACAGTTAAGTCAACAACAGAAACGTCAGGGGTTGGTACACGGAAAGCCATACCTGTTAATTTGCCGTTCAGCGCAGGGATTACTTTACCTACTGCTTTTGCTGCACCGGTTGAAGAAGGGATAATATTCTGACCAGCACCGCGGCCGCCTCTCCAGTCTTTAGCTGAAGGACCGTCAACAGTTTTCTGAGTGGCTGTTGTAGCGTGAACAGTTGTCATCAAACCTTCCAGGATGCCGAAGTTGTCGTTTAATACTTTAGCGATAGGAGCCAGACAGTTAGTTGTACAAGAAGCATTTGAAACGAATGTCATGTCATTTTTGTAAGAAGTGTGGTTCACACCCATTACAAACATTGGGGTATCGTCTTTTGAAGGAGCTGAAAGGATTACTTTTTTAGCACCGCCGTCGATATGACCCTGGGCTTTTGCTTTTTCAAGGAACAGACCAGTTGATTCAACTACATATTCAGCGCCAACAGCACCCCAGTTGATATCAGCAGGATTGCGTTCAGCAGTTACACGGATTGTTTTTCCGTTTACTACCAATTGACCGTCTTTTACTTCAACAGTACCTTTGAATTGTCCGTGAGTTGAATCATATTTCAGCATGTATGCCATATAATTCACATCGATAAGGTCGTTGATTGCAACAACTTCTACATTTTCTTTAGCTACTGCAACGCGGAAGACAAAGCGTCCGATACGACCGAAACCGTTGATACCGATTTTAATTTTTGACATCGTTGATAAATTTAATGAATGTATAAATGTATAATACTTATTAATAGTTGGGCCTTTTAATTTAAGGCCATACAAAATAAATACATAAATTCAGAACTACCAATTTATTTCGAAAGATGGCATGGTTTTCATAAAGGGCTTAATTTTTTATTAATGTAGAAAGAAAAATAGGGCATTTAAACGGGTCGCGATATTTCATAAGTTTTCTCTTTTAGAATGTAAAATTTACTCCCGATAGAAAAAGGAGAAATTATTTACCGGATTCCCGATGATATACAATTGGTGTATTGTATTCTATATAAGGGAGATATCCGCGTATTTTAATCTAGAATAATTAATCAGCCAGAAGAATTTCTGTAAAGACAAATTGAAATTCTGTTTTTTTTCTAATCCGGGTATAAAAAAAATTAATTAGGAATTTACAGGGAGTAATCTGGTGCGTGTAAAATATTGAAAAGTCTACGGGCAGAAAGGATTTAATTATTTTACAAAGGACAGTTGTGGTGTAAAACAACTATACAAAAAAAATACAAGTATACTTATGTTTTTATACTTTATAAGTTAAATTCTTAATGTGCTTGATAACTAGGGTACTTGCGTTGATAAATAAATTAATTTTATATCTTATTATTGTTGCATCGTGATTTTTAATTTTTTATATTTGTGGTATTAGTACTGTAATTTTATAAGGAAAAATCTCTGATAAAGATAAAAATGGATTATAAAATTCAATCAATCAATCAATTAAGTTCAATTAAAAAACAAATGCTATGAGAAAATCATTTACTCGGTTATTTGGCTTTTTACTATTGAGTGTTTTCATGTTTTGGACTTCGGGGGTGAAAGCCCAGGAAGCTCAGTCAACTGTAGAGCTTAAAGCAGGTTCAGTTGAAGCATGTTATAACGCCTCCGATAGTTATACCGCAACAATAACCGCAAAGGACTTCATCGCGATGAAGAGTTTTGACCTTACCTTAAACTACGACAAATCGGAGTTTGGGGTGAAAACCGTTACTCCGGTTGCTGCTTTAGGCGGAACGTTCTCCTATTCGGTTGACGTGGTGAACGGGAAAATTAACATGAAGTGGACCAGGCCCACTGCTGTTACCCTTGGGGACAATAGTTACACCAAATTGTTAGATGTAACTTTTGGGGTTTTAAATTTCCCAAACAATTTAGGAGATAACCTATTCGATTCTTCCCTTGCCTGGGATGTTACCGCCTCTAAATTTTATTATGGCGAAAATCAAACCGGTAGTTATAGTGTTAGTACTACCGCTTTTTCAAATGGTGCATTGAATGTGACTGTGAGTTATCCAGGTATAGAATACACAGTTATACCGGCTACCTGCAATGGCGGTCAGGCTACTATTAAAATTACAAGTCCGGTGGGAACTGGTTTGCAATATTATTTCAATGGGAATGTTACCGCTTCCAATAGTCCGGTTGCTACCGCTGAAGCGCCTTCTGTCAACACTGTTCGCATTAAAGATGCCAATGGATGTTACTCTCATTTGTTTTGTATCCCGGTAACTGCTCCAGATCCTTTTGTTTTTACCTCAGCAACTACCGAGCCTGCAAAATGCAATGGTGAAAATGGTGAAATTCAGTTTAGTATTTCCGGCGGTACTGGTCCTTATACCTATTGGGTAGTTCCGGAAGTTGAATACAATACTTTCCAGACTACATTGGTTAACCAGGGTGGCGACGTCACTAAACCCTTCTTTACTCCTTATAAATATTCTACTTTCCAGGTGTTGAAACCTGCTGGTGTTTATTATGTAGCTGCTACGGATGCCAATGGATGTGTTGTTTTAACCAATGCAACAAATTGGAAAACCGTTACTATTACCCAACCTACTGCTATTGTAATTCCTGATTTTGTTGCTCTTGTGGACAATACCTGCAATGGAGGTAAACAAGGCTCCATTGATGTTAGTTCTGCCATTTCCGGTGGAGCAGGTGGTCCTTACAAGGCCTCTGTCAATGGGATCGACTGGGTAACAGTTGTAGGAACCAGTGCTCCTGAATTTACAGGTCTTGCCGCTGGCAAGTATACTGTAGTTGTAAAAGACGTCAATGGTTGTACTGCTTCTAAAGTAGCCACCATTAATGAACCTGCAGCCATCGCCTTTGCTACATCATTCACGGATGCTTCTTGTGGAGATGGTACCGGTACTCTTGGATCTATTTCTGTTTCCAATGTAACTGGAGGAGTTGGTCAACTTCAATTTGTTGTGGCAACAGCCGGTAATGCTATGCCTGCTTCAGGTTGGGTAGCAGCCCCTGGCACCATTAATAGTTTGACTTCCGGTTATTATAGCATCTGGGTAAAAGATGCCAATGGATGTGTAAAAGAATTCGTAAATCCTGATGGAACCGGAAACATTTTACCAATACAGAAACCAGGTCAATTAAGTTTTACAACCAATGCTGATGATGCAGACGATGTAAAATGTAATGGAACTGACTTCCTGTTGGCAGTTACTGCTGCTGGCGGCAAGAGTCCATATACTTATGCATTCGAAAGTGGAAGTTTCTCGGAAACTGCAACTTATACAGTAGTGAACCCTACTTCCAATACCTCTGTTAAAGTTGAGGTGAAAGATGCCAATGGATGTATCGCTACCAAAACGGTAGTTGTTAATGTTCCTGCACTTTTAACTATTGCTAGCTTTGACCAGATTTTAAGTCCAACCTGTAAAGGTGGAACTGATGGTCGTGCTACAGTAATTGCTGTTGGTGGAACTACTCCATATCAATATTCCAATGACAATATTACCTGGTATACGAATAAGGTTTTGGCTTTACCGGAAGGAAAGACTACTGTTTACGTGAAAGACGCAAACGGTTGTACTGCTTCATCCACTGTAGACGCCGGTACTTTAACTCCTTTTGCATTTGATGCTGCTCCCCAGGGACTTATCGCTTGTAATGGAGATGATAAAACTCAGGGAATTGTAATTACCAATTTAACCAACCAGGCTGGTCGTACATGGCAATACTTTTACGCATCATCCTCGGATGTTGTTTACACTACAGGAGTAGCTTTCAATCCTGCATCAGTAAATGGCGTTTTGCCAGTTGCACCAGTTGTGTCAACTAAATTTGGTGCTGGTACTTATTATGTAGGTGCCCGTGATCAATACGGATGTACTGCACCCGTTAAAAAAGTAGTGTTTGATCAGAATCCTGCTTTGCAACTTACAAGTGTTACTTCAACCAACGCAACCTGTTCATCATTGTTGGATGGTTCATTAACCATTAATACTTTGGGTGGTAACGGTAAGCCTCAATACGCCATTGTCAATAATATCCTGGCTATTGCTAATCTTAAACCTTCCGATTTCCAATATGTTGAAACATACACGGTTTCTACGGATGGGAAGATCAAAACCGGGAAACAGGTTGTACAGGCAGGACGCGGCATTTATTATGTAGTACTTCGCGATTTGTGTATCACCGATAATTCAATATTTGCTGGTCCGTTCAACGTTGATGGTTATAAACCAATCATGTTAGCCGGAACAAATCCTATTGTTAAAACAGACTATACTTGTCACGATACCAAAGATGGTACAATTACCGTTAGTGGTGTATCAGGAGGTAAACCCGAATTCGACGGAACCGGTTTGTATACCTATAAATTGTATACCAGTGCCAATGTATTAAAAGAAACCAATACAACCGGTAAATTTACCTCAGTATTGGAAGGAAGTTACTATGTAACCGTTACTGATGCTTCCAACTGTCCGTTGGTAAAGACTGCAACTGTTACTATCGTTAATCCTGCTCCTCTTGTTATTACCAAAGTAGAAGTTACCCATTTTACTTGTGCAACTTCAAACGACGGTACTGTTGCTATTACAGCAGCTGGTGGTACAGGTGCTTACTGGCTGGCCGTGAATGCTTCAGCAAACGGAACCGGATCTGATATCAAGAATAGCGACTGGATTGCCTTCCCAACAGGAAGCCCATTAACAAAAACTTATGTAGCTACTTCGGCTGGCGATTACATATTCTATGTAAAAGATGCTAAAGGATGTTTGGCTATATCCCCCAAAATTACTGTTGTTGCACCTAAAGTGTTGACTCCTGTAGTGGCTGTTAATACTCCAGTTTCATGCAATGGCGGAAATGATGGTAAAGTTGACATTAATGCTACCGGTGGTTTCGAAAGTTCAAGCTTCACCCATACTTATTCTTATTCATTAAAAGCAGATTTTACAGGTGCTAATACCGATGGTATTTTCACAGGTCTTGCTGCTGGTAATTATACGGTATATGTAAAAGCCACGAATACGCCTGCTCCTGTAGGAAATTACACCTATCCATTGATAGCTTGTACTTACAGCCTGAATTTTGTTGTTACCGAGCCTGATGCCTATGCCTATAAAGCTTCTGTAGTAGATGTGGCATGTAAGGGTGGTGACAATGGTTCACTGACCGTGAATGTATTGAATGGAAAAGCTGTTTCAACTGCAAATGGTGATGAATATTACGTGCAGCTGACAACCACTGCCAGTCCGACTTTAGTCAATGCCAATTGGAAATTAACCACTGGCAAAACATACACTTTCACAGGTTTGAGCCATGCTATTTATAGTGTATGGATTTCTAACAAAAATGACGGTACTGGATGTATTATTCCTTCCAATAGCGGCATTGAAACTCCTACGGATGGAATTTTCCACAAGGTTGCATCATGGGAAGTTAATGAACCTCAGGTTGCCCTTACCGCTTCTGTTGCCTTCAACAATAACGTTACTTGTTATGGTGGTAGTGATGGTAAGTATACTATAACAGCCACAGGTGGTTCTGGTCCTTATAAATATGCTTCTAAAATCTCAACATGGCCAGTACTTCAATTGGCTCCAGATCCATCATCCAGTGAATGGAAAGATTCGAATGTATTTGATAACGCAACTGCTGCTACCTGGGTAATCTGGGTAAAAGATGCCAATGGCTGTATTGTTGGAGGAGAAGGAACTATTCAGGCTCCGATTCTTGCCTACCGTGTAATTATTGGACAACCTCAACAGGTTAAATTCAATGATCCAGTTGGTATCGATGCACTTTGTTTTGGCGGTGCAACAGGTAAAGTAACAGTATCCGGAATTATTTCTGACGCTGGTGCTCCTTATACCTTTAATATTAGTGGTAAAGATGCTGCTGGTAACAATGTTAATTTGGATTATTCTGCATTGACTGCTGTTGGCGGTGTTTATACCCTTGTAAATGTACCTGCTTCGGTTACGAAACATGTAGAACCATCGCCTGCTCATACTTCAGAAAATGGCTATACTGTAAAAGTAACTGATAAAAACGGTTGCTCGAACACTAAAACAGTTGTGGTATGGCAGAATCCTGAGGTAAAGGTTTCTATTGTTAAGGCTGACGGTGCATTCGTTTGTCCTACTGACAACAATGGCGTTATCGAAGCCAGGGCCACTGGTGGTACCAATTGGAATTTGACCGCTCCATCCAGTTACTTATACCAATTGTGGAGAGACGGCGTGATTTATACCACATGGCAGCCACTTCCATCATTCATTGTTCAGGTTGGACATACCTGGAAAATTGAAGTAAAAGATGGTAACGGTTGTATTGCTTCTGATGAGCAAATTATCAATGCTCCTGTTGGTGTACAAGCTACGTTGAGTGAAACGACTTGCTATAGCGATACAAAAGCTTCTGCTGTCATTCATGCTACTGGCGAAACAGGTCGTACATTTGCTGTACGTTACAGATTAAATACTGAATCATATCCTGCCACTTGGACTCCTTTTACAAGTGCAAATGATATTGCCATCAGAGATTTAACCTTTGCCAATAATATTGAAACTCAAAACTTCTACCATTTTCAGGTAAAAGACGATCAGGGTTGTATGACTGAATTTACCAAATCATTTGTTGCAACACAACATCCTTTGGAAGTTACTGTTGATCAATCAGCTGATGGTTTAAGCGCTACCATAACAATCACCGGAGGTGTTTCTCCATACTCTTACAAGTTGGGATCAGGCGCAATGGTTAACCTACCTGCTAACGGGAATACCTTCCAGGTAGTTTCTCTGCAAGTTCCTTCCAATGAATTGACAGTTTATGACTATCATGGATGTAGTGTTTTGAAAACATTTGATGTTGATCCGCTTACTGTTACAGCGCCTCAGCCCGCAAATAATCAGGACAATGAATTTGATGTTGAGTTGACTTTCAATCGTGAAGTAACTGTTCCAGATCAAGGTATTACTGTTACTGGCGGTACTGCTGTTATTACTGGTGCCAATCCTGGCAAAGTATTTAAGGTAGCTATTACAGCTGACGATCTGTCAGTAGTTAAAGTTATGCTAGCCAACAACATTAAAGATGCTGCTAATAATCCGTTACCTGCTAAAACATTTACATACAATGTAGGTGATCACGTTGCTCCAACTGTTGTTGTAACAGATCCCGTTACTCCTGTTGCTACTGTATTTACGATCGGTTTAACATTTAATGAGGCAGTTGCCGGTGTTGCTGAAGGAATTACTGTAACAGGTGGGAAATTGGATAATGTAACCGGTTCAGGTAAGGATTATGTGGTGACTGTATCTTCTAAAGAACAGACTTCCGTTAGTATTGTTTTGGGTAATACCATTAAGGACGCTACTCCAAACGCCAATGCTTTTGCCGGTAAGACACTGACTTACAAGACGGGTGACTTTACTGCTCCTGCTGTAGTTACAAAGACTCCAACTTCGGATGTTACTTTAACCGACAACCACCCAACCTTTAAAATGACCTTCAACGAAGACGTTAAGCTGGGTGCCGGTGGAAATCTAAAAGTTTATAAAGTTGCTACTACAACCGCAGTTCTTGACATTCCTTTAACCGCTGCAATGATCAATGGTAAAGAAGTAACTGTTAATTATGCAAGCGCTCCCCAGTGTCTTGAAAGAAGCACCAGATATTATGTGAAAGTTGATGGTTCAGCTCTTACTGATGTTGCTGGTAATGCTTTCATAGGTATAAGTGATGTAGCTGCATGGACATTCAAAACTGGTGCTGATTGGAAAACTCCAAATATGGATCAGTTATCTATGGAGTTTAAGGTTTATCCAAACCCATTTGCTGATTTTGTTATGGTTTCTAATGCTTCTCAACTTTCTAAAGTCGTTGTTACAAACATCGCCGGTCAGGTAGTGAAAGAAGTTGTTAACCCAACTGACAAGATTCAATTGAATGAACTTCATAGTGGTCACTACTTTATCTCTATGTATAATATGGATAATGAAATAATTAAAACTACTAAAATTGTTAAAAGGTAATACCGAATTGATTGATTAGAAAGGGGGAAGCTTGCGGGCTTCCCTTTTTTTTTATATATATAATCATTATATATTTGTCACTTCTAATCTATCATTATGACATCGCTTAACGATCATCGTACCATTCGTAATTTTCAGCAAAAAGAAATTGATGCAGCTATTGTAAGGGAAATCCTTGAAAGTGGAATCCGGGCTTCCAATACGGGGAATATGCAATTATACTGCGTTATTGTTACTACCGATGCCGAAAAAAAGAAACAATTGGCGCCTTTGCATTTCAACCAGCCTATGGTTAATCAAGCGCCTTTGCTACTGACCATTTGCATGGACATCAACAGGTTTTATAAATGGTGTTCTGTGCGTAATACAACGGCTGATTTTAATAACTTGCTTTGGTTATTAAATAGTACGATCGACGCCTCAATAATGGCACAAAACATCTGTATTGCTGCTGAAGATAAAGGATTGGGTATTTGTTATCTTGGTACTGCCTTATACAATGCACCGGAGATTGCTGAAGTGCTGAAACTTCCTTCTGGGGTAATTCCGATTACTGCATTAACAATCGGGTATCCTTCTGTTATTCCCGACCTTACCGATAGGCTTCCTTTTGAAGCTGTTATCCATTATGAAGAATATTCAGATTATAATGAATCTGAAATTAATAGCCTTTACCGGGAAAAAGAGAACCTGGACAGTTCAACGAGATTCGTTCAGGAAAATAATAAGGAGAACCTGGCCCAGGTGTACACTGAAGTGAGGTATAAAAAGGAGGATAGTATTTTCTTCACTGAAAAGCTCTTAAGAATGCTAAAAAAGCAAGGCTTTACCTTTTAATTATAAAAGGAGAATAAAAAATAAAATAAGGAATAATAAAGTTGGTGGTGCAGCACTTTATTATTCCTTATTTCATGTTTGATATTCTGATTTTCTTACAGCCCTCACCATATCAGATACGGTCCAATCCATTTACGAGCTTCTTAAAGTAGTATTTGATTGGGTTTTGATACTTCAACTGCTTCCAGGGGCGGCCGCTGTGAGGTTTATGCAGCACTTTCAGGTTTGTGATGATATAATTATGCAACCCAAGTTGGGCCGACTTTCTTGAAATGGATACATCATACCAGTGCTTTTCAGCGGATAAGGTATGGAAGCTATACTGCTTTAATAGTTCAACAGTAAGTAAAGTACAGCAGAAGCTTAAGCTATGCCTGGTTTTTATTACTTCTTTCCTGGCAGATTTAAATTTCAGATAAGGAAAGTTAATTTTTCCTTCCCCATCGATTGTAATGGCTGCCACCATTCCTGTCTTTGGCAATTCTTTGGAATGATTGATTAATTGCCTGAAAGTAGTAGGCTTGACCTCCACGTCCGATTCAATGATAATAAGAGGTATATTCAACTCTAAAGCCTTGTTTTGGGCCATTTGCAATACCAGCCGGTAGTTGGGTGAAGGGGTGTTGGTAAAATCCGACAGATTGATAAGTTCAAAGGTATACTGATCTTTAATCTGCTTTAGCCTTTGAGTAGTATTCTCAGTACTGAAGTCATTGAATATGCAGTAAAGGAAATTGCCCTCCGATTGATGGATGGATTGAATAGTTTCAATGGTGGTATTCAATGAGTCTTTTACCGGAGTTATAACTAAAGCTTCGTACATCGATAATTTATTTCTGTTGTTTACTACTTGGCAACCGGGCTGCTGAAAGGCACATTAAACTTTTGACCTAATTCAGCTAAATCCTTCACTACTTGTTCCTGCAAAGGTATTCCATTTTTGAGACGTTCGACAGTCAACTCTCTTTCAGGGTCACCGGGGATTAATACTTTTTCATGGCCGGTGGTTACTTCCGCATTTCTGAAGGTAGTAATCCAGTTGTCCATATGTTGCTTAAATTCTGATGCTGGGCGGAAAGCATCAATACGCATGGCTCCCAGGAAATGGCCAATACCATTGCCTACCGGATTGGCCGGTGGATCAAGAAAGGCTACAAAGGGAGGAACCCATGGCCCGTAATTGGCACCAGAGAGTACGGCAGAGAAAATGTCCACCATGGCCCCCAAACAATAGCCTTTATGGCCGCCGTGTTCACGATCGCCGCCCAAAGGAAGCATGGACCCGCCGTTTCGCAAAGCAAAGGCATCTGTCGTTGGATTGCCATCTTTATCCTGTGCCCAGCCCAAGGGAGCATCCTCACCTTTACGCTGCAAAACTTCCAGTTTCCCGTTGGCAACAGTAGTAGTCGCCATATCAATAACAAAGGGCGGTTGATGAAGTGCCGGGATGGCTACTGCAATTGGATTGGTGCCCAGAAAACGGCTTTTAGAAAATGTGGGGGCCACCAAAGGACTGGCATTGGTAAGTGATATTCCTATCATATCGTGTTCAAGGGCCAGCATGGCATGGTAACCTGCAATTCCATAATGATTGGAATTCTGCACAGCTACCCAGCCGGTGCCTGCTAGTTTTGCCTTTTCTATGGCAATATGCATGGCATGTGGCGCGGTAACCAACCCAAGGCCCAGATCTCCGTCTAAAACGGCCGTGCTGGGAGTTTCATGGATGATTTTCATGGCAGGGGTGGCGTTGAGCCTCTTTAACTCCCAGAGTCGCGTATAGCCACTTAAACGGGCCACTCCGTGTGAATCCACTCCACGCAGGTCTGCCTGGTTTAAACAATCAGCTGCAACTGTTGCCTGACTTTCAGGACAACCCATGCGCTGAAATATCAGGCGGGTAAATTCTTTTAAATATGCTGAATCAAATAGTATCATCAATGTGTTTTATTCTCTGTGAAAATCTCTTGCCGAAGCCTGGCTGGTGGGCATAATCAGTAAGTCATCAATGTTAACATGGGCGGGGCGGGTAACCATGAATAAAATAGCCTCTGCAATGTCCTTTGCATTTAAAGGCGTAAATCCATTGTATACCTTATCTGCCTTTTCTTTATCTCCCTTAAACCTTACCAATGAAAATTCAGTATCAACAGCACCCGGGGCAATTGAACTTACTTTGATTCCATAAGGCAAAAGCTCAATTCTCATTGCCTTGGTAATGGCCGCCACGGCATGTTTGGTGCCGCAATATACTGACCCGTTAGGATAAGACTCTTTACCGGCAATGGAAGAGATATTGATAATATGACCGCTTTTTCTTTCTGTCATCCAGGGCGAAACAATCCTTGTCGCATAGAGCAGTCCTTTAACATTGGTGTCGATCATCTGCTCCCAGTCATCCACATCCGCTGAATTAACAGGTGCCAGTCCTGCCGCCAGCCCTGCATTGTTGATCAACACATCCACAGCTTTCCATTCTGCAGGAATTGACTCAAAAGCATTTTCTGCCTCCTGCCTGTTTCTGATATCAAAGTTTAAGAGGAACACTTTACTTGGAAAATTCGACTCTATTTGCGCTTTTATTGATTCAAGCCTGTCGTTTCTTCTTCCCGTAAGTATTAAATTGTAATTATTCTGAGCTAAAAGTAATGCGGTTTCCTGTCCGATACCTGCTGTGGCTCCGGTTATTAAGGCTATTTTTTTATCCATTTAACAAGGTGATTTATAAAAAGGCTAAAATTAAAAATATCTGAAAACTTATGGAATAACAAACTACTTAATTATTTTTGTTTCTGCAATTAAAAGAAAAACAGATACACTATGATAGAGCAAAATAATGAAACCAGCGAATTTACTATTGACTTAATCCCTGAAGAACAAGACATTAAGGATATTGTATTTAATTTAATGGTGGATCCTAATCTGGCCCCCATTAATTATTTCAATGACTTTAGTGATGCTTCTGTGGATGTTTCCTTGATGGCAAATGGAGAAACCGATGAGACTGGCATTTTTAGTACTCAAAACGGACAGCTGATGGCAATGACCACTCATGCTTTGCACCATCATCTTGAAATTGATCCCAGGCAGGCCACTGAAATGCTTATCGCACGGGCAGTACGTAAAATGGTATGCATTGGAGTCGTTCCCGAAGCAGTCAGTTCATTCCTGTATCATATCAATATTGCCGATCCTAACGGTCAGTTCATTGCCGCTGGCGCTAAAAAGGGTCTTGAGAATGCCTGTGCAAAATTTAACATTAAGCTAACGGACCGAAAAATACGGTTTGATTATTTCTCTGCCCATGGGCCCGTTTATCCTACTATTATTATCAGTATGATGGGAACGGTACCTAATAAGGAAAAAATCCTAACCCATAGTTTCAAAAACAAAGGCAACAACATTTTCATGATTGGCCGTCCTTGTGATGATGTAAACTCTTCAGAATACCTGGAGTTCTACCATGAGATCGCCGAATCACCACTTCCGGTTTTTGATGTTGATGTAGAAGTATCCATCAATAGTGTGGTAAAAAAATTAATTGACGAGGGCCTCATCAGTTCTGCAAATCCTGTAGGCAAGGGTGGATTATTCTTTACCTTACTGAGAGCCGGTATGCCATCAGGCTTTGGTTTTGATATCACTTCCGATGCCGAAATCAGGAAAGATGCATTTCTGTTTGGTGAATCAATGGGGCGTATCGTTGTAGGGGTAGCCCCCACCAAAGTGGACGACTTTGTTGATTTTATGAGAAACTTAAAGGTGCCCTTCTTTGCATTGGGTCATGTGACCAAAGGAGAAATACGAATCGATGATGAATCCTATGGATACATCGACAAAATGACTCCGGCCAACTAATCCCGTTATGCAGGTAACTCCTTATAAAAATTCGGATAAGCAAAAAAAACAACAGGTGGAGCAAATGTTTGACAACATTGCTCCACGCTATGATTTTTTAAACCATTTTTTATCTCTCGGCATTGATAAATTATGGAGAAAGAAAGCGATTAATATACTTTCTGCATATCAAACAAATGCACTGTTGGATGTGGCTACCGGAACAGGTGATTTTGCCATTGCTGCTCTTAAATTAAAACCATCACGCCTGGTGGCTTTTGATCTTTCTGAGCAAATGCTTAATGTAGGACGAGCCAAGGCTGAAAAGCTGGGGGTGTCGGATATTATCCAGTTTGTGAAAGGTGATTCCGAGGCAATGCCTTTTTCAGATAACCAATTTGATGCAATCACCGTGGCTTTTGGCGTTCGTAACTTTGAAAACCTGGAGAAAGGACTGCGTGAGTTCCACAGAGTGTTAAAGCCTAATGGAGTAGCGGTAATCCTTGAATTCTCCAAACCTAAATATTTCCCTTTTAAACAACTTTACCTTTTTTATTTCTTTACCATATTACCATTGGTAGGCCGTATGGTGTCGAAAGATCGTTCAGCCTATTCTTATTTACCTGAATCGGTAATGGCTTTTCCGGATGATCAGAAGTTTTTGTCCGTATTAAAAACATGTGGTTTTACAAAATCTAAACAAAAACGCCTTACCTTTGGTGTAGCGACCATTTACATTGCTCAAAAATAAACAGGACAGGCAATAATTTTGTAATATTGTTGTTTTATGAATAGTTGATTAAACTTTATCCCAGTGAAGCGTAACCTATTTTTATTCTGTCTTCTCTTAATTGGGCTGCATTCCATGGCCCAAAAGCAAGTGGTAAATAACCTTACTACTTTTGACGATAAACGTCTTCACTTTGGATTCTCCCTGGGGGTGAACGCCCTGGATTTTGGTATCCAGCATTATCAAAATATGTCGGATAATGTACAATTTAAGCCAATACCGGATCCGACAAATCCAACTTCAGCTGCAAATGAAGATTATAAATACCGTAATGCCATTATCAGGGCTGACGTTGCCACTTTAACTCCTGGCTTCACAGTGGGCATTGTAACTAATTTAAGGCTGACAGAATCTCTTGACCTCAGATTTTTACCTGGCATGTCTTTTGGCGAAAGGAAACTTACTTATAATATTCCAATTCAGGACGTTAATAATACGGATGTCAAAAATACAGAGAATTATTCCATCAAATCAACCTATTTGGATTTTCCGCTTTTGTTAAAATACAAATCCAGAAGAATGAATAATCAGCGACCTTACCTGATTGGTGGAGCCGCTTACCGGGTTGACATATCAAAGACCGGGGAGGAAGACCTTGTAAGGTTAAAACCATTTAGCACTTATCTGGAAGCCGGTATGGGCTGGGATATGTACCTGCAATTTTTTAGATTGTCAACAGAATTGAAATTCAGTTTCGGATTGAATAATATACTGGACAATGGGCCCAAGAATACCCAAATGCAGGTATATACCGATGCCTTTTCCCGGGTGACATCTGATATTTTTACACTTAGCTTTCATTTCGAATAATTTGAAACAAGAACTTAATCTGTCGCTTACGCCCAAACAGGCGTCCGACGAACAATTCTTCAGGCCCATTGTGGCCGAAAAACTCCATATCGATGAAAACCGCATTGTCCTTATCAATGTAAAGCGCAAATCGGTGGATGCCCGCCAAAAAGCCATCCGCATCAACCTGGGAGTAGAGATTTTTATAGATGAACTTCCTGTGGAAGAAAAAATCCACTTTGAATATGCCCCCGTTGACAACAAACCTCCTGTAATTATCATTGGGGCGGGTCCCGCAGGTCTTTTTGCAGCCCTGCGTTTAATAGAACTTGGATTTAAACCTCTCATTTTTGAAAGAGGGAAAAATGTAAGTGAACGCAAAAGAGACATTGCCAAAATACACCGCGAACACATTGTTAATCCTGATTCCAACTATGGCTTTGGAGAGGGTGGGGCAGGAACCTTTTCTGATGGCAAGCTATACACAAGGTCCAAAAAACGCGGCGACATCCGTAAAATTCTAGAGATCTTCTACGACAATGGTGCTCTGCCCGAAATATTGATTGACGCCCATCCCCATATTGGTACCAACATGTTGCCCGGAATTATTTCAAGCATCAGAAGTAAAATAATGGAGGCTGGGGGTGAAATCCATTTCAACAGCAGGGTAGAAGACTTGCTGATAGAAAATGACCGTTGCTCGGGAATAATGCTGTCCGATACTACTATTGTGGAAGCTGAAGCTGTGATACTGGCCACCGGCCATTCGGCACGTGAAATGTTTGAACTGCTATATTCCCGGGGGGTATCCATTGAGGCGAAAACTTTTGCTGTCGGTGTAAGAGCCGAGCATCCCCAGGCTTTGATTGATTCCATTCAGTACGACCAGCCGCAAAGAGGTCCCTATTTACCCCCGGCCAGTTATTCCTTTGTCGAGCAGGTCGATCAGCGGGGCGTTTATTCTTTTTGCATGTGTCCCGGAGGAATGATTGTCCCGGCAGCTACCGCACCGGGCGAAATGGTGGTAAACGGGATGTCTCCTACACGAAGAAATACCAGTTTTGCAAATTCAGGTATGGTCGTAGAAGTGCGACCTGAAGATCTGGCCGAATACCGTCACATGGGTGTTTTTGCAGGTCTTGAATTCCAGCGAAACCTTGAACGCTTGTGCTTTGCCCTGAATGGCAATACCCAGTTTGCTCCTGCCCAGCGTATGGCTGACTTTGTGCAGGGAAAGTTTTCTCAGTCTCTGCCTGATACTTCTTATCATCCTGGGTTGGTTTCTGTGCCCTTGCATGATAAACTTCCCAAAAGAATCCGCACCCGCCTGCAGGAAGGATTTCAGCTGATGGATAAAAAAGCGCATGGATTTTTGACCAATGAAGCCATTGTCGTAGGAGTGGAGTCAAGAACTTCTTCTCCCATTAGAATTCCACGGAAAGAGGATACCCTTGAACATGTCAAAATCAAAGGACTTTACCCCTGTGGAGAAGGGGCAGGTTATTCCGGCGGAATCGTTTCCTCGGCCATGGATGGCGAACGTTGCGCCGAAGCTTTTGCCCGAAATTACAAACATTAAGATTCCATTGTCATACTTCTCCTTCTGAATTCGCTGCAGCAAATCGAGGCTGCAATGGCTACATTTAAAGATTCAGGTTTATTGGGGTGAGATGAAAAGTCGGGGATATACAGTTTTTGTGATACCAGTTGGGCCACTTCCTGAGAAATGCCATTTCCTTCATTGCCCAAAATAATAATCCCACTGGGGGATAATGGCTGCTGATAGATATTTTTACCTTCCAGAAAAGTCCCGTATAAAGGGATGCCGTTTTGTGCCACAGGTTTCAAAAAGGAAGGAAGATCTGTTACATGGGTCTTTATCCTGAAAATAGCTCCCATGCTGGCCTGTACCACTTTTGGATTGTATAAATCGACCGTATTTTCTGAACAGATGATATGTCGGATTCCAAACCAGTCGGCCAGTCTAAGGATGGTCCCTAAATTGCCTGGGTCCTGAATAAAATCCAAGGCAAGGCATAATTCCTTATTAAAATCTATCTGGTTGAATTCATAAAAAGGTTGCTGAACAATAGCCAGTGCATCCTGGGGATTTTGCAACAGGCTTGCCTTGGCCAATAAATCATTGTCTGTAATGATTAATTCACCGCAACGATCTTCCTGTATTTTAAACTGAGCGGCATAATCCGCAGTACAGGCAATCAGGTCTATTTTGTAATCAGAACGGATCACTTCCTCTACCATTTTATTACCTTCCACCAAAAAAATACCCAGTTCGTCCCTGACCTTTTTTCTGTTCAGCGACTGTATAAATTTAATCTTGTTCTTACTCAACATGTGATTTAAATTTTCGTTCTAAAAATATAAAAATAAAGAGGTCATAATGATGGTGAAGCCAATGCTGTGTTTATTTTTGTAAAAACTCAAATTCATGCTGTTGAACAACCGTTTGTCTTTATCCGCTATACGAACAATCCTTCTTTTAACAGGAATTTTGTTTCTTGGAGCATGTAATCCTACCAAATATGTACCCGAAGGTAAATATCTTCTGAATAAAGTATCTGTGAAGGTAGACGATGACAGGATCAAAAGGCAGGAATTAAAAACCCATATCCGTCAAAAAGAAAATCTACGCATTCTTGGCTATCTAAAGTTCCACCTATGGCTTTATAATTTATCGCCAAAGGATAAGGAAAACGGTTGGTTTAAACAAATCGGGGAAGCACCCGTCATCTATGATGAAACGCAAACAGGAAGAACCATCGACCAATTGCAGCGGTTTATGGAAAATAAGGGATACTACAATGTTCATGTTAACGACACGGCCATTTTTAAACCTCATAAAAGAAAGGTAAATCTTCTGTTTGACATCAAAGCCGGGGAGCCTTATCTTATCCGTCATTATTTCTATTCTTTTAAGGATGAAAACCTGAAAGCTGTTGTACTAAAAGATACTGTCAATCAATTGCTCAAAAGAGGAGATGTTTTTGATCTGGATATCCTGAATGCCGAGCGCCAAAGGGTAGCGATCCATCTAAAGGATTGTGGCTATTATCAGTTCACCGAAGACTTTATTACCTTTTCTGCCGATACCAATTTTTATAACCACAAGGTGGATCTTACGGTCAGTATCGATGATGCCATACTGCGTAATGATGAAAATGAAACCGTTCCGCACCAGAAATATAAAATCCGGAACTTTCTGATCAATCCTACCTTTAAAGCCCCTGATTTATCGGGCATCTCCGAGGAACAACCCCTCGACACCTTGAAAATCAATGATTATATCATTACTTATTCTGGTAAACTGAAATACAAGCCCAGCGTGTTTTTTAATGTGAACCGCATGCGCGACAGTGTCTATTACAGCTTGCAAAATGCCGAAAAGACCTACCGGGCATTAAACCGCCTAAGGCAGTTCAAAGTTATTAATATCAACTTTTTAGAGACCAATGCTTTTTCTAACGATTCAACGCCTTTGCTCGATTGCAGAATGCAGTTGTCGCCTTTGCCCAG
>DATGYU010000407.1:0-2141 GCA_035297625.1 Prolixibacteraceae bacterium
AGGTCAGGGCATGAGCTTTGGTCATATGCCCGGTGACCATTACCACAAAGGTGAAAGTCATCATTCCGTAGGCAAGGCTGGCAGCAAAGGCAGGCCAGACGGCAATATCCAGCAGCAGGCACAATACAAAGAAAAATCCAAAGCTAAAGGTTAGGATCATCACCGGCTGGGAGATAGAAGTAACCGACTTTTGGATCTTGGCAAACCACTCTCCCGGATACATGGTCGAGGTCAGGTAAGCGGGCATCCCAGAGAACATATTGTTGGACCACAAGGCTTCCTTGCCTGTCGCTTCGCGGTAATCGACAATTTCTTTGGCCATTCCTTTGAAGTTCATGCCGTCGGAACTTTGCAGTTTCTTTCCTTCCAGAACCGGAGAAAAATAAATTACACTGATTACCAGGAAAAGAACAACAGCCAGCAGGTAGGGTGTTGCTTTGCGAAGCAGGTTTTTTGAGTCCATAGTTTATAGCTAGGGTAATTTTATAATTTGTATTTTTGTGCGCAGCAAAATTAAATCTTTTTAGGTCAATATCTACTATAAATGGGCGTAATTAAAAGGCAAACAATCAAGGGCTCTATATATTCCTATCTGGGTATTGCCATCGGTTTTTTTTATACCATCTTATCCATTAAACTGCTTACCCCTGAACAAATAGGTCTTACTGCTATTTTAGGGTCCGTCTCTGCCGTATATTCCCAGTTTGCAACCTTGGGTTTTAACAGGGTAATTGAACGGTTGTTCCCTTATTTTTACGATAAAGAGAAGAAGCACAATGGGTTTTTGTTTATTACCATTGCCGTCGGAATGATAGGTTTTATCATCTCTTTGATCATTTTCTTTATCCTGAAGCCTCACATGATCGATAAAGATCAAAAGGGAGCTTCCTTATTTGCCGAGTATATCTGGTACCTGATCCCGCTGATTTTCTTCCGAATGTACACCGTGATGCTGGATACTTACAATAAAATGCTGCTGGATGCCACAACCGGTTCCATTCTTACTGATTTTATCTACCGTGTAGGCACCATTTTATTGCTGGGCTTATACTTTTTAAAGTGGATCAGTTTCTCCCAATTTGTCCTGGGCTTTGTATTTTTTCTTAGTATGCCGGCCCTGTATCTCGCCATCCTTCTTATCCGTCGTAAGCAATTTAACTTAGAACCTAAACTGGAGTTTATCAAACCGGAATTAAAAAAGGAAATGATCAACATTTCGGCTTTTGGCATTATCGGGGGTTTAAGCAGTGTGGCCTTAAAACAGATCGATACCATCATGTTGAATGCCTATACAGACTTTGCAATTACCGGAGTTTATTCCATCATTTTTTATTTTAACACGGTCATTGCAATTCCTGGGGTGGCATTGGGGAAGATTTCCTCCACCATCATTGCCAACGCATGGAAAGAGAAGGATACGGCTACTATTGCTGATATCTATTACAAGAGCAGCATCAACCAGATGTTTGTAAGCTTGCTTTTATTCATTTTGGTAGTAGCTAACCTGCAGAACATTATTCTTCTCATGGGAAAAGACTATGCAGGAACAGAATGGGTGATGATATTGATTTCTCTTTCCAGCCTTATTGTCTCCTCTACCGGGTCGAGCGTACAAATCATCGCAACCTCCCATAAATACCGTATTCAGACCTATTCGCTGGCGTTTCTGGTGGTACTATCAGTGATTTTTTATATGATTTTTATTCCAATTTTGGGGATGGAAGGAGCTGCCCTTGGATCCCTGTTATCCGTTTCCGGAGCTTCACTGCTTAGGGTTTTTTATCTGAAGCGCAATATGAACCTGTTTCCCTATCGTCTTGTCCATTTAAAATGTGCCGCCATTGGCCTTGTGGCGTTGGCTTTGGGAAAATTGATGCCTGTAGTTGGTAATTTTTATATCGATTTAATCATCCGCAGCTCTCTTGTCTCTGTGGTATTTATTGGCCTTTGCTACATTTTTCATATCACCGAGGATATGAACCAGATTGTCCACAAGGTTTTTAAAAGGGTAAAGATCATCCGTTAAAGAAACATGAGAAACAGTGGTCAAAGGATAGATTAGCTCCATTATGGTCATACAAGCTATAAATTCTGTACTTTTGTATCCATAAGCATCAATCCCCACTTCATGTCGCTAACAG
>DATGYU010000408.1:0-13299 GCA_035297625.1 Prolixibacteraceae bacterium
CATAGCACGCATTACCCTTTCTGATTTTGCGATATCGGGGTCACTCAGCATCTCCTCCAATGCCCTGGGAACTATTTGCCACGAAACGCCATATCGGTCTTTTAGCCATCCACATTGCTGCGCTTTTTCATCTGCGCCAAGGGTTAAATTATTCCAGAAATAATCTATTTCTTCCTGAGTTTCGCATTTCACAACAAATGATAAGGCAGGTGTGAAAGTAAATTCCTGGCCCGTATTGCTGTCCGCAGCCATGAATTCCTGTTCGTTAATGGAGAAACGTGCCTGCCTGACTGTTCCCTCAAATTCTTCCTCAGAGGGTCCATATCGTTCAATATGAATAATTCCCGATTGATCAAAAAGGGAAATGTAGAAGTTCATGGCTTCTTCTGCCTTGCCGTATTCTTTGCCGGTAAATATCAGATAGGGGGTAATCTTTTGCATGGCAGTGCCAATGGTAAACTGCCAGGTTATCCCAAACGGGTCTTTCAACGACCCATATTTGTCGCTGAAAGAATATTTCTTCAGATCCATTATCGTAGTTGCCTTTTCTGAAAATTTGGTCCAGAGGGTATTCAATTCCTGCTCATCATCACAGTTGACAAAAAACGAGATGGCAGGCGATAAGTCAAATTCCCTGCCTCCGTTCAAGGCAGTAAAATCCTGCCCTTCAAGGGTAAAAGCTACGGTCATCACCGACCCTTCCTCCATTCCGGAAGCCGCTGCCCCTTCAGCCCCATAATAAGTAATCGATTCAATCTTTGAGTCGTTAAATATTTGGGTATAAAAGTTGGCAGCTTCCTCGGCCTGTGTGTCAAACCACAGGAAAGGGCTGATGTTGAGTCCTTCCGTCTTTCTTGTCCTCTTTGCTGGTTGCTTTTTTATTTGTGTATCCATGATAATCTATTTTAGTTTATCAATAACAATCGTTTCGGGATAGCAGGTTGAAAGGTTTCTTGGAACTAAAACATTCCCGCTCATGCAAAGTTCGATTAGGTGGCGCAAATAGAGTATCCGAATTTTCAATATTTCAGATTTCTCAAATTCCTATTTGTCTGTATTTGTGTTTTTTATTGGTGCTCATTGACGATCGTTTTTTTAATGGAAATGACATAAATAATCAGATGCCTTTTGTAAAATAGAATAGTAAGACCAGTAATCCCTGTAGAAGCATCGTTCCGTCGAGAAGACCGTAATGGTAATAAGCCATTTTTTTTAATTCCTGATTGTTGATAAAAAACAAGGTCGTAAGGGCCGAAAGGATCAGCGCCATTAATAGAAACCCCTCGTTAGATGCAGAATAATGATATAGGCATAGCAGCATGAAAAGGAGCAAAGCCATATTTGAAATTCTTAAAGACCATTTTTCACCGAGTAATATGGGAATGGTCTTTAAGCCCGACTGTTGGTCAATAACTACATCCCTGATGTCAAAAGGAATGGTAATGGCAAAAACAAAAAGAAATCGTTCGGCAAGCATCAGGATAACATGCATTCGATCAAAGGGCAGAGCTGACTGAATAATTGGAAGCAGGATGGTGATGGCGGACCATACAAAAGAGATGAGAAATATCTTCAGCAAGGGTATTTCACGCAAACGGAACAGGAAGACATTTCGTTTGAAAACAGGCAGTGAATAAAAAAGGGTGATCATGGCAATGGGAGCCAGGGTAAAAATGACTTCTTTTTTTGCCAGGGCAATGGAGATGACAAAGCCGGTCAGTGAAATGATAACTATGCCGTAAAAGAAATTGCGGTTGTTTTTTACCCATTTGTGTTTATCACTCTCCAGGGCTTTGGGATTGCTGATAATTGTTATTAAACGATGGAGGTTGTATTCAAAAAAGGTGGCAAAGAAAATAATAAACAAATAAGGATGTGCCTGAGGCCTCATTCCTAATTGTATTTGCGTTTCAATGGTTAGGAAAACCGCCGCAAGAGAAATGTAGATGTTTGAATTGATAACAAATGCCTTGATGTTCAATTTTGTAAGGTGTTACAGTGTAATAATAAACAAGAAACTACTGCTTTTTACTTTTAAATTTCTTGTTTTTAATTTCTTTAGCGCAGGGGGTAAACATCCAGACCTTAAATGCCTGTCAATAAAAAAGCTCTGCAATCAATTAGATTACAGAGCTTTTAAGTTTAATCAGATGATAGTCTGTACTAACAGCTATTGATTAGAAATTGAGGGTATCGTATCATTTAAAAGCTTACACCATTTTTCGGCCAGTTGAAGTTCGCCGGATAAATCCAGACGGCCTGAATCCTGATTGTAGAATTCGATAATCGTATCAGGCTTACTTTTGCCCTTATTTTCCATCTTCAGTTCAACTTTTTCAACCACTTTTATGCTGGATCCATTGATGGAAACCGCCCTGCTAACTTCATTTACCCAACATCGCTTAATTTCGGGTAACAGAACTTTTTGAAAAGTCTGGTCATCTGAGCTGTTTCTGATGAAATAAAGAACAGCACCCGAATCATCCAACGCGATTACTGAATTATTCCAAATCTCATATTGGGTGAGGGTAGTCAGGTTGACGCCTGACAATCGGGATAGATTGCCAAGCAACATGTTTGCTTTTTTCTTTTTACCGGAGACTGAAAGAATATAAATGGTTATGAATAAAAGGAATGTTATCCCTGTTATTATTAATGTTGTTGTACTCATTGATAATTCATTTTAATGATAAATACTTAATGTTTTGGGCATGGCAATTGCCAGACCCCATTGAAAAATGCGGCATTATTACTTACAGAGGATAGTATTTATGGAATTACCAGAAGTTGTGAAAAGGGAAAATAATATCCGTTTTACTAAACCGGATACATAGATTTTTGGAATAGAAAATATAGAAGGAGAAAGCGTATAAATTATTTATAGCTCCAATTCCTGCAATAGATGAAAAAGAATACTGATTAAATGAATTTTTTAAAGAAGTACGAGGGATATTTTTACAAACATTGATTGAATTTTCGGCTTGCTCTGCATGATTGGCATCATTGGATAATATTGCAGAAGCAAAGTTTTCCTGTGCTGTAGCCTTTGAAAAATGGGAAGCGGAAGTCACAGCAGTTCCACCGTAAATGCTCAAAGTAAAGCAATACAGAATAAAAACTGTCAGGTTGGATAGTATCTTTAACCGTTTTTCCATCCTGCAAATTTACTAATTGATGTGATATTCGGTCAATAAATGTTACAAAAAGCCGGGTTTGTCGCTGCTAAGCAATGTCATGCATTTTGTGGAAAGAGCTGTATTTTAAGCTGAATGTCCCTCTTCTAAAAGAAAAACAGGCAACCCGGATAGCCGGATTGCCTGTTGTGTGTTTGGCATCAAGGGATGCAATTGTTCAGATTATACCAGCTTATAGCCTTCTCTGTAGGTATATTGAAGTCTTTTAGTGGCTTCGCCGTCGGTATCATCCACAAATTCTTCTTTAGCTGGATCCCATTTAATGGTACGTTTCAAGTCGCAGGCAATGTTTCCAAGGGTACAAACCGTGCAGCTTGAATGGCCAATTTCAACAGGTACGATAGGATCTTTGCGATCGCGAACGGCTTCAATGAAGTTCACCTGGTGAGGAATCTTGGTTTCATAAGGGCCTGTATCTCCGCCAGCCTGTGCAGGTGGAAGGAACTTGTCATCCGAAGCTTTGAAGCTGCCACGGGATACTTCAATCCAGCCATCTTTACCAATGAACTTAACCCCTTTGGTTTTGGCTTCATCGAAAGGCTCTGAAGTCATCACTACGCCGTTGGCATAAACGTACTTGATAAATTCTGTTCCGTCGCCAATAGGAGAGATTTCAACAGGGCCATTCTTGTCCATACCTAAGCCCCACTGAGCTATGTCGAACATGTGAGCACCCCAGTCGGTAGTGAAGCCACCGCCCATTTCCTTGTACCATCTCCAGCCACCCCAGAATTGTTCATTCTGTTCCGGCTCAATAGTGATAGGCGGATTCAGCTGGCTGTTATAATGAATAGGAGTAGGCAGGGAACCTAACCATAAATCCCAGTTCAGATCAGCAGGTAATGTTTCTTCAGGAAGGTCATAAGGTTTTGGAGGAGCTCCTACATAAGCGTTTACAGATGTGATTTGTCCAAGGGCACCTGTCTGAACCAGCTTAACTGCATGCTGGAAGTTCGGGTCTGAGCGCTGCTGACTGCCCACGGCCAATATACGCTGGTTTTCGCGAACGATACGGCGCAGTTCCTGTCCTTCTTTGATGGTGAAAGTCATCGGTTTTTCAAGATAAACATCTTTACCTGCTTTACAGGCGGCAATGGCAATGCGTGCATGTGAATGATCAGGTACGGCAATTACAACAGCGTTGATGTCTGGCCGGCTTAACAGATCTTCAAACTTTTCGTATGTTTGAATATCGACTTCCTTGTTGGCTTTTTGATAGAATGCCTTGGCTCTTTTTTCAAAACGCTGACGTTTTACGCCATACACATCACAACCGGCTACTACTTTAACACCGGGGATCTGCAGGAATCCGTTCATTAAGAACATTGCCTGCTGGCCTAAGCCAATGATACCAAGTTTCAGATCATTGTCTGCTGCAACCTTTTGTTTACATGCTGAAAGAGAAGAGAACATTGCCACTCCAGCCATCCCAAAGGCTGCAGTCCCCAAAAATTGTCTTCTTGATAAACCCTTTTTTTGTTGATTTTCCATGTTTAATTATGTGTTAGTTGGAATTTGATGTCTTTTGCAGGTAAAAGTAACGGATTTGAACTAATTCAGCAAATAGTTTAGTGGGAATAATGGCGTGGGGCGAGGGAAAGGGGGCAAGAAGACCGAAGAACGGAGACCTGTATAGTAATCAGTGGTCAGTTGCCAGTTGCCAATTGCCAATTGCTAAAAGCCAGCAGACTGAGAACACTGAACACTGAACACTGAACACTGAACACTGATTACTAACGTGCTTGAATTATTTTCCCCTTTTGTGCAGGTTAACCACTATTTTTTTTGATTTTTGTTCTCAAATTACAATTCGCCTTATCCAATGGATGAATATATAGAATTACTCCGGTCGCTTATATCGGTTAAATCATTTAGCCGCACTGAAAAAGATGCTGCTAATTTGATGCGTCAGTTTCTTTCCAGGGCAGGTATTCCATATGAAACAAAAGCCCATAATACCTGGGCGCGCAATCTTCACTGGAAGGAAGGGCTTCCCGTAATTGTACTTGATTCACATATCGATACGGTAAAGCCTTCGGGGGGCTATACCCGTGATCCTTTTTCAGCCGATGTGGAAGATGGCGTATTATACGGCCTGGGGAGCAATGATGCCGGGGGGCCTCTGGTCACCTTGCTGGCCGTGTTTATACATTTTTACAGTCAGGAAAATCTTCCTTACAACCTTATTTACGTTGCATCAGCAGAAGAGGAGATTTCAGGGCCCGAGGGATTGGTAAGCATTCTTGATGAATTGGGACCTTTTGACCTTGCCATTGTTGGTGAGCCTACCCAGATGCAGATGGCCATTGCAGAAAAAGGACTGATGGTGCTGGATTGTATGGCCCATGGCAAATCGGGCCATGCCGCCCGTGAAGAAGGGGACAATGCCATTTATAAAGCCATTGCCGATATTGAGAAGCTGAAGAACTACCGCTTTCCCAAGAGTTCCTCCATCCTGGGCTGCGTAAAATTATCGGTTACCATGATCAGTGCAGGTACCCAGCACAACGTAGTGCCCGATGCCTGCTCTTTTGTGGTGGATGTCAGGACCAACGAATATTACAGTAACCAGGAGGCCTTCAAAATAATTGATCAGCTTATTGAATCGGAAGTAAAGCCAAGATCTCTTCGTCTGAATTCATCGGGCATTCCGGTGGAGCATCCCATTGTGCAGCGCGGCATTCAGCTGGGGCTTGACTATTATGGTTCTCCCACTACCTCCGACCAGGCGGTGATACCTTATCCTTCTATCAAGATTGGCCCGGGAGACAGTGCCCGTTCTCATACCGCTGATGAATATATTCTCATTTCCGAAATGGAAGAAGGCCTGCGCATTTATATTGATTTGCTAACCGGCCTTAAGCTGTAAATTGAAGGATTGAAGGACTGAAGGACTGAAAGTTGGCAAGCACATCAATCCTTCAGTCTTTTCAAAAAAAAGAGAGACCCGTCCCCCAACAGGTCTCTCACAGAGTGCATCAGTTAACTCGAACTGATGCAGAAATATAGAGTTGATTGTAGATGATACTATTCGTTTTCGGCGTAAGCCATTTCGTTGTGCTGAGAGATATCCAGACCTGCAATCTCTTCTTTTTGAGTTGCACGGATGCCTACCATTTTATCCACTATTTTAAAAAGCACATAAGTCATCACCCCTGAGAAGACAATGGTGGCAACAGTTGCAATTAACTGTATCCAAAGCTGTTTTGCATTGCCATACAGCAATCCGCTGTAGGCCGACTGAATGGCAGGGGTTGCCAGTACTCCGGTAGCCAAAGCTCCGATGATACCGCCAATACCATGTACGCCAAAGGCATCCAGTGAGTCATCGTATCCCAGTTTGTGTTTTACAACTGATACCATGAAATAACAAACAACTGCTACAATCAGACCAATTACTACAGCGCCTGTCACTCCAACAAATCCGGCAGCCGGGGTAATTGCAACAAGACCTGCGACAGCACCTGTACATACGCCAATTACTGTTGGTTTTTCATTGATGGTCCAGTCTAACAGAGCCCATGTAAGAGCTGCAGTTGCGGTGGCAACATGAGTCGCTAAAAATGCGCTCAAGGCTAATCCATCGGCTGCAAGACCACTTCCGGCATTAAAGCCAAACCATCCGAACCAAAGTAAGGCGGCGCCTATTACTACAAGGGGGATGTTATGGGGGGCTGTGGGGTGATTGTTATAATTTCTTCTGTTTCCGATCATTAAGGTCATTACCAGGGCTGCAATCCCTGCATTGATATGTACAACGGTTCCGCCTGCAAAATCCAAAGCGCCCAGTTTAAACAACCAGCCATCGGCTGACCATACCCAGTGGGCAACAGGGTTGTATACAAAGATGGCCCACAATATGGAGAAGATCAAAAAGCCTTTAAATTTGATTCTTTCAGCATATGCTCCAATGATCAAGGCAGGGGTAATGACTGCAAACATACACTGAAACAGCACAAATGACAGGTGAGGGATACGTGCTGTTGCCTGTGAAATGTAATAAGGGCTAACATCATTGATGCCAATTCCATTCAAAAAGGCCCAGTCAAAGCCTCCAATATAAGGGGCAAGGGCGCCTGTTGAGGAGCTAAAGGAAAGGCTGTATCCAAAGAATACCCATTCCAATGTGATGGCCGCAGTCAGGATAAAACACTGCATCAGAATATTTAAAACATTCTTCTGACGAACCAATCCTCCATAAAATAAAGCCAGTCCTGGAATGGTCATTAACATCACAAGGGCGGTTGCCACGATCATCCACGCGGTATTTCCAAAATCAATGAAAGGGACCGGTGCGGGGGCTGTAGTGGCTGCTTCTTCCGCAGAAAGCAGAAAGGGGGCGATTATTCCAATAAGGGCCATCCCTGCATATTTTATTTTTGTCTTCATAAAGTCGTATGTGTTTGTTTGAAATCTTTGGGTCTTTGGGTGTTATTCTTTGTCGTAAAGCGATTCGTCACCTCGGTCTCTGGTCCTGATTCTGATGGATTGAGCAATGTCGCTGACAAAGATTCGCCCGTCACCGCTTTCTCCGGTATAGGCTGATTCGAGTATGGCATTGATTGATTTTTCCAGGTTCATGTCACGTACTACAAATGAAAGGTAGATGCGTGGAATGGTATTGACATCATAGGCGATGCCCCTGAAGATAAGCCCCTGTCGGGCTGTGCCTTGTCCTTTTACTTCCCACCATGATAAAAAGTCGATATCAGCTTCATGTAAGGCTGCCCTGACTTCTTCAAACTTTGTTTTTCTAACGATGGCTTCAATTTTTTTCATGATATATAATTTTTGGAGTTAATAATCTGAATGGTGTGATGGCCGGTTTATAAACTAAAGCCGGCAACCACAAATAGCTGGTTTCTTTCCGGGTTATAAATTACCTGGCCGGTAACCGGGATGGAGAAACTGTCGGTTATCTTAATTACTTTTCCCGTGCCAATGCCTACATGGCAAACATTGAAATTGCTATCAGAGGTGTGCCATCCGTCACCGGCCCCTACACTGATATTGAAATTGGTGAATGCATATGCTGCCTGGAAATACATGTCCTGTCCTTTAGTGTTGGCAAGTGAGGCCTTGTTGAGAATATAATTTGCACTTAGGCTTAAGCCTCCTTTGGCAAAACCCAGGTTTACTTCATAGGCATTTGCTGAATCGGCGGTAAATGATCCACCAAGATAGGGATAGTAGTAATCGGTCATTCCAACGCTTAGTCCATTTGAAAATGCATATGAAATGTAAGGGTCTGTTTCGCTATAGCCTGAAGCATCAAAGGATCCCCATACGCCAATGGTCAATCCACCTGTATTAAATTTTACCGAGGGCTGGAAGGCTGGACCGGATCCGAATTTTGTTCCTCTCCAGATATAATTGCTGTAAATGTCAGCGCCAACTGTAAATGGAGATTTGGTTTCTTCTTGTGCATTTACCCTTAAAGTGATAAAAGCAAGAAGTACAAATGCAAGTAAGGTAATTTTCTTTTTCATACTCTGTAGTTTTTGGTGAAATACTATATTTTGTAATTATTTTCTGTTTGGCCTTCTTTTTATTGGGGGTAGTGTCGTAAAAAGTGTTGTTTTTATTGATTGTACCCCTGTTTGTTTTGTTGTTTGTTCAAAAGTATGGATTATTTATAAGATATACCTGTTTGAAATGGGGGGTATGTGTGAATTAAAGATAAATTAACAGTGGTGTGTATTAAAATATAGGGGGTATAAACTAAAAAATATACAAAAAATATGAATTATACATTTAAAATAAGGGGTATCGTGTAAAAATAGTATAAAATAGCTCAAAGATTATTCAATCTAAATTATTGATTGTCAAAAGGACGCTTTATCTTTACTAATAATATTAAAAAGACAATTAAAATATGTAATTAATAGAAAAAAGACAGAAATAAATTTGTATAGCTATTAAAAGGATATCTTTATTTGTGATTGGGGTGTTTCTTCTATGGCAGGATAAAAGGAAAACTTTAAAATCTTTTGTTTTTGATGGGGTGCCTGTTTATTTTAAAAGGAAAAATAACCTGCAGTTTTATAACTGTCGCTTGACTAAAGTTAGAATATTTATTCCCGGCCCCTAAAAGGATTTGTTAATGTATTATAGCTATTGTCTTTCTTGCTTTAAATTTCAGATATACCGCTTTTTTCAATTATATTGTAGGGGTAAAAACAATTATGAAGTATATCACCAAAACCATATGGATATTATCGCTGGTAAGTTTGTTTACCGATACGGCCAGCGAAATGCTTTACCCGGTGATGCCTGTTTATTTAAAGAGCATTGGATTTTCTGTGGTTTTGATTGGTATTCTGGAAGGAGTAGCTGAAGCTACTGCTGGAATCAGTAAGGGTTATTTTGGCAAGCTTTCTGATCTTTCGGGCAAAAGGGTGCCCTTTGTAAGGATAGGCTATGCTTTTAGCGCTATTTCCAAGCCGATGATGGCTGTTTTTATCTTTCCGCTTTGGATATTCTTTGCCCGCACCATCGATCGTTTTGGAAAAGGGATCCGTACCGGGGCCAGGGATGCCATCCTTTCAGACGAAGCTACCCCTGAAACCAAAGGAAAAGTATTTGGGTTTCACCGTTCGATGGACACCATGGGCGCAGTGCTGGGGCCTTTGTTTGCCTTGGTTTATTTATATTATTATCCTCAAAACTACCAGACCCTTTTTTATATTGCCTTTGTCCCCGGAGTGCTGGCTGTCGTTTCATCCTTCCTTTTGAAAGAGAAAAAAGTCAAGGTGACTACAACCAATGTTTCAACTTCTTTCTTTTCATTCTTGAAATACTGGAAGGTGAGTTCTTCAGATTACCGCAAAGTGGTAGTAGGTTTATTGGTTTTTACCCTGTTCAACAGTTCAGATGTCTTTCTGTTATTAAAGGTAAAACAGGCAGGCCTTGATGATACCCAGGTTATAGGCATTTATATATTTTATAATCTGACTTATGCCTTATTCGCTTTCCCCATTGGAATGCTGGCCGATAAGCTTGGATTGAAGACAATCTTTATAACAGGCCTTGCTGTATTTGCTGTGGTATATTTTGGCATGGCTGTTTCAGCCAGCCTCCCCGTTTTTCTTATCCTGTTTTTCCTTTACGGAGTCTATGCCTCGGCTACAGAGGGTATTTCCAAAGCCTGGATATCCAATATTACCGATAAGAAAGATATCGCAACAGCCATTGGTACATTTTCAGGATTACAAAGCATCTGTACCATGGTGGCAAGTTCTCTCACCGGACTTATCTGGTTTCGTTATGGCGCAACGGCCGCCTTTGGGGTAACTGCCGGCGTAACTTTTATCCTCTTGTTTTACTTTATGGCAGTCCCTGCTCCGGTCATTCAACAGACCAATGAGCCATGACAATGTCTTCTTCTACATAGGAATCAAAAGTGCCATGGATTGACCGGTTCCATCGAATCATTAAAAAAGAAATCAAAGACAGATGAAATATTTCAAAAGGATGACAATTGTGCTTTTGGATGAATATTTTCAGCCCATGAATTAACTTTGAGTCATTAAGTATTCTACTTTTGAAAGATAATTTTATTAAGTGCCTCCAGGTGGGCACCAAAGGTTCAAAATCACAAGATAAAATAGAATGAATAAATTAACTGCTGTTTTAATGTGCACTCTCTCATTGATGTGCTTTGTAGGATGTCATCGCTCTCCCCTAAAAGAAAGGGTAATGATTACTGATGGAGTCTCCGTTATGATGCCTTCAGAATATAAAAAGAATGACATGGGTGATGGAAATGTTCTGATCCGTTCAAAAGTAGGCACTGTCGACTTAAGAGTAGTGGCTATTAAGGATACCAGCCTTAATGGCCTGAGTCAGGAAAAGTTAAAGGAAGGGCTGGAAGTGAATGTGAACGAATTTCTTAAGCCTATGCAGGGAAAACTGATTCACAGGAAGGATACCATTGCCGGCAAACTGGTGATGAGCGATTTTGAATTTGAATTAGGGAGTACTGGCGCCATAAGACATGGCATGGGCAAGTTCATCCTGAAAGAAAATAAATTCATCACATTCCTTTTGGTAAGCTCAACGGCAGACTCCAAATCTGAGCCATCCTTACAGGAAAAATTCTTTGGTTCCATCAAGATTGATTAATTCATTTTTTTGATGAAGTATAGCAAAATACAAAAGACATGAAAAAAAACAGAAATATTTTCATTTTTTAATGTGTTGTGTTGCTGTGCTTTATGATTTTTAGTATGCAATAAAAGCAAAGAAATTAGCCTGTTTTTATTAAAATTAGTAACCACAAACAAATCACTCCGTATAAATAGGCAAATGCTGCTACTAACAAGAATAATAAATTGAATAAGTTTTTTAATCCAAGGCAGCATCAAAAGCAAAGGGGACAATTTCTAAAAGAAATTTTCCCCTTTGTCATTTATATGCCCTTTCAGTCTCTTTGCATTGCCTTTCTATTTGCTGTTTCTGTAACCTTTCTCTAAGGTTTCTGTAACCTTTCTGTATCTGAAGTTACAGAAAGGTTACTAATGAGTTACTAATGGGTTACGGATGATGGAAATGCTTAGGGAGAGGATAAAAACAGAAACCTATCTGTATTAAGCTCAGTGAAAGACTTACGGAAAGATTTTTAAAGTGAAATTAAGGATATAAATCATTTCACAAATCTTAGCAGTTCTGGAAAAAAATGCTTGTTTTACAGGATACTGTCAACGAAAATAACTGTTGTCAGAAGTTCCAAAAGTCTATCTCTCCTTTATTTTATAGACCCCACCTTTTTTAGATTAATCTGGCGGATTTATTCACCTTTTTTCGCCCGGGAGGATAAACGAATTACCATCCTAAAGTTCAATTGCTGATTTCATACCCCAGGCCTATAAAAATAAACCGTAATTTCAATATCTTTGGAAACTATTTATAACTAAACTAAAGGGATGTCACCAATGAAAAGCTTTGTATTTATTCTATTTCTGTTTGTATTTTTTTGTTTCCAGGCTAAAGCACAGTTTACCCAGCTGGTCTGGTCCGATGAATTTGATGGTACCAGCGTAAATAAATCCAATTGGGTATTTGAAACAGGGAATAACAATGGTTGGGGAAATAATGAATTGGAATATTATACAAGCCGCCCTGACAACGCGACTGTTCGTGATGGCAACCTTATGATTATCGCTAAAAAAGAAAACTACGGGGGTAAAAGCTATACCTCGGCGCGCATGAAAACCCAGGGATTGCATGATTTTACCTACGGGAAAATTGAGGCCCGCATCAAGGCGCCTGTGGGGCAGGGGATTTGGCCTGCTTTCTGGATGCTTGGCAAAAGTGTTAACCAGTCAGGAGTTGGTTGGCCAAAGTGTGGTGAAATTGATATTTTGGAGCATATTAATTCTGTCAGCGTGGTCAATGGAACGATCCACTGGGACAATAACGGGCATGCTTCCTATGGAAAAACCACTACTTGCGATGTCACAAAATATCATGTATACGGTATCGAATGGGATACCAAAGCGATTAAATGGTTTGTGGATGGGAAATCATATGGTGAAGCCAGCATTGCCAATAATATCAACAGCACGAATGAGTTTCATGCCCCGTTTTTTATTCTGCTCAACCTGGCGGTTGGCGGAGTCTGGCCCGGCAATCCTACAGCCACTACGGCATTCCCCGACACCCTGTTTGTTGATTACGTGAGGGTTTATGGCCTTACTACCGGCACTTCATCTATTGAAGGAGAAAATACAAAACAGGGAGTAAGTCAGAACTTTCCCAATCCTTTTTATCCAAAGACCACTATCTCGTTTAATGTACCTACCAAATCCTTTGTTTCGCTGAAAGTCTTCAATGCTAATGGCATGGAGGTTTCTACGCTGGCGTCGGGAGAATTGACAGCAGGGAATCATGAGCGTCAGTGGGATGCATCAGGTCTTCCTTCCGGAATTTATTACTACCGCTTGCAGGCTGGTGATTTGATGGAAACAAAAAAACTATTGGTTCAAAGGTAGCTCGATTGAAGAGTTAATACCAGTTGAGAAAAATAATTCGAAGTGATTTATTTGTTTGCTTTGTAGACATAATTCAAGGATTATATATTATATTTGAATTATAAAACAAGCGC
>DATGYU010000409.1:0-17817 GCA_035297625.1 Prolixibacteraceae bacterium
TGAAGAAATAATGTGAGTCCGAGTTTAGGACAAAATAAGAAATAAGAAACAAGGAATAAGAAATAAGGAATAAGAAAGGGCGACTTTTAACTTTCTTATTCCTTATTTCTTGTTTCTTATTGAATATTACTTTGATTTTAAACCCTAAAAATTCTAATATCGGACTTATGGTATTAGTTTTTTAAGTTGCCTTTATAAATTGCAATGTTCTAAACCTTCTTTTTGTAATTTAGTGCAAATTTTAAAACCCATGAGCAACGAAGACATTGGCCAAAGGATCGCAGAATTAAGATCATCGCTCGACGAACACAATTATCGGTACTATATTTTAGCTCAGCCAGTTATTTCAGACCTTGAGTTTGATATGCTTTTAAAAGAGCTCGAGAAACTGGAGAAAGAGCACCCTGAGTTTTATGACCCCAACTCTCCCACCCAGCGTGTTGGAAGTGATCTAAACAAGGAATTTAAACAGGTAAGACATCAATATTCGATGCTTTCCCTTTCCAACTCCTACTCTGAAGAAGAGTTAAGGGATTTTGACCAGAAGATCAGAAAGCTTACCGATCAGAAATTTGAGTATGTCTGCGAATTAAAATATGATGGTACCTCCATTGGATTAAGATATAAAAATGGGGTGTTGGACAAGGCCATTACCCGTGGTGACGGCACTTTCGGGGACGATGTGACCGACAATGTACGCACCATTCGAAGCATTCCTTTAAAATTAAAAGGAAACGGTTATCCTGAAGAATTTGAAATTCGTGGAGAGATTTTACTTCCATTTTCTGTCTTTGCCCAAATTAATGAAGAACGCATTGAAGAAGGAGAGCCCCCGTTTGCCAATGTTCGCAATGCAGCCTCAGGGACTTTAAAATCGCAAAAGTCATCCGTAGTAGCCTCTCGTAAGCTGGATGCCTATTTCTATCATATGCTTGGAGAGAACCTTCCTGCCAAAGGTCATATGGAAAATCTGGAAAAAGCCAGGGAATGGGGACTTAAAATATCGCCTAATACCCAGAAATGCAAAGACATCGATGAAGTGCTGGAATTCATCCATATATGGAATGTCAAGCGCTTTGAACTGCCCGTTGCCACTGATGGTATTGTCATTAAGGTGAATTCTTTAAGCCTTCAGCAGTATTTGGGATCGACAGCCAAATCGCCCCGTTGGGCCATTGCCTATAAATATAAAGCCGAACAGGCCAGCACTGTTTTGCGCTCTGTTTCTTACCAGGTAGGCCGTACAGGGGCGGTAACCCCGGTTGCCAATTTGGAACCAGTACTACTGGCAGGAACGGTTGTTAAAAGAGCCTCACTGCACAATGCCGATATTATTAAAAATCTTGATCTGCATATCGGGGATGACGTGTTTGTTGAAAAAGGGGGTGAAATCATTCCAAAGATTGTTGGAGTGAATCAAACGTTGAGACATCCCATGGCAGTACCTGTTGAATTTATCAAGGAATGCCCTGAATGCGGCAGTGCTTTGATTCGCCGGGAAGGGGAAGCTGCTTTTTACTGTCCCAATGAAGACGGCTGTGCTCCCCAGATTAAGGGCAAAATAGAGCATTTCATCAGTCGAAAGGCAATGGATATTGATGGCCTTGGAGCCGAGACCATCGATTTGTTATACAATGAAGGGCTGGTGAGCAATACGGCCGATCTATACGATTTGAAAAAAGAACAAATCACCAAACTGGAACGGCTGGGAGATAAATCAGCTGACAGAATATTGAAGGGATTGAGCGATTCCCTGAATGTACCCTTTGAGAGAGTGCTATTCGCATTGGGTATTCGTTTTGTGGGAGAGACAGTTGCAAAGATTTTGGCCCATCGTCTTGTCAACATAGAAAATATTGAAAAAGCCAGTTTGGATGAACTCACTGCCATCGGTGATATTGGAGGGCGCATTGCTGAAAGCATCCGTTTGTATTTCACTAACCCTCAGCATCTGGAATTAGTTGAACGGCTAAAGGAAAAAGGGTTGCAAATGAGTTTGGATGAATCCACTATTGCCAATCGTTCTGATAAGTTGGAAGGCTTAAGTATCATTATTTCGGGTACCTTTGAAAAGCATTCCCGTGATGCTTTAAAGAAGATGATAGAGCAAAACGGAGGCAAAAATGTAAGTTCTATTTCCAAGAATACCAGTTATATGCTGGCCGGAAGCAATGTAGGACCGAGTAAATTGGAAAAGGTAGAAAAACTGAAAATTCCCATTATCTCGGAAGATGAATTCCTGAAGTTGCTGGAATAAAAGTAATAGATTAATAATATTTTAAGCTTTTAACTATCAATCTGCAATAATTAAGGGTTTTGAAGATTGTAAAACAAACAATTTGTTATTTTTGCATCAGATTATGCGATTAAATTCAAGAATTGCCAAGCGTATTCTGAACTCTAAAATGAGTTTGGTTACAAGAGAAAAGCAGGTTAATAACCTGGATACCGCTAAAACGGCTGGTGTTCTATGGATGACAGATCAAAAGGAAACCTTTGGCAAGATTCAGGACAGGCTTAATAAGGCAGGAATAAAAACCAACGGCTTGTGTTATTTTCCTGTAAGAAGTGCAAAGATTCCTGAGGGTATTAATGGTTTCACCAGAAGACAAACCAATTTCTGGACAGAAGTACCTTCTGCACAATTGGTTGATAATTTCATCCATCAGAAATTTGATTTGTTGATCGATTTGACTGTTAATAAGCATTTTCCGTTGGTTTATGTTGCAGCACTGTCGGAAGCGAACTTTAAAATCGGATATTCGGGAAGTACGCAGAATTATTTTGATTTAAATATAGTCTTTCAGACACAGCCTGATGCAGAACAATTGGCGGAGCAGATTTTATATTATCTAACGAGAATAAATAAAACAACGATAGAATGACACATCCATTTACAGGAGCAGGAGTTGCGTTAATTACACCATTTAATGAAGATAAAAGTGTAGATTACAATAGCCTGGAACAATTAATTGAAGAATTGATTTCAGGTGGAATTGATTATGTGGTAGTACTTGGGACTACAGCAGAGACACCTACTCTAACGGATATTGAAAAAAAGGAAATCATTCGTTTTGTTATTGAAAAGAATGCCGGACGATTAAAGATTGTAGTGGGTATGGGTAGCAATAACACCATGGGATTGGTCCAATCGATCAAAACTACAGACTTTACGGGTGTGGATGCTATTCTGTCGGTTACTCCTTATTACAATAAGCCCACTCAGGAGGGTTTATATCAGCACTTTAAGGCGGTTGTTGAAGCCTGTCCTGTACCGGTAATCCTATATAATGTGCCCGGGCGAACAGGCGTAAATATGGAAGCTGACACCACTCTTCGTATAGCAAATCTCTCCAAAAAGGTGATTGCTGTTAAAGAAGCTTCTGGTGACCTGGCCCAATTCGCAAAAATTATTGCCAATGCTCCTGAACACTTTAAAGTAATTTCAGGTGATGATGCACTCACCTACCCTTCAATAGCCATTGGATCTATCGGGGTCATTTCGGTCCTTGGAAATGCCATGCCGGCCATGTTAAGCCAGCTTACCCATGCGGCCCTTAATAAAAACATGCAACTTGCCGCAGATCTTCATCTAAAACTTACGGAAATGTTTAAGCTTATTTTCAGGGAAGGAAATCCTGCTGGAGTAAAAGCTTTGATGGAAATTATGGGAACCGGAAAGAACCAGGTTCGATTACCATTGGTAAGTGTTTCTGCCGCTACTCATTCAATGATAGAAAATGAACTGAAAAGAATCGTCTAACGATTAGAAAGCAGTCTCCTTACAAGAATTGAATTCATATTGAAAAGTGGTATGGGTAATCCCAAATTGACTTTTTAAGAGCTGTTGCGCGCTTTCTGTTACCGACTGGGTATCAGAAACAGGATAATTATTTCTTAAGAGCACATGAGCTTCAAGATAAATGTCATGATCGGATAACTGCCACAGGTGGATATGATGAATGCTGCTAATCTGATCTATTTCCTGAAGGACCTGAATAATCTCGTTTTGATCTATGGCTGTGGGAGCAAACTGCATTAATATGCCAGTACTTTCTTTCAGTATCTTATAGGTATGGATAAAAATATATAAGCTGATTAAAACAGTTACCAACGGGTCAATCCAGTAGATTTCAAAAAGCCAGATAAATACAGCTCCCAAAATTACAGCCAGTGATGTCAAGGCATCTCCAATCAAGTGAAGATAGGCAGCCCTGATATTTAGATTTTCCTCTTTATTTTCATGCAAAAGAAATACCGAAAGTCCGTTGGCTAAAACACCCAATACGCCCAGCCACAGCATCCAATGAAAATCCACTTCTTTCGGGTTGAGAAATCGTTTGCCTGCTTCAACCATTAAATATACTGAAATGGCTATCAAGGTAATGGCATTGATAAAGGCGGCCAATATTTCTGCTCTTTTATACCCAAAGGTTGATTGGATGTTTTTTGGTTTTAAGCCGATACGATAAGCCAAATAGGCCAAAATCACCGAAATGACATCACTAAGGTTATGCAGGGCATCTGATATTAAGGCAAGGCTACCAGAAATAATTCCTCCAATAAACTGTGCAATGGTGATAATTCCGTTTAGAATAACTGTTGCTGCTAAATTCCTTGATGTATGTTGATGATCTGACATCTGTTTTGTACTTTTAATTGACTGTAAAGTAAGAAATCTTTCTTATTGATGCAACATTGTTTTTTTACCCTCGTCATTCAAACAGAAAACAAAATAAATAGTTGGAAACGCAGTATCAAAATATTCATCAGGAATTAATCAACAGGTGTCGTAAAGGAGATACCAAAGCACAATTTGAGCTCTACAAGGTGTATTACAAGCCCATGTACAATGTTTGTCTTCGTATGGTGGGCAATCCAGTAGAAGCGGAAGATGTGATGCAGGAGGCTTTTCTGAAGGCCTTTACAAAGATTGACACCTATGAAGGAATGGTAAGTTTTGGTGCCTGGCTTAAAAAGATTGTGATCAACCGTTCTTTGGACTATCTGAAAAAGCGAAAGGTGAAATTTGAAGAAATCAACGAAAAGATCCCGGAGGATGAACCTGAAGGTATCGTGATCTCTGAAGTTCACACAGAATACCTGAAAAAAGCAATACAGCAATTGCCGGATGGATACAGGGTTGTTCTAACGCTTTATCTGCTGGAAGGCTATGATCATGAAGAGATTGCACAAATACTGGGTATCTCGAATGGTTCCTCCCGATCACAGTTTCTAAGGGCTAAACTAAAGCTGCGGGAGCTATTAAAGAAAGAAGAGTTGTTTGAATACAGTTAAAAAATGAATGTCATGAAGGATGAATTAGAAAGACTAATAATAAATAACAGGGAATCGATTCTGGACGAGGAACCTTTGGAAGGTCACTTTGAACGTTTTGAAGCAAGGCTTCAAAAAGCATCAAAACCCAATAGGATGATTCAACTTAAACCCTTACTCAGGATTGCTGCAATAATAGTGTTTGTATTGCTGGCGGCTAATCAGGCAAGGATTTATTTCGCACCTGAAAAGAAAGCAGAGATGACACTTGGTTCGATTTCACCTGAATACAGAGAAGTGGAGTTTTATTATACCAATGCTATTGAAATGGGCATGAACCAATGGAATAAGCTTAGCAAGGAGGGGTATATCTCTGAATCGGAACAACAAATGATGCAAAGTGAGCAACAGGAATTTGACCATATGTATCAAAAACTTCAGGAAGATTTAAAGGCTAACCCAAATGATGAACGTGTCATCAATGCCATGATTGAATACTACCAGGCAAGAATGAATGTGATCAATTTAATTATTAATAAACTACAGGAAGTAAAACAACAAAAAAATAACAAAAGCCATGAAATCAATATTTAGTATTATGCTCGCTCTGCTTTTGGCCACTTCAACACTTGTAAGTGCTGCAGGGGCAGATTATACAAAAAACATCAAAAAAGCCTGGCCAAAGAGTGCAGTCACTGCCCTTAAGGTGACCAATAAGTTTGGTGATATAAAGATCAATGATTTAGGAGGTGACTCTGTTACAATTAAAGTGATCATCACCGTTGAGAATAATTCGGAAAGCAAGGCAAAAGACCTGATCGATAAGATTAGTGTTGATTTTGACAAATCAGGCGGATTGGTAAGCGCTGAAACCAATATTGAAGAAGATTTCAGAAGCAGACAAAATTTTTCAATTAATTACCAGGTAAATATTCCTAAAAACAAGGATTTGGATATTACCAATAAGTATGGCAATGTAGTAATCAATGATCTGGAAGGCAAAGGTACTTTTAATATCAGCTATGGCAGTATGACAGCCGGAAGTATAAAAATCCCGTCCGGAAGTCAGGCAGTAGTAAATGTTAATTATGGTAGTGCTGATATTGAATCAGTTAATGAAGCAGCAATGGTTTTCAAGTATTCAAAATTGAACGGAGGGGAATTTGGTCAGCTAAATCTGGATTCCAAATATTCACCCGGCATCAACCTTCACAGGGTTAATAACCTTCATTTGGATTCCAAATATGATAATATTAGCATTGATGAATTAGGTAACTTAAAATCAGAATCAAAATATTCGAGTTACAAAATTGGCTTAATACATGAGACTTTTGATTTGAATACTGGCTACGGCTCTGTTAGAATTAACGAAGTGGATGCAAAATTCAAGAAAATAAATATAGAAAACAGCTATGGTGGTGTCAATATTAACTTAAATAATTTGAGCTATGAGCTAAAAGCCGAATGCAGTTATTGTGATGTCAACTATCCGCAAGACCGGTTTAAAGGAGATAAAGTGAAAGATAATCAGAACTTTTCATTGGATGGCCATGTCGGTACAGGCGGCGGAACAGTTACAATCAATAGCCGCTATGGTGGCATAAAGCTGAATGATTGACCATTCGAATAGTTACTAAAGGCTTCTCATATGCCGAAATTAAAATATATGGTAATAAAGAAAACCATGGACCATTAGTCAGTCCATGGTTTTTTATTTTCTATATTTAGGACAAATTTAAGCAGTGAAACAAATTATACAACTCGTAGCCTTTAATATCCCCTATCCTCCTGATTATGGTGGCGTAATTGATGTTTTTTACAAGATAAAGGCATTGTATGAGTGCGGCGTAATTATACATCTGCATTGCTTTGAATACAACCGGCCACAGGCTGTTGTTTTGGAGAAATACTGCGAAAGTGTTTATTATTATAAAAGACCTAAAGGAATCAACTACCAGCGTTCTCTTAAACCATATATTGTAGTAACAAGGGCTAACAGACAACTAATTAATAATTTATCCTTTCTTAAAGCCCCAATTATTTTTGAAGGACTACATACCTGTTACTACCTAAATCATCCAATGCTGAAAGACCATGTTAAATTGGTAAGGACGCATAATATTGAACACGAGTACTATCATCATCTATATTCTGCGGAAAAGAACTTCATCAAAAGAGCCTTTTACCGGATAGAAGCTTTCAAGCTTAAAAGGTTTGAAGCCATCCTGAAGGAAGCCAATCATCTGTTATGCATATCTCCTAACGATTACGCTTATTTTAATAAAAAGTACCACCATTCGCACCTAATTCCAGCTTTTCATCCATATAATGAAATTAAATCCAAACCTGGCAAGGGAGAATATATCCTGTTTCATGGCAATCTTTCGGTTGCTGAAAATATACAGGCTGTAACCTTTCTTGTGGATGAAGTAGTAGATAAAATTAATTTCCCGGTAATTATAGCAGGAAAAGATCCCTCTGAATCGCTTGTGCAAAAGATTAGTTTGCATGCTAATGTCCGATTGATTGCCAATCCCAATCAGCAAGAGATGGAATCACTGATTGAGAATGCTCATATTTCATTGATCCCTACTTTCCAGGATACTGGCATTAAATTAAAACTGCTGGCTTCCCTTTTTTCAGGGCGTTTTTGCATTACCAACTCGATGATGACTGACAATACTGGGCTGGAACATTTATGCTACAAAGCGGATAGTCCAGAAGAAATGATTGAAGCAGTGAATGTTGTACTCCTAAAGGAGTTTACGGTTGAAGATATTGAAAAGAGAAAACAAGTGCTGGATGAATCCTTTTCCAATCATCAGAATGCCATGAAGATTATTGATCTTCTAATCTGATTTGTAAACACTCAAATAAAGATAAAAAGGGGCAAAGAATTTTTTTGTTTGGGTATCCCTAATTGTTTGCAGATCAATTCACACAAATCATCATCAATATCAGGATGGCGCGGTATCATTGTTCTTTTGCCATTGTTGTGGTACATTTATTTATCATGACGGGCGCCATGTTTTATAAATCCACAATTATGCTCATTTAGAAACTTAATAATCTTTGCCCGTTTCATTAATTAGTTAAAGGTAATTTCTTCTTCCTGTAACATATCACAATCAGGTTGATATCTCTCTCGGAGATCTTCCAAATACATTTCCAGCGCATCTTTAATATTTTCCTTTAATTCATGAACGGTCATCCCCTGAGTAAAGACTTCAGGTAATTCTTTGATTTGTCCAATCAAATAACCATTCTTACCTTTCTTTATGATTAAAGTAAACTTCATTGTTTCCAGTATTTAATGGATTATTACAAATATACGTAATATATAATCCTCAAGTAGAACAATATTATTTGCTTCTTGCTGCCCTTTTCTTCATTACTCCCCTATTTACCGGCTTCTCTTTTCTTGGATTGCGCTTACCGGGACCGCCCAGGTTTACCTTTTTGTTTTTCTCTTTCTTTTCATGAAAAGCGCCCTGCGAGTCGCTAATGTCCGGTTTAGCAAGATATTCCTTGTCAAACAAAACAGGACGTTCTTCCTCCGTAAAGATGGTAGAAATCTTCACTTCCATGGGAATAGGCAGTTCTTCCAAAGTCTTGTTCATGAACTTTTCAATTTCTGAGAGCTGTTTCATCTCCACTTCATTTACAAAAGTGATGGCAATACCTGCTTTCTCGGCGCGGCCTGTTCTTCCAATACGGTGGATGTAATCTTCTGCAGTTTCAGGAGTGTCAAAATTTATCACCTGGGTTATATCGGGAATGTCCAGTCCACGGGAGGCAACATCGGTGGCAATCAATATACGAGAAGTACCATTTTTGAATCTCTCCAATGAGTTGATACGGTAATTCTGGGACTTATTGGAATGCAGCACTCCAATCTGTTCCGGGAAATTAGGGTCCAGGTGTTCAAATATTCGGTCGGCCAGTTGCTTACTAGCGGCGAAAACCAATACTTTTTGATATACTTTTTCCTCCCGTAGTAAATGTTCCAGCAGATTTACCTTGGTGTAAAAGTTAGGAACTTCATAGTAATACTGTTCAATCTGTTCCAGTGGAGTGCCCTGCGTGGCTATTTCTATGGTTTCAGGCTCATAAAAGTAATCGGCAATCATAGTAGCCACTTCTTCAGTTAAAGTGGCTGAAAACATCAGATTTTGCCTTCTTACCGGTAAGCTATCAAGGAAGCTCATCAGCTGGGGGCGGAACCCAAGGTTGAGCATTTCATCCACTTCATCAATGATTAACTTCTGAATTGACTTCAATCTTAAAACACCTGTCATTACCAAATCTACCAAACGTCCGGGCGTAGCTACCAAAATGTCCATCCCGTTATAAACGACCTGCTTTTGGGTGTTGATATTGGTACCGCCGTAAACTCCTACCACCCTCACTGTCATATATTTTGTAAGCTTCTTAACCTCATCGACAACCTGCATTACCAGTTCCCGGGTAGGAACGACAATCAGTATTCTTGGATGTTTTTGTTCTGAGTATTTTAACTGACGAAGTATCGGGATCAAATATGCAAAGGTTTTCCCTGTGCCGGTCTGGGCAATGCCAACAGTATCTCTTCCTGACATGACAGCAGGATATACTTTTTCCTGAATGGGCGTTGGATTCTCAAAACCCAGATCATTCAATGCATTGAAAAGCGGCGTATTTAAATTTAATTCAAGAAAAGTCACAACAGATGTTTTTAATTTTCTGCAAAGGTAACTTTTAAAACTGATCAGTTGCAAGTGTTCAGAGATCAGTGATCCCATGGTTTGCAGTAGTCCAAAAATAATATCCAGGTTAAGCTTTACTTTTGTTTTATAAAGTAAGGAATTAACTGGAACAGTTGGTGATTAATAATGTCAGAAATAAGCTTAGACACTCCATTTTTTACCATCGTAAAAAACGAACAATCCATCTGTTTTTGAAACAATTTTAATTGAAATCACACATCCCTTCACGGCTTTTCTGCTTGGCCCAAAGGCTTAAGACAAGATACCGGAGCAGTATGCTGTATTACAAATGCACCAACCATACATTCAATCCTTCTGTCCTTCGGACCTGGGAATCTGGAACGTGAGATTTAAAGCTTAATATCTCCACTGGTATTCGATTTAATTGCCTAAAAGGGCCAGCTGTGATTTAAGACGTAATCCAAAAAGCACAGCTGCAGTTGAAAGTCCAAAAACAAATCCTATCCATACCCCAGGGTAGCCAAAATGAAGGATAAAAGCAAAAAGATAACTGACAGGCAAACTAACCACGATATAGGAGAAAAAAGCGATATACATGGGCACTCTTACATCTGCCATTCCACGCAATGCACCCAGCAGAACTACCTGCATGCCATCGAAGATTTGAAAGAAAGCGCCTACGATCAATAATCCTGCTGCAATAGTAACTACTGCAGGATCATTGGTAAACAACAATGGCAAGTGATTTCTAAGTACAATAAATAAAATTCCCATAATCGACATAAAGGCAATTACAAGGTGCAGGGATGCGAATATCGTACATTTTAATTCTGAGCGGTCGTGATCGCCAAAGGCATGGCTTACCCTAATGGTTGTACCTGAGGCCATTCCAAAAGATATCATGTAGGTCATCGATGCCATTCCAATAGCCACCTGATGACCGGCCAAACCTTCTTTTGAAATCCATCCCAGCATGATGGCCCCAAAGCTGAAAGCAAGAATTTCGATGACCATTTGCATGCCGATAGACAATCCTACCGACATCATCCTTTTCATCTTGGAAAAGTCAAAGTGAGCCTTCAGGGCAGCATCAAAATAAACTTTAAATGCGGGCATCTTAAGGACGATAAGTATGAATAGAAAGGGCATCATTAATCGTGCGATCAGGGTAGCCACCCCTGAACCGTTAAGCCCAAAGGCGGGAAAGCCCAGCTTCCCGAAGATCAGGATATAATTAAGACCGATATTAACCAGATTCGCAATAATGGTTATGACCATGGCTATTTTGGTATTGCCGATGCCTTCAAAGAATTGCTTGATGGAAAAGAACATCAGCATGGGAATTAAAGAAGCCACCATTATTAAATAATAAGGAATAGCTGCTTTGACAACTTCAGGACGCTGGCCCATATGATCCATAAAAAAGACTACCGATGACATTAACAAGGCCAATAGGATAGCCGACAGAAAATGAACAAGCATTCCGTTTTTAAGCCACCCGGATACCAGTTCAGGCTTTTGGGCATTGAAGGATTGACCAACCAGCGGGGTAAGGCCCATGGTAATACCAAGTCCAAACAACATGCCTATATGAAAAACATTAATGGCAAACGAAGCTGCAGCCAACTCGGTAGTTCCTACATGCCCTACCATCATGTTATCGGTAAGGTTAACGGTTACCTGTCCAATCTGTGCAAAGATAACGGGAACCGCCAGGGTCAGGTTCTTTTTGTAAACAGGAATATAATCTGAAAGCCTCACAATTAGCAGTAAATGTTTTTATTATAGAAATAGAACAAAGGATTTTCATGCTTCAGAAAGCCATGAATCCTTATATCCGGACAAAGAAAGTAATAAGTAACGAGCCATGAACAAAATTCTATCACAAAACACGAAGATTATTGGCAGGCATTCCAAATTTGATCGTAAGAGGCTGTGCAACAACCAAAAATCGCATAAAATGGCATAAAATTCGTTTATCAAAACATTTGAATTCAAAATACAAATTTTTAGACCAGCCAAACATTTTTGGAGGACATTCTCTCAATTATTATAACAGTAATGAGCCTTTCAACAATGAATGGACCATTTGCAATATTCAGATATTCAATAATTAAATAAAAGTTTATAAAAAAAATTCCTTCCAATTTTCCATTAAGATAAGCACAAAAATATTTCATGAGACTTTATTCAAATTGATTGTAAAGTAATATGAAAGTATATATTTGGCTCGACCTGTTTACCGGAACCGGTAGTGAATGAATAAATAAACCTCAATAAATCAAACAAATTGACTGTTTTGGGGTTTTTAAACGTGCCACTATAGTTTGTGTAAAATATTTCTTATGGATAATTATTTATTTAAATGAAGAAAATCAAAAAGATCCTTATTGCTAACCGTGGCGAAATTGCTATTCGAATAATGCGTACCTGCCGCGAAATTGGAATATCAACAGTAGCAGTATTTTCTGATGCTGACCGTACCTCGTTACATGTCCGTTATGCCGATGAAGCGTACCATATCGGTCCCTCCGCATCTTCAGAGAGCTACTTAAAATTTGATAAGATTATTGATGTTGCAAAGAGATTAAATGTCGATGCTATTCATCCGGGCTATGGATTTCTTTCAGAGAATTCAGAGTTTGCAAGGAAATGCGCGGAGAATGACATTATTTTTATTGGCCCTTCCCCTGAAGTTATTGATCAGATGGGCGATAAGATTCAAGCCCGTTTGACGATGATTGCCGCGGGAGTGCCTGTTGTTCCTGGAACGACAGAAAGTATAAAGACAGAAAAAGAAGCTCTGGATACTATACGGCAGATCGGCCTTCCTGTAATGGTAAAAGCCTCGGCAGGAGGTGGAGGTAAAGGGATGAGACTAATCACCGAAGAAAAAGATATTGAATCGTTAGTCAGGTCTGCCCGTTCTGAAGCACTTTCTTCTTTTGGAAACGATTCTGTTTATGTTGAGAAATATATTACTTCCCCCCATCACATTGAATTTCAGATTCTGGGCGACAATCATGGCAATGTGCTGCACCTGTTTGAACGTGAATGTTCGGTTCAGCGCAGGCATCAAAAGATGCTGGAAGAAACCCCTTCTCCCCTGATGACCCCTGAGTTGCGCAAACGAATGGGAGAATGCGCGGTAAATGCCGCCAAAGCAGTGAATTATTCCGGTGCGGGAACCATCGAGTTTTTGGTGGACAATGATCGGAATTTCTACTTCCTTGAAATGAATACCCGTTTGCAGGTAGAACACCCCATTACAGAACGTGTTACCGGTATTGATTTGGTCAAGCAACAAATTCTGGTGGCTGAAGGGCATCCGTTAACCTTCACCCAGGAAGATTTAAGACAAACAGGGCATGCTATCGAATGTCGTATTTATGCCGAGGACCCGGATAATAACTTCATGCCTAACCCCGGGAAAATATATAATATCACTGAGCCTCTTGGATTGGGGGTTCGTACCGACGGATATGTTTACGAGGGATATGAAATTCCTATTCACTACGACTCCATGATTTCAAAGCTTATCGTATGGGCCGAAGACCGGAATGAAGCAATTGGCCGGATGAAAAGAGCGCTATACGAATACAAAATCACCGGAGTAAAAACTTCAATCAAGTTTCTGGAAAGGATAATGGATACCGAAGATTTCAGAAGCGGCAATTATGACACTAATTTCATAGAAAAGAACAAAGAGGTACTTCAAGCTTCCCGAAAGTGTACAGATGACTATGAGGATATGGTAATTATTGCTGCATATATTGAATATCTGGACCAGTTAAACATTGCCCAGACCTCGAAGCAAATGTATCCTGCAAAAAACAGATGGAAAAAATATACCTATCAAAAGAATTTTGAACGCTTGTAACTCCCATAGAATATGTCGATTGAAATAAAACTAGATAAACGTATAGCCAACATTGAGATATTAAAACAGTTTGAAAACTTACTGGAAATAAAAGTCGATGATAAGATTTACCAGGTCGATTTGATGCATAACGATGAAGGCATCTTCTCAATTTTAGCAAACGGACGCTCTTATAACATTGAACTTGTCCCCCAGGCAAAGGCAAAGAATTATACAGCCTATACCTATTTTGATTCTTATGACCTCGAAATCATTGATGCTGAATCCAGGTATTTGCGTAACCGCACAGGTAACTCACAAATTGTATCAGAACGCACAATCGTATCGCCTATGCCGGGTAAAGTAGTAAAAATACCGGTAGCGGTTGGTGATATCGTTAAAAAAGGAGATACCGTAATTACCATCTCGGCCATGAAAATGGAAAGCGAGTATAAGTCTCCAATAGACGGGACCGTCGCCTTTATTCATGTTGCTGAAGGGAGTACCGTGGAATCAAATCAGATATTAATAGAAATTGAATAAATAAGACAAAATGGATTTAAAGGCCAAATTTGAACAGTTTGAAGTGCTGAATAAGCAGGCAGAAGCAGGTGGTGGTACTGAACGAATTGAAAAGCAACACGCTTCAGGGAAAAAGACAGCACGTGAACGAATTGAACTTTTACTGGATCCCTCCACATTTACTGAATTGGATAAAATGGTTACTCACCGGGCGACCGACTTTGGGATAGACAAACAAAAGTTCCCGGGCGATGGTGTAGTTTCGGGATATGGCAAAATTAACGGTCGCCTGGTATATGTTTTTGCACAGGACTTTACTGTTTTTGGGGGCACACTTAGTCGCACCAATGCTGATAAGATCTTAAAGATACAGGATTTAGCCATTAAGATGGGAGCTCCCGTGATAGGGTTAAACGATTCGGGCGGAGCACGTATTCAGGAAGGCGTAGAAAGCCTTGCAGGTTATGCCGATATTTTCCATAACAATGTAATTTCCTCAGGTGTCATTCCTCAGATAAGTGCCATAATGGGAGCTTGTGCCGGAGGGGCAGTATATTCACCTGCATTGACTGACTTTATCTTTATGGTTGAAAAGACCAGCCATATGTTTGTTACTGGTCCTGAAGTAATTAAAATGGTTACCCATGAAGATGTTACAAAAGAAGAACTAGGGGGTGCAGTCACTCATTCATCCAAAAGTGGTGTAGCCCACTTTACGGGAAGCGATGAAGAACAGACCCTTATGATGATCCGCGAACTGATGAGTTTTATTCCATCCAATAATATGGAAGAACCACCTGCCAAGATTTGTACAGACCCTGAAGACAGAACAGATGTATCCCTGAATCAGGTAGTACCTGTTGATCCCAACAAACCATATGATATCAAAGATATAATTATTAAAATTATTGATGATGAACACTTCCTGGAAGTACAACCACATTATGCGGCCAACATTGTAATCGGGTTTGCCCGCATGGATGGTAAGCCAATAGGGATAGTGGCCAATCAGCCATCCCATCTGGCAGGTGTACTGGATATTAACTCCTCCGCGAAAGCAGCCCGCTTTGTACGTTTTTGCGATGCTTTCAATATCCCGCTGGTTACCTTGGTAGATGTGCCCGGTTTTCTGCCAGGTACAAGTCAGGAATTCGGAGGTATTATCAAACATGGTGCAAAGCTGCTTTATGCCTTTGCAGAAGCTACCGTGCCCAAAATAACCCTAATCACCCGAAAGGCTTACGGAGGTGCATATGATGTGATGTCGAGCAAACATATTGGCGGAGATATCAACTTTGCCTATCCAACTGCCGAGATTGCTGTTATGGGTCCAGAGGGCGCCATTAATATACTCTATCGGGGGAAACTCAGCGATGAAGAGAAAGCCGCCGCAGTAGAGGATTACAGGGAAAAGTTTGCCAACCCATACAGGGCCGCTTCTCTTGGGTATATCGACGAAATCATATTACCTCAGGATACACGTCCAAAAATTATACAAGCTCTTAATATGACTCAAAATAAGCGCAAATCTAATTTACCGCGCAAGCATGGCAACATTCCATTATAATTGATTGAGTGAACTTATTGAAATTGCAAGAGCAGGTCAGGTGTATTCCTGAACCTGCTCTTTTATTAAGAATGATTTTATTAAGTACTTACCGCAGATTTTACTGATAGGTCATCTTTATGGCATTCAACCGCTCTATAAATTCTTTGATAGGATTAAGGTTGGGTTCATTGCCTATAAATCGTATATAATGTGATTCTTCCCCGGTATGGATTTCAATCCAGTTATCGCATCCATCGAAACATATATTACATGAATTGAGTGCTATTTTCTTAAATGCGTCATAGTCAAGAAACAGGAGTAAACTATCGAGAACCTGAGCATCAATCTCCCCTGTTTTCATAATGACAGGGTTGCTATTATCACATTGGGTATAATTCACATACCTGACAGAATTTCCAATGATACTTAGCGTATCGTTTTTGGAGCACCAACCACAAATAGTACCAGTTTTGATCATTAAATCAGAAGAAGACTTTTCTGATGCGAGCTGTTCCTCCTGGCAGGAAAGTGCAAAAATAACTAAGGCTGCAATTATTAAAATTCTTTTCATTGTCCTGATTCATTTATGTAAGGATAAGATGCACTTTACTTTAAGATAGTTGCTTTTATACTTAAGAAAATCAGTCAACGCGCTTACACGGTAATTTTTAAAAGAAACTTATAAAAAGTAGGATATTCAGAAAGGTAACAATACTACCCACTATGAGCATAGTAACAGTTGTAGATCTGGCATTGACATATTTGCCCATCACCTTTTTAGAGGATGTAAGATAGATCTGCAGGAAAATAGTAAAAGGCAGCTGAATGCTTAATATCATCTGTGAGATGATGAGCGCCTTAAAAGGATCTCTAATCACAAAAATAAGCAGCAACGCAGTGATTATCGACAAACCTATTCCTAGCCTGGTATGATTGTCCTTGATATCATAGGGTTCGCTAAAAAAGCCTGAGAAGATACTGCCACCTGCCATCCCTGAAGTAATGGAACTGGCCACACCGGCAAAAAGCAGTGCTATGGCAAATACCACACCGGCATTATTGCCCAAAAGGGGTCCAAGCATTGATTGAGCCTGTTCTAATTCATCTACTTTCACACCTTTGCTAAAGAAGGAAGCAGCTGCCAGAATAATCATGGAACTATTAATCGCCCATCCTATAAGCATGGATACCAGGGTGTCAACAAATTCATAATCCAGCTGATTCTTTATTACCTTTTCGTCCTCAAGGTTCCATTGGCGGCTTTGTATGATTTCGGAATGAAGAAACAGGTTATGAGGCATCACCACAGCTCCTAAAACACTCATGATTATCATGATAGAGCCCTCTGGTATGGAAGGTTTAACCCAGCCTATACCTACAGCAGCCCAATCAATCTCAACAAGATTAAGCTCATAAAGAAACGATAAGCCTATGATGGATACAAATGCAATAATTATTTTCTCTATTAGCTTATAAGAGTTAGTAAACAACATGACACCAACAAAAAGGACTACAAGAATTGCTCCGGTAGGAATTGGAATATCAAAAAGCATTTGCAGGGCAATAGCTCCACCCAGTATTTCTGCCAGTGAGGTTGATATGGAAGCCAGCATGGCAGAGCCAAGGATGGTGCGCGAAGCCCATGGTTTGGTATACAAGGTGGCAGCTTCAGCTAGGCACAACCCGGTAGCAATACCTAAATGGGCCACATTATGCTGAAGTATGATTAACATGATGGTGGATAAGGTAACCATCCAAAGAAGAGAGAACCCAAAATCAGAGCCTGCTGCTATGTTGGAGGCCCAGTTTCCCGGGTCAATGAAACCTACGGTGACAAGTAGTCCCGGGCCAATGTATTTCAGTATTTTTACAGCGCCAAAAGTTGGCCGGTGCCCTTTGTTATC